>SKJJ01000167.1 GCA_007115975.1 Chitinispirillum sp.
CAAGATTTTGCCACAACAAGATTTTGCCACAAATAGTATACTACTCTACTGAGGTAAATGCATTTTAGTATTGTGTTTTTGTAATCCCAGGGATCAGCAATTTTTTCTCTGCTCTGGCAACTTATTTTGCCAATTTCTAACATTTGCAGGATCCCTTCCCCAAAAAACACCGTGTGATAAAAGGGGGCATTTTAAGTGGGGGGTTAGAGTAGTTTTATAGCTATCTTTAACGTAGGAAAATTATTATCATTGAGATTTCCTTAGTATCTGAATCTCTTCAGAGCTCAGCCCTGTAGCTTTGATGATAGTTTGATCGTCCATGCCCTGGGAGATCATATTGAGAGCAATGCCATTCTTCTCTTTTTTTATTTCCCTCCGTAATTGTTGTTCGAATTCACGTCTGGTCTGCTGTTCAATCTCACGTCTGGCCTCAATCAGCTCCTCTTTGAAAAACTCCCTGAGGGCCTCATCGAGCATCCTTTTGTTTTCTTCATCCAGTTCCATGGCTACACCCTTGATTTTTTGCATGATATCGGAAACAAATTCTGCAGGAGCGGTGGCCTTGATATAGAGAAGAAATGCCTTGAAATAGCCGTTTAGTTCGGGCTCATTGCCAAGCTCCCTGAAAATTACGGCTATCTCTCCCAGTTTCTTTGGCAGTTGAGGGTGGTGAATATGTTTGAGCGTCAGAAACAGAATCCTGAGATAGGGTATACCGGTTATTTTTTGATCGGGAATTCCGGACAGATCCAGAACGGTAAAATCAAGTTCGGGGAAAATTGGTTGAGACACGAAGGGCTTAAAATGCAAGGCGTAACTGTTTGCAAAATCCCAGGCCGAGGCTGTTTGGTTTATCACCACGGTGAAAATTTTCGGAATTTTTGCGCTTCGTCCGCACTGACGTCTGTGATACTGCAGAAGCATGGCAATATTTTCGATCAGTTGAGACCCTGTACCGTGGTCATCATAGCTTTTGTGTTCGAAAAGAATGTAGATACAGTTTTTATGGTCTGTGCTTAAAGCGGAATATACCGTATCAGAGAAAAATTCGATCAGATCGGTGGTGATATGGCTGTCTTTAACCGAGCTGAGGGTATCAAAATCTATTGCCGCCTTGATCTTATCATTGAAATAGTTGCAGATGAAGCTGCAGGCAACCGATTTACGGCTGAACGCTTCCTTGAAAAACAGATCGTGGGGGTGATTCATGGCAGCGGCCTCCCGTGTTTTTTATAAAGATATATCGCCGAAGGTGTGAATGGCGGGAAAAAAGAACGCCCATGGTAAGAAACTCGGGGCCTGGTGACGCAACCCCTTCGGAGTAAGATGGTTGTTGGCAAATAACATATGTCATAATGAAAAATCCTGCTCTTCCAGGTGCCCAAAAGTGAACATTCACCTGGTTCGGTTCTGCTTTGCCGAAAAACAGAGATGTATGCGGGCGGAGTGCAGAGGTTTCAAAGGCAAGCAAAGGAGAACCGGTAAGCAACAGCTATAGTTATCAGATAAACTTCCTCTGTTTTTTCAAATAAAACCCCCTATCCCCAGGGGAAACTTTTCTTGATTGGAAATAATAACAAAAGAGACCGTCAGTTACTGAACTGCACCATTATCCGGTACAAATTGTAATCAAGAAATTATATTACAAATGGCTGCATAAAAATCGAAACAGGCAAAATCACTATTGAAAGCCTTACAACTGCCCAGACAAAGGCGGCTACTTCAGGGGTAGTGTTCGAAATACTATGTGTAATGATAGCAGTACAGGTAAGAAGTAGTGATTCACCGTGCAACAGAATAGATATGACCGGAACAAATTCAAAAAAACCCGCCAAAAGGTGTCAGATTAACTGCGTATTGTTACTTTTTTTCACCATCACAGCATTCTTATACGGAGTGTATATCACTTCATACAATAAACGGCCCTATACAAGTTCGAGAAAGTTTCTGGAGCTGTTTATATCAAGATATCACCCTGTACCTGCAGTAAATAGTTCACAAGAAGTTTTAGATAAACTCAATAGTAGCTCTCTAGTACAAGTTCACTTTATCGATGTGGGACATGGTAATGCGATAGTACTGTTAGATGACGATGGTACGGTCATAATGATAGATTCTGGAAACAGATATTATTCAAAAGAGGTTGTCAGATATCTTGAAAAACTGGGGGTTAAAAAAATTGATCTTTTTGTGATAACCCACTATCATAACGATCATATTGGAGGTGTTCCTGCAATCTTAGAGACCTTTATGATTAAAAAGTTTGCACTGTCTAAATATCAGCCGGAGTATTTAGCATCTCGTTTTTTAAGACAAATAGAGGGTAAAGTGGCTTATGAACATGTTGGCGTTGGGCATACCTGGCAGTTTGGAACAATTGAACTGCGTGTTGTAGGTCCGATTCGTGAGTACGAACATCTTAAGGGAAAACCCGGGTTCTATGTTGAAAATAATTACAGTATTGTTACTCAGTTAGTGACCCCTGCAATAAATGTACTGTTTATGGCAGATGCTAAAAGAAGGGCTGAACTGGACCTGGTAAATTCCTATGCAGATTTAAAGACAGATGTATTGCAAGTAGGCCACCATGGGCGTTACGGCAGTACTACGGAAGAACTGCTGGATGTGTCCAAACCACGATACGCTATTATATCAACATGCGGAAATTATCCCTATGCTCATATGGATATAATCTCGAAATTGGAGCAAATTGGTTGTAAAGTTTTGAGAACAGATCATCATGGCTCAATAGTTTTAAAAGCAACAGAAAAAGAGTACTGGTTTAAGGTGAGTAGGAACCATTCCTAAAGAGTTCATGGTTTATGAAGACACTTGGAAACCCGGTTGTAAGTTCAAATCAGAATGTCACCATCACCAGAAGCCTGAGCCCGAAACACCGAGTATTGCAGCAACTTCGCCGCAAATGATTATCCTGTTGTCTTTTGAGAAGGGGCCAAGAAAAGGCCAAGCACTATCTTTCGCCCGGCCGTAGTATAAAGCCTTATTCCTACTCCTTAATCCCAACGGGATGATCCATTTAAACCCTGGCATTTCAACGCCCGGCCCTGCGCGGGCAGCGCCCAGATTCTCAGAACCGCAGGCGCTGAAGAGAATGGCGATAAATGGATTGCCACCTCATAACGATCTGAGATCAACCTGCAGCCGACCCACCAATTCTCCAAAGGCATCCGTTTTATTTATAAATGTTATTGAACTGTTTTGTACATTAGGATAGATACCCGTAAAAAGCAACTAGGGTAAAGGTTCACCTCTCCCCGGAAGCCTTCTCCTTGAGCCCCGAGAGAATGTTGAGCGCATCAAGGGGAGTAAGGCTGTTAAGGTCGAGTGCTTGGAGGGTGGTTATTATTTCACTTGAGAAACTGTCGATGCAGTTGAGCTGTACCCCGTTGAACAGATCGGTTTGTATGTAGGGGTCGGGCTGAGAATCTTTTGATTTTCGGGCCAGTACCGGTTTGTGGTCGGGGGTAAGCTCCATGTTTTCGAGGTTGGTGAGAATTTCACGTGCCCGCAGGATCACCTCTTTTGGTACCCCAGCAAGCCGTGCTACCTGAATGCCGTAGGAGTGATCACATGAGCCCACATCTATTTTTCTGAGGAAAATGATCTGATCGTTCCACTCTTTTACCTTGATATGGAGGTTTTTTATTCTTTCGTAGAGAAGAGCCATCTCGGTAAGTTCATGATAATGGGTGGCAAACAGGGTGCGTCCCTGTTTTTGATCGGTTTCGTGGAGGAATTCTGCCACGGCCCAGGCGATACTGATCCCATCGAAGGTGGAGGTTCCCCGTCCCACTTCATCGAGGAGTATGAGACTGTTATTGGTGGTGTTGTTTAGAATGTTTGCAACCTCGATCATCTCAACCAGAAAAGTACTCTGTCCTCTGGCGAGGCGGTCGGATGCTCCCACCCGGGTGAAAAATTTGTCTACGATGCCAATGGTTGCCTGCGCTGCAGGGACAAATGACCCCATCTGTGCCATAATAGCGATAAGGGCATTCTGTCGGAGGTAGGTTGATTTTCCGGCCATGTTGGGACCGGTGATCAGAAGGATTTGGGAATCGCCTGAGATGATATTGGTGTCGTTTGGGACGAACTGCTCCGTTGGGTTCATCCGTTCCACCACCGGATGGCGCCCGTCCTTGATGATAAAGTCGTTTCCGGTGGAGAGTTTGGGCCGGGTGTAGGCGTAATCTGATGCAATCCGTGCAAGAGAGATAAAGACATCGAGCGTGGCGATCGCCTCGGCTGCCTTTTGTATTGGTTCACAGTGTGATCCTACCTCTTTTCGCAGTGATGAAAACACCTCAAACTCAAAAGCGCTGATCTGCTCCTGAGCGCCAAGCACCTTTGATTCCATCTCCTTTAGCTCAGGGGTGATAAACCGCTCTGCGTTTACCAGCGTCTGTTTTCTGATGTAGTCATCGGGGACCAGGGTGCTGTTTGCCTTTGAGACCTCTATATAATAGCCAAAAACCTTGTTATAGCCCACTTTAAGAGATGAAATGCCGGTTCTTTTGCGTTCTGAATCCTGAAGGGAGGCGATCCACTGTTTGCCATGTAGTGAAGCCTCCCGGATCTGGTCGAGCTGCTCGGAAACGCCCTTTTTGATCATCCCTGCGTCTCTTACTGAAAGGGGGGGATTTTCGAGCAGAGTGGAATCGATTTTTTCGGCAAGGGTTTCAAAGCCATCAAGCGCAGAGCAGATGGTTGCTATGTCGGCAAGTGATGAGCCTTCAAGGGCTCTGATGATGGGTTTGAATGCGTGAAAAGAGTTTTTAAGTGAGATGAGATCCCGTGCATTTGCCCTTTCAAATGCCACTCTGCTGATAAGTCTTTGGATATCGGCTATTCGTTTTAAAACGAGTTCGACCTCACCGCGCACAAAGAGATCATTTTTAAGCCACTCTACACAGTCGAGTCTCTGGTTGATCTTGTCTGTGTCCCGCAGGGGGTGAGTGATCCAGTTCTTTAGGAGCCTTGCGCCCATGGCTGTGCCGGTTCTGTCGAGAACGTTGATTAGTGTGGTACCGGTATCATCGGTTTGAATGGGCTTGAGCAGTTCGAGATTTCTTATGGTTGATGGGTCAAGTTCGGCGAACTGGGTGATGGATCGTGGAGTAATCGATAGAATGTGGTTCAGGCTGTTTTTTTTTTGATCCTTAAGATACCCTAGCAGTGCCCCTGCGGCGCAGACCCCCTCGGTGAACGCTTCCAGTCCAAGGGCCTGCGTTGATGCGATATGGAAATGGGAGCAGATAATTTCCGATGCATTCTGGAGGGTGAAATTAAAGCTTTGTGCACGTGAGATGAGAATCTGTTTATAGTTATCGCTGAGACAGAGAGGGATCTGGGTGTCCGGGGAGTCGGAGAGGAGAACCTCCGAAGGGTCTATTCTTGCCAGTTCGTGCTCAATATCGGCAGGCTCGATCTCCTCAACCTGAAAGAGACCGGTTGAGAGGTCACAGATTGCCACGCCGGTTTTTTGGGGAGCGAAACAGAGTGCAAGGATGAAATTGTTTGATTTTTCCTCGATGTAGTTGTCTTCGGTAGCGGTTCCTGCTGTGATAATCTCCACGACATCTCTTTTCACGATTCCCTTGGCGGCTTTTGGATCTTCGGTCTGCTCACAGATAGCAATTTTGTACCCCGCCTTGACCAGTCGGTTGGCGTAGCGCTCCAGCGCATGAAAGGGAAATCCGGCCAGTGGGGTGGCATCGGCCCCACCGTGGTTTCTGCTGGTTAGGGTGAGTCCCAGGACTCGTGATGCGATCTTTGCATCGTCGAAAAAGAGCTCATAAAAATCCCCCATTCGATAGAGCAGTACTGTATCGGGATTGCGGGATTTAATCTCGGTATACTGGCGCATCATGGGGGTTAGCGGGGCAGCGGTGCCGGCAAGGGGTTTTTTGGTGTTGTTGGAGTTCATTGGTTACTGCTCCCGGGAATCTGGCGGTAGCTGTTTAGGTTCTTGCTGCTGGTCGTGGTTGTTTTGAATCTGCTCTGTATCTTGGGAGGTCTCTGGTTGGGGCTCAGTTGAGTCCTCGAGCTGCTCGAAACTGAGATCCTCCATCTTTTCCCTCGCCAGAGCTTCAAACTCCTCGATTTTAGGCAGGTCGGCAATTTTGTTGAGTCCGAAATGGTGAAGAAAAACGGAGGTTGTACTGTATAGAAGAGGCCTTCCTGGTTTTTCGCTTCTGCCGGAGATGGTGATAAGCCTCTTCTCCAGAAGCGTTCTCATGGCTCCATCGGAGATTACCCCTCTGATTGCTTCAATTTCTGCTTTGCTTAAGGGCTGTTTATAGGCAATAATTGCCAGACACTCAAGAGCCTGAATAGAGAGTTTTTTTGCAGCCTTCTCCTTGAAGATCTGTTTGACCCAGGGCTGATAGAAGGGCACTGTACGGAACTGAAATCCCCCTGCGATTTCAGTTATTTCAAAGGGGTGGCGCTCCTTTTCAAGCTGCAGGTTGATTTTTTCCACCATTTTCCGGATTTTTCTCAGATCGGGCTGTTCGGGAAGAATGGCCTTAATCCTCGAAGCGCACAGTGGTTCATCGGAAGCAAAGAGCAGCGCTTCGAGAATGCGAAGGTCCTCAGTTTTTGGCTGGGAAGCTTGTTTTTGGGCCGATTCATCGGCCTGCGGATCGTTTTGTTTTTGTGCCTGGTTGTGGTTCACTCACCCTCCTGCTCATCACAGCTATCTTTTTTAGTTACAAAAATGGTTCCAAAGCTCTCTTCCTGTCTGAACTCAATTTTTTTCATCTTTATGAGCTCCAGGATCGCCATAAAGGTGACCACCATCACGTACTTCCCCCTGCCTCCGTATGCAAAGAGCTGCTCAAAAGGTATCTCTTTGTCATCGGTGAGAATACCCAGCACATGCTCGATTCTGTCATCGATCTTTATATCATCCATCAGGACCACATGGTTGCTGTCCTGGGGAAGGGGTCTTGAGAGAATCTCCTTGAATGCGGCAAGAAGGTCATAGGTACTAATGTTGCCGAGGTTTACTTCCTGGTGATCTGTTCTGTTTTCAATCTCCTCTGCCCTGCCCCGTGCATACGCCCCGAACTGCTCAGATTCAAAAGATTTGAGCTTGTCTGCGGCTTCCTTATACTTTTTATATTCAAGCAGTTGTGCGATAAGCTGCTCGCGGTTGAATATCCCCTCCTCCATCCCGAGCTGCTCGTCATTGGGCTGATCGGGCAGAAGCTCCCGGGCCTTGAGCCTGATAAGGGTTGCGGCCATATGGAGATATTCGCTTGCAATATCGATGTTTACCTGTTTCATGATATTGAGGTATTCAAGATACTGGGAAGCGATTACGGAAACCTGGATTTCGGTGATACTTACCTCTGCTCTGTTGACCAGATAGAGCAGAAGGTCCAGCGGTCCCTCAAAAAGATCGAGCCTGACCTCGTATTCACCCTTCATCTGCATGCAACTGCCTCGATTTCAACTTTTACCCCTTTGGGCAGGCGGGAAACCTGAACCACACTGCGTGCCGGTGCATTTTTTTGCAGATGGCTGCTATAGACCCGGTTAAATGCCGGAAAGTCTTGTATATCGGTTAAAAACACGGTGGTTTTTACAAGGGAGGAGAAATCGAGTGCCTGAGCGCGGAGTATCGCCCTGAGGTTACCGAGAACCTGTTCTGCCTGCCCCTCTGTGGTATCACCGCAGATCTCCCCTGTTTTTGGGTCAAGCGGTATCTGGCCGGATATAAAAATAAGACCGCCGCACTCAACCGCCTGGCTATAGGGGCCAATTGGCCGGGGCGCGTCTTCGGTGAAAAGATAGTGAGGATTCATCTGCTAGCCTCTAAAAAAAGCAAAAAATGTGAGGAACAGTCAAAGACTACTCAACCGTAACGCTCTTAGCCAGGTTTCTGGGCTGATCGATCTCACATCCCCTGAACGCTGCAATGTGATATGCCAGAAGCTGAAGGGGGATAACCGAGAGCAGCGGACTGAGCATGGGAATAGTCTTTGGAATATAAATTACGTGATGAGCAAAATTTTCAATTTCCTTGTCACCCTCATTGGCGATTGCGATTACTTTGCCCCCCCTGGCGTTTATCTCCTGGATGTTGGAGATGATCTTGTCGTAGACACTGTCTTTTAATGCCAGTACGACACAGGGCATGTCGGTATCGATAAGCGCAATGGGGCCGTGTTTCATCTCTGCTGCCGGGTACCCCTCTGCATGGATATAGGAGATCTCCTTAAGCTTAAGGGCCCCTTCCAGTGCGGTGGGGAAATTGTAGGAGCGTCCCAGGTAGATAAAGTTGCTGTGGTGGTGATAGATCTGGGCGATTTCCTGTATGTTTTTGTTTTGCCTGAGGATTTTCTTTATCTGCTTTGGTATCTGGTCGAGTGCATTAGCAATGGTTGTTCCTTCTGCATGGGAGATTCTTCTCATTCGTCCAAGAAGCAGTGTGAGCATGCTCAGTACCGTAAGCTGGGAGGTAAATGCCTTGGTGGAGGCGACACCGATTTCGGGGCCGGCGTGAAGGTATACCCCTCCGTGTGATTCCCGTGCAATAGTTGAGCCCACGGTGTTACAGATGCCAAGGACGGTTGCCCCCTTGTGCGCCGCCTCTCTCATTGCTGCAAGCGTATCGGCGGTCTCCCCCGACTGACTTATGGCGAACACCAGGGTGTTGGAGTCGATAATGGGGTTTCGGTATCTGAATTCCGATGCGTACTCCACCTCAACCGGTATGCCTGCAATGTCCTCTATCATGTACTCTCCGGCCAGGGCCGCATGCCAGCTTGTTCCGCAGGCGACAAATATAATTCTGTCGATCTGGCGCAGCTCCTGAAGCACCAGATTGAGTCCGTCGAGGCGGGCGGAGCCGGTTTCCTGAATAAGCCTTCCCCTCATTGCATTGAGTACAGTTTCCGGCTGCTCAAAGATCTCTTTGAGCATGAAATGGTCAAATCCCCCTTTTGCAAGCACGGATGGATCCCAGTCGATACTGTGTATGCGGGGGCTTATTTTGCGGTTGTCGAGAGTACTGATACTGAAATCGCCGGGTTTGAGCTCGATGATATTGTTGTCTTTGAGGTAGATCACCTTCTTGGTATGACGGACAATGGCACAGGAGTCACTGGCAAGAATAAACTCATCATCCCCGATTCCCACAACCAGCGGGGATCCTCTCCGAGCGCCCACCATCACCTGTGGGTTATCGGCAGCCACCACCGCAATACCGAAAGTTCCCTCGATTTCCGAGAGTGCTTTGCGTACGGCAGAGGCAAGGTCACCGTTGTAGTATTTGCCGATAAGCTGAGCGAGCACTTCGGAGTCTGTATCTGATGTAAACTCAAGACTCTCTTTGGCGAGTTTCTGTTTCAGTGAAGTGTAGTTTTCAATAATGCCGTTGTGGACCATGGCAATTTTACCGGCGGAGTCGGTGTGGGGATGGGCATTGATAAGCGAGGGGACACCGTGAGTTGCCCATCGGGTGTGGGCGATTCCGGTAGAGCCGCTCATGCAGCAGGAACTGGTTATTTTTCTGAGGTTATCGACCTTTCCCTTGTCTTTATTTATCCTGCACCCATCAGTACCTACCATTGCGATTCCGGCGCTGTCGTATCCTCTGTATTCAAGGGCACTTAGCCCCTCTATAAGTACCGGGTATGCTTCTCTGCTTCCAATATAGCCGACTATTCCACACATATATACTGCTCCTTGCCTGAAGGGGTCGTTTTGGGTTAAAAAATAGTGTACTTTCAGAGCGTATACAAAACAAAGCTCTGTTTTTTTAGTTTAGCCGGATAGAGAGACGGGTAGTCAGGCTGCAATAATTATGCCTTATGGGCAGGATTGGGTAATTAGGATAGCAGCCTCTGCCCCCTCTTGTTGGAACAGCTCTTTTTATTTAAAGTATTCTGAGCTCAGTATGGAAACCGGCAAAAACTGAGTGAAAGCACCCGATTTGTTGCAGGTGGCCATAAGAAAGTGAAGATATAGTTAATCCACCGACAGGAAAAAAACAACCAGCCAACCCTATCTTTTCTGCCTGCTTAACCATAAAAGGCCGATGTTGTAAATAATATCGTGGTCTCCGCTGTAAATATGGATCAGGGCGTTGTTTGATTGGCGGCTGAAGAGCAGTTGGTGTCCCGCTTTGCTGAAAAGGTGATGGTTGTGGTGTGATCTGAGATGACCGGGAAGAGTGGAATGAGTGTCGATATAATCGATATCTTTCTGCTGTATGAAATCAGATGAATCGGCCAGGTCGTTAAACGCCTGAAGAGCGTGGCCGGGAGGTACAAACCGGTCTTCAATGCCGGAGATGATATACACCTGTACCGGTCTGTTTTTTGCATTCGCAAGATAGGTGCCTGCACTTCTTCTTTTGCACTCACGGTATGCATCCGTTCCACTCAGGGGCGCTCCTCCGCAGGAGTTTTTGATATGGATTGCATAACCGTGGGCTGCATTTTTTGTTGTCCGGTACCACTGGACAAGATCATACACCGGCACCCACGCACAGACTGCAGTCCATGAAGAGGGGTACCTTCCGGCCAGGATCAGGGCAGTCATGCCCCCACCGCTGAAACCGATCAGATAGATTCTTGATGTGTCAACGGCTGCGTTGTTCTTTGCATAATTTATGGCATCCATGATATCCTGGATGGCCAGTTCTGAAGCCGTTGCCTGGGGATTGGTATAGGGGCCTCTGTGGTCGGGGTGAATGAATACCCAGTCATTTTTCACCGCCCACTTTCCGTAGGGAATGCTGTACTGCTGTTGAAAATTGTCGCTCCAGCTGTGCAGGGCAATGAGAAGCGGTCTCATTTTTGGGGAGCCTGAATTGTAAAACAGGGCAGGCTGATCGGTACTGTCAGCGGTTGATCGTATGGTTATGGATTGGACTTGGGGGACAACGGTTTCCCAGGCCTCTGTTTTGGATTGTGCCATAAGGGAAGATCGGGCGATTGTGCTGAATGACTGGAGGTCTTGGCGTTCTATGGTTTGGATGGTATCGCTTTGGGACGGTACCATGATGCACAAAAGCAGCAGCAATGAATTTTTCATAACGTTTCCTTTTCTTTAATCGCGGTCGGGGTCGGAATCGGAATCGATTAGGCCGGTGCTAAAGGGCTGAGTTGAAAAGGATCGCCCCTTTGGAGCTAAGAATCGCGGTGGTGTGGTTTTTGTCATGGTACAATGTATCTCAATAATGGAATTTTTCGGATAACGAAAACGATCAACAATGATACTGCAAAAACTATAATTGCAAAAACCGGGACACCTGCAGCGGGATTGATTGTTGATTGGGTGAGTGTGAAACCAAGATATCCCCTGTTCAGTATTGCGATAACGATGGCGTGAATGAGAAAAATTCCCGGTACGCACACTGCCAGATTCCTGACAATCGTTGCCGACACTCCGCGGTTTCCGTAATTGACACTTTTAATCAACAGAAAAACAGCGATACTCATCAGTACTACATTGAAGCTGAAATAGTGGTAGAACAAATCGTTAAAGATTCCGTTGTTTTGAACGACGGTGAGATAGTAGGTGCCGTAGGCGGTGACAAGCAAACCGAGCGTAAAAACCAGAGCCAAAACGAATATGAATTTTTTACCTAAATGAACATCCCTTAAGACATAACCCAATATAAAATAACCTATATAATAAGGGGCTGAATTTAAGTCTGTATCGGAAGGATACGATCTGTCTCCCCAAAAAGTTTGGATAACCGGCAAAACCGTGGCAAAAAGGGCCCAAAGGATCAAAAGATAGGCAAGATTGGATTTTTTCGCCCCATTAAGATAGGAACTTAAAACCGGTGTGAGTATGTATAAAACTACCAGGATATAAAAAAACCACAGATGATAATAGACCGGTCCGTTCAAAAGGAGGCCAAAGAACGAGAGCAGGGGCAACGGTTCTCCGTTTACATTTATTCTCCAGAAAAAGTAGATACCGCTCCAGATAAAAAAGGGTACAACTATTCTCTGAGCCCGTCTTTTAAAGAAAAAGGTAACAGACATCCCGTTTGCTTTTCCCAGCAGGAATGTTCCGCTTAACATGAAAAAAACCGGAATGCACCAGCGGGAGGCGGAATTGTAGATATTGCCACTCCACCAGTACCCTGAGCCCATCTGGTTATACAGCACAAGCAGAGGCGCTGCACTGTGAATCAGTATTACCCCCATGACAGAAACTATTTTAAGAGTATCTGCCCAGAATTGTCGGTCGTTGTTATGCATCATGTAGGGCAAAAAGCAATCTTAGTGCCCATGATCGATTTCGTAATTGTTTTTCTTCCATAACATAACAAGTTTATCAATAATATATCTTTGTCCTGATCGGATTCTTTTTTTGGTCAGTCATCAAGATCAGGCTTTTATAAAACAAGAAAGGGTTGGGTGGAAAAATGAACCAGAAAAGAGACATCTATCTCACAGAGCTGGATAGTAAGAGACTTAGGGGACTGATCTCTGAGCAGAGCGCAACGGGTGCAGAAAAGGAGTACATGCGTAAACTGAAAACTGAGCTGGACCGGGCCACAATAGTTACACCGCAGCAGGTTCCGCCCGATGTTATCACCATGAACTCCAAAGTGCGGCTCAGGGAGCTCGATAGCGGTGATGAGATGACTGTGGAGCTGGTGTTCCCTGCCAATGCAGATGTAAGCCAAGACAAAATCTCTGTTCTGGCACCAATCGGAACAGCCCTAATAGGCTACAAGGTGGGTGATAAAATAGAGTGGGATGTCCCAAAGGGTAAAATCGAGCTTGTGGTGGAGGAGATTCTGTACCAGCCGGAATCAGAGGGAAACTACGAACTTTAAACCGACAGTGTGAGTGTATGAATACAAATTGGATTGGTGAGCTCAATGAGCAGCAGCTGCAGGCAGTCACTTTCGGGCAGGGGCCCCTGCTGGTGGTTGCGGGTGCAGGAAGCGGTAAAACAAAAACGCTGGCCTACAGAGTCGCCCATCTTATAAACGGGGGTGTTAAGCCGGAGAAGATTCTGCTTCTCACCTTCACCCGAAGAGCGGCAAAAGAGATGCTTAACCGTGCCGGGGAGGCTCTGGGCAGCGGCGCTCGTGCAACCTCCTCGGTGTGGGGCGGAACGTTTCATGCCACTGCAAACAGGTTGTTAAGAATGTATAGCCAGGCAGCAGGTATAGGGCCCGATTTTACTATTCTCGACAGTGCCGATGCGCAGGATATGCTCGATGTCATACGGCACAAAAAAATCGAGACCGTAAAGAAGGGGCGCTTTCCCAGAAAATCAACCCTGCTTGCCATCTACTCAAGGCGAATGAATTCAGGGGAGGAGCTGGACTACATAATCAAAAAACATTTCCCCTGGTGTGAGCGGTGGAAACCGCAGCTCAAAGAGATCTTTAAAGAGTACGTATCGGTCAAACAGAAAAGAAACACTCTCGATTATGATGATCTGCTTGTGTACTGGTACCATCTTCTCGAGGACAGCAAAATTGCAGAAATTATAGAGCAACGGTTTGACCACATATTGGTTGACGAGTACCAGGATACCAACAGGCTCCAGTCCGGAATTCTTGAACGGATGCGCAGGACAAACGAGAACATCATGGCCGTAGGTGATGATGCTCAGAGTATCTACAGTTTCAGGGCTGCCACCGTACGGAATATTCTGGATTTCCCGAAAATGTTCCCCGATACAAAACAGATAACCCTGGAGCAGAATTACCGCTCAACAGAACCGATTCTCACTACCACCAATCTGCTGATCGCCGGTGCCCGTGAACGGTTTTGCAAAAACCTCTTCTCAAACCGACAGGGTTCAGACCGTCCTGAGCTTATTACCTTCAATGATGAAGAGGGTGAAGCTTGCGGAGTAATCGACAAGGTTCTGGAGCACTATGAATCGGGTGTTTCCCTTGTAAAACAGGCAGTGCTTTTCAGGGCCGGCTCCCACTCTGCAGCTCTTGAACTCGAGCTTGCCAAAAAGGGGATCCCTTTTCATAAGTACGGCGGACTGAAATTTCTGGAAGCCGCCCACATAAAGGACTTTATTGCATTTGTCAGAGTACTGGAAAACGGCAAGGATGAGATGGCGTGGTTCAGGGTACTGCAGCTCTTTGAAGGAGTTGGGCCGGCTACGGCTTCCGGGATTTTTGAACACCTGACACTCAATAACTACTCCTTTCACTCGTTAAGAACAGTTTTCGCACCCAAAGCTGTTCTCCATAACCTTTCCAAACTGTCAAAACTTCTGTGCAATCTCAGTGAGCAGAGTGTTAGCCTTGGAGCTCAGCTCGATTCCATCGTCAACTTTTACAAGCCGCTTTTGGAGAACAACCACGAAAATGCATCTGTACGATACAATGATATCGAGCACATTGCAGGCCTCGGATCCTCATACCGCTCACGCACTCAGTTTCTGACCGAACTTGTTCTCGACCCGCCTGCATCCACCAGTGATCTGGCTGGACCCTCATCAAAGGATGAAGATTATCTGGTGCTCTCAACCATCCACTCAGCAAAGGGGTGTGAATGGGATGTGGTCTATCTTATCCATGCAGCGGATGGCTGCCTTCCTTCAGACATGTCAACCGACTGTGATGAAGATGTCGAGGAGGAGCTGCGGCTTGCCTACGTTGCGATGACCCGCAGCAGAGATTATCTGTATGTAACGTGGCCTCTTCGGTTCTACTCAAAACCCGCCGGCTTCTCCGACCGCCATGTCTACTCCCAGTGCAGCCGTTTCTTTACACCCGAAGTTAAGGAGACAATGGAGCTTGTGAGTGTGGGGGTGGAAGAGAGCGGGGATGAGGAGATCAGGACCAATGTGCAGGTTGACATACAGAACAGGCTTAAGGGAATGTGGGAGTGAGTATAAGTGCTCCCTTTCTCATCGCCGTCGCACTCGATTACTCACCAAGACACTATTTCCCAACAGCGTTATCAACCATAACAGATGAAATTCGTTTTTGGCTCCAGCCGGAGAATCGGCGTTTGGATATTTCCTGAATTATATTTGTCATTGCTGAGAGGGGGTATACTATGCAGCAGGGCACAACCTATAAACTGACGCTGAATTTCAAGGATCCAAATCTTGAAGAAGAGTACAGAGAGCACCACTATGTCAAGCACCGTGGAGTGGCACGGGTGATCCTTGTTGCAGCGTTGTTTTTCATTGCTGCCTTTGCCTACACCGATAAGCTTCTGGTGCCGGAAAATTTTATCTATATGCGATTTGCCCGTTTTTTTGTGGCGATCCCGGTCACAATTGCAACACTTGTTTTAAGTTTTCTCCCCACTATCAGAAAATGGTGGGATGCAATATTCAGCCTCTTTGTTGTTGTGATCTTCAGCTGTTTTTTGCTGATTAGTGCATTGAATAACCTTGAGGGTATCCTCCTTCCTCAGAAACTTACACTGGTTATCATCGTCACTTTTTTTATTGCAGGGATACGATTTGCCTTTGGTTGTGCAGTCGCTATCGCTGTTTTCTCGATATATGCAGTCTATATTCTGCTGACCCAGAGCCAGTACTCTTTAATTGAACATTCAAGCCTGCAGTCGGTTGTTTTTCTTCTCATATTTTTTGCGGTCTACGGAGGATATATTCTCGAAAAATATTCCAGAACCGAATTTGTCAACAGGAAAATAATTGATGAGGAAAGACAGAAAAGCGAACAACTGTTGCTTAACATTCTTCCGCAAACCATAGCAGAGGAGCTCAAAAAGCAACCCGGCATTATCGCCAACAAACATAAAAAGACCACGATTCTTTTTGCCGACATTGTCGGGTTTACGGGTTACTCTTCCAAAATGAGTCCGGAGGAGTTGGTTAAGGTGCTCAATGCTGTGTTCTCTATTTTTGATTACAAGGTGGAAGAGTATGGGCTTGAGAAGATCAAAACGATAGGGGATGCATATATGGTGGCGAGCGGTGTGCCGGACGGCAGAAGAGATCATGCCGAAAATATCGCTGATTTTGCCATTGATATCGAGAAAAAACTGAAGGATTTTAACAGAAAGAGCGGATATTCCATAGAACTGCGCATCGGAATTCATGCCGGTGATCTGGTAGCCGGAGTAATAGGTGTCAAGAAATTCTCCTACGACGTCTGGGGAGAAACGGTCAACATTGCAAGCAGAATGGAATCACAGGGGGTTCCGGGAGAAATTCAGGTATCAGAGGACTTCTATGAGCTGCTCAAAGAAACATATGAATTTGAAAGACGAGGCACTGTTGAAATTAAGGGAAAAGGACCGATGATCACCTATTTTCTAAGGGGGAAGAGAGTACCTGCTGCTCAACAAAGAGCTCTTGATTCTCACTGATTGTACTGGGTACGATATTCTGCCCCCCCCCCTTTTCTTTTAAACTGAGAGTTACGACCAGTCCTGCAAGAGTGGTATCTGTGGCATTGAACTATTTTAAACAATCATTGCCAGATTACAGAGGATGTGGACTCTTAACCAAATGAAGAATATGGTGTGAATACAGGATGGTAATCGCAAACAATAATGAAAATTGGTTCATTCTAAGGTGCAGCTTTCCTGAATCCTTATTATCCCGGAAACTGTACCCTGTAAAGAGAAAAAAGCCATTGGTTTTTGTAGTTGTTCTCTGTGCTGCCATGCTGTTTTCGGGGTGCTCAAGGGCAATGCTTGTTCCCAATACCCTCGAAAACCCCTCCGGACCAACCTCGTCAAGATTCAAAAACGCATTGAGAGAAACACTATATGACCCTTCACTATGGCTGGGGGCCGTATCTGCTGCACCAATTGTGGCTTCAGGCGAGGAGAGGTCCATTTCACGGTGGGCCTATGAGACAAATCCGGTATTTGGATCTGTTCAAAGGGCCGAAAACTTCAGCTACTATCTTAGAAACGCCTCTATGGGCTCAACAGCTTTGATCTATCTGCTGAGAAACCTTCCTCGTGAAGAGTGGTCAATTGAAGACCCTTTGATAAATGCCGGCGCAATAGCAACTTCAACTGCCCTTACTACTGGCACCGCCTTTTCGCTTAAACATACTACCCGTCGATTGCGTCCCGACTCATCAGACTCTCACAGCTTTCTCTCCGGACACACCTCCATAGCTTCTGTGTGCAATACCCTCTCGTCCAAGATGATCGCCGGGATGTCCTTTCCAAAAACCCACAGGGTTTTCTATCTGAGCGGTTTGTCCTTTATGACCGCAGCAACAGCCTGGGCCAGGTTAGAGGCAGGGAAACATTTTCCAACCGACCTTATCGCAGGTGCGATACTTGGAACGTTTGTGGGAAATGTGGTGTATGGGACATTGATGGGACCGTATCAGCCAGAAAAGAGTCGTATCGATATACATTTCACACCGGAAATGATCGAGATGCGTTTTGCGGTGGGTTTTTAAAATAACAGGGGGGTGCAGAGAACGTACCCCCCTGGTTTAGAAACTGATCAGTTCTGTTTTTCCGGTTTTTGGAAAGTGAAAACGGATGTTGCAAGTGGCGGAAGCGTCATCATCACGGAGTACTTATCACCATGCCATGGTACATCCTCTGTGTTAACTCCTCCGCTATTTCCGATCCCACTGCCATTGTAGGCATCAGCATCACTGTTGAATATCTCTTTCCAGTACCCGGCAGCAGGAACTCCTACCCGGTATTGTTCTCTTGGTACCGGTGTAAAGTTACACATCACAAGGGCAAGTTCGTTTTCATCCTGCCCTTTTCTGATAAATCCAATAACACTCTGTTCCCAGTCATTACAATCGATCCACTGGAATCCCCTGGGGTCAAAGTCGTAACGGTAAAGAGCAGGGTACTTTCGGTATATGGTGTTGAGATCGCAGACCATTTTCTGGACACCTGAATGCCTCTCCCACTGGTTAAGATCCCACTCAATACTTGCATCATGGTTCCACTCGCTGGACTGTGCGATTTCAGCTCCCTGAAACAGTAGTTTTTTTCCGGGATGACAGAACTGGTAGCTGAGAAGCAGTCTCAGATTGGCCATACGCTGCCACTCATCACCTGGCATTTTGTTTAAAAGAGAACCCTTGCCGTGGACGACTTCATCATGGGAGAGTGGAAGGACGTAGTTTTCAGAGAACGCATAGAGCATACTGAACGTGAGTTCGCTGTGGTGGTATTTGCGGAAAACAGACTCTTTACTCATGTATTCCAGCGTATCGTGCATCCAGCCCATATTCCATTTCATACCAAACCCCAGCCCCCCCACATAGGTGGGCCTTGAAACCATGGGCCAGGCAGTTGATTCTTCAGCAATGGTCTGAACACCGGGGTGCGCCTTGTAGATCTCTTCATTCATTCGTTTGAGAAATGAGATGGCCTCAAGATTCTCTCTTCCGCCAAATTCGTTGGGAATCCACTCGCCATCCTGGCGGGAGTAATCGAGGTAGAGCATTGACGCCACCGCATCAACCCGCAGGGCATCGATATGAAATTTCTCAAGCCAGAACATTGCACTGCTTAAAAGAAATGCCTGTACTTCGTTGCGGCCGTAGTTGAAGATGTAGCTTTTCCAGTCGGGATGGAACCCCTGTCTTGGATCGGAGTGTTCATACACATGCGTTCCGTCATAATAGGCCAGCCCGTGCTCATCACCCGGGAAATGGGAGGGGACCCAATCAAGGATCACCCCTATACCTTGTTGATGAAGATAGTCGATCAGGTACATAAAGTCCTGTGGTGTACCATATCTGCTTGTGGGAGCGAAATAACCGGTTGTCTGATATCCCCATGACCCATAGAACGGGTGTTCCATTACAGGCAGAAACTCTACATGGGTAAAGCCGGTTTTTTTGATGTACTGCGCCAGCTCAGGAGCAGTTTCTCTGTATGAAAGAGGGGTGCCGTCCTGATGACGTCTCCATGAACCAAGGTGGATTTCGTAAATAGAGATTGGGGCGTCGAGACTGTTTGCCTCTTTTCTGCTGCCCATCCACGATTCATCGTTCCATGTATAATCGAGATTCCAGACAATGGGTGCAGTCTCCGGGGGATTTTGCCAGTAAAAGGCAAAGGGGTCGCCCCTGTTTGCACTGTAATCATTAACACCGGACTCGACGTGAAATTTGTAGAGTGTACCCTCCAGAAGGCCGGGAATGAATCCTTCCCAAATACCCGAACCATCCCAGCGTAAATTCAGGGGGTGACTTTTTTCACTCCAGGAGTTGAAATCACCAACAACGGAAACAAGCTTTGCGTTGGGAGCCCATACGGCAAAACAGGTACCCTTAACATCACTGACGGTTGTAACATGTGCCCCAAGTTTATCGAAGAGCCTGAAATGGTTCCCCTCTTTAAAGAGATAGACATCGTAATCGGTAAGAAGCGTCACCCCACCCTGAACACTTTCAACTTTGCGTGAAGCCGGTAATGCTTTCATCAAATACTCCCTTCAAGACACAATAGTACCATTCAAATCATACGTGGTAATTTCAAATTATATATTCTGATTATCTAAAGCAAAGAAATTCACTTTGCTCTGCTATAGTCTTCTTTTTCAGACTTTTAAAACCGGGATAAATTCTGATTTTGAGAAACGTATCTGTTATATATAATATTCTAAACTGATTATTGGCAATGTCTGTACAAAAAAGGGAAAGACTAAGGGAATATAGTTTTAGGAGCAGCTATCTTGTAAGGATAGTTGTATTTTATGGTATCAGTATTGAGAATTGTTATTTGGAAAAAAACGGCTTTCACCAGAGCTGAGCAGCGAATATCGAACCATCTTCTATATTTGACCTGCAGAAGCCCAATTGTTGACAGGCCAACAGGGGGACCCGCGCTGCAATAGCGGACATGCCACCTGTGCAGGTTTGACAATTACGCAGTCTGCGGGGTAAAGGAGTAGCAATGAGCGGTTATTATAAAGCATTCTGTTTTGTGCTGCTCTGTGCAGTGCTGTTGTGCGGCTGCGGGGGGGGCTCTGCTAAAGTGGAACTGGCCCAGAAACTTCAAGAGAGTGGTAACTACCAAGATGCCCTGACAAATTACCTGTCCGCAGCGAAAAGTATCACCACCCGCTCCTCGGTGCCCGATAAAATCAGAGGCAGAATGGGAGACAGTGATACCTGGATTGCACAGATAGAAAAATACATGGATGAATTTCTATTCTCAGAAGCAATAAAAGATGAGCTCTCTCCTGCGGTAATTGCGGGCATACAACGGTGTGCCCAATCATTGGAGCCAATCAATTTTCCGGCCCGAAAAACAACAACACCCCTTGATTCTGATACCTTTCACGAGCTGTGGACAGCTGTTTTCCCGCCACCGGCACAGCAGTTTCAGGAGTGGGAAAAGGGTTTACGTGACGCTTTCGCAGGGGATATCTCCTTTATCGAGATTACATCAAGGAAAAGCTATATCTACGAATTAAGTATCTGGAATCTGAAAACATCCCGCAGGGTTGATTTTACCCTGTATGCAGAGAGTACGGTAATGCTTCCCCTGCCCGAAGGGGCGTACTATGTGCTTTGCAGAAGCAGTGTGGTTTTTTCGGGTGGCCAGCGATGGGAATCTCCCTGGTCTGCGTTTGCCCTGAATATTTCGCCATCTACACTGAAACAACTTGAGATTAGAACCAGCGTGCCAAGGAGAATGTGACTGGTTATCACTGCTGTTCTTTCTTATTGTAACTCTGGAGAACCTCCGAAACCTCTTCATCACTCACCTGTCCAAACTCCTCATACCAGGCACCCACCGCCATGAAATGATCTGGTTGCATCGGGCAGATCATGTCATTGGCCTCAGCCCGCAGCTCCCTCACCGTTGATGGAGCACCAACGGGAACGGCAACCGCCACTCTTTCCGGATCATGTTTTTTCACCGCCTTGAGCGCCACTTTCATGGTGGCTCCGGTTGCAAGCCCATCATCCACAAGCAGTATGGTTTTGCCACTGATTTGAAGCTGAGGCCTTTTTTGGCGATAGAGCTGCTGCCTGTGCCTGAGCAGCGTAAGCTCCTGCTCTGCACTCTTTTCAATCTGCTCCTTTGATATGGAGAGAAAATCCACAACCGATCTGTTCAGCTCGATAATACCCCCTTCAGCAACAGCACCCATTGCAAGCTCAGGCTCGTCCGGTGCTCCCAGTTTACGCACAACAAAGACATCCAGCTCCGCCTTGAGAGCCCGTGCGATCTCATTGGCCACAACTATCCCTCCCCGCGGAAGAGCAAGCACCAAAAGACCCGGTGCTCCCACATAGTGATCAAGATACTGAACAAGTTTTAGGCCAGCCTCTTTTCTGTCTTTATACCGCTCTTTCATCCGATTCTCCCTTTGATAAAAAGCACAGAAGATTTTATCACAAAACTGCACGGTAACGACCCGGTTCCTCCCACCCTGTAGCAGGCCCGGGGGTGGTGTGGTGTTTGTATCGATAAAGTCTCAAAAAACATGCCACCGGAGAAGGTGGCGGGTATTGGGTGTCGGGGAGGATGGGAGTATACAGCACATTGCCTTAAATGTCAATACATTCAAATGGGGGATATGCCTCAGGGGCTTAAGCTTGGGGAATAGAGTGGGGGTGGGGATTACAACGCAGAGAAGGCGCCCCCTACCCTCGGCACTTTTTTCTCACTCATCAGAGAAGAGATCAAGAAAGCGATTCTCATACAACTCATAAAGACCCCACTTGTCCAGCTCGTTCTTTAGCTCCGGTGCCCTGGAGCGATCCTTTTTAGCCGCCTCAAACAATCTCTCTATCTTATCCATCACATATTCGGGTATGTCCTGCGGCCGATCTGCTTGAACGATCTGTTCCGAATCAGGAGAGGAGGAGAAAAACTCCCGCATGTTCTCCTCAACTGTATCGAATACCGGTTCTGCCTTGCTATTCTCCCTGCGAAGTTCGGCTGTGTCGACGGTCAGTCCCACTAGCCGGGAAAATGCATTGACAACGGCAAGCGCTCCCTTTGGATAGGTGAGTGCTGCGGCATAAGCGGGAATGGTTGCCAAAAGACAAACCGCCTCTATTCCCTTACTTGCAGCAACCCCCAGCATCAAGCCGTTAAGTCCGCCTATAGTACCATCGGGCATGGTATCAAACCCCTCTGAGCGAAGCTGTGAAATAAGAGAGATGTTATTTGCAGCAAAGAGAACCTCTGAATCGGCCTTGTGGCTCATGGAGTGGGGAAGCGCTGCAGCGGTGTAGATTCTAGGGGTCTGAAGATCCAGGGCAAACGCTGTGACGGTATTTAGGATCTCCCGGTCCTGCTTTACCCCCGCATGTGCGTTGCTTTCAAAGAAAACAAGATCGGGGTTGTGGTGATGATAAAAAACACTTTTAGGAGCCTCCGGGAACACCGCTACCCCCCCCCTTACATTCATGGAATCGGGTGAGATAAACCGGCTCATGTCTATCTGGGCAAAGAGCCTTGATCGGAGCTTTCTTCTGAGGTAATCGATAGAGAGAATACCCACGTTTCCCGCCCCGGTCCATGCTGAAAACATCACTGGCGGAGCATTGAAATGATCTTTTCTGAGCAGATTCATCTTTTGTGCGGCTCCCTTACTGTCTGTCCTTTTTCTTCCAGTATTTAGGGCGGTGGTAATAGTCGTACAACCGCTCTTCAAATTCCCTGTCAAATTGGGTGTCTGCAGTAAGTCCGGGCCCCTGTTCTATAGCCTGGGCAGGGATATCGACATATACCTTTGTCTCAGCCCAGTCGATTCCGAGCACCCACTGAGGAGCCACCACCACTTTTTTTCCGGGCAGGATATTTTTGGTGTTTATCACAAGGTAGCGGATAACCCACCGCTGATCATCAATGATGAAATCCTCTACGTGGCCGATCTCCTGGTCGGTGCACTGGATATGATACCCATCCACCTCATCCACACTCCGAAGATGCCACTGTCCCATTGTATCTTCGGTCTGTTTCTCCTTCTCGATCGCCTCTGCGGCAAGCGTCTTCTTCTGTCCCCCAAGGGGAAAACCCGAAGGGTAGGTTAATCCGGGATAGATTGCAGATCCAAGGGAGCTGTAGTGCTGGGGGTAGATCCAGTAGTAGGGCCAGGCGAAATAGTCGTGAAGCTCTTTTTCCAGTTTACGGGAGACCGGTTCTGCGGTATTGATATCCGGACTCTTGCGAACCTTCTCCTTTGAATACCTAAGCCTGATACTCTTATCCCCGGGTTCATCTAGTGCAGCAGGTGACAAGAGGACCTTTCGGCCCAGAAGCTTTAACCCGATTTGCGCTACCACATACCGTACCGCCCAGTTCTGATCATCAAAATAGAGATCATCCACCCTGCCGATATAACCATCGGTGGCGTCGAGGGACATCCCAATAAGCCTGCTGGCATTTTTAAACACCGTATGACCTCCTCATGCGTAGGCGTAGACAAGTACAGGGAACATTCTCCTGTGGTTGTTAGTACGCGCGAAGAGCATGCCACTCTATTGTTCCTTCCAGAAAACCTCCCGTATCCTCAAATCATGCTCTCCAAAAAGTCAATCGAATTAAACGGTGCCCTTATATCAAAATGATACCTGCACCAGGAGTAGAGCATCTTTGTGATGCGCAGACACTCCCCGGGGCTTTCGCTGAAACCCCGGGGGAGAGCAGTCTGCTGAAAAATGCTCAAAATACCATCGGATACCTGTACGGAAAGATTATGCTGCACCGCGCACCCCGGGCACACCATCCCTCCCCGATCGATAAGCAGTGAAGCACTCTTGTTGTGCAGCGGGGTTGCACAGGAGAGACAGTTTTGTAAATCGATCCCAAAACCCATACCATCGCAGTAACTTATGATAAAATGCCACAGAACCGGAAAACTTACCTCTCTGTCCGAGGTTTCAAGTCTGTCAAGAAACTCCTCTGCAAGATCAAAGGCTTCCGGGTGTGATGCAGACTGCGTCAGGGATTTAAGAATCAGTTCAAAAGCGGCATCCCGTATCATCGTTTTGGTGAGATCTGCTCTTATGGAGGGGTAGTGCAGTGAGGGGTGAATCGTGCCTGCGGTGTGAAGATCGCGGTTTGCCCTGAAATAGAGCAACATCTCAACAAGAAAGCCTCTGTCGATATATATCGCCTTGGAGCCTCTTCTCAGCATGCCCTTTGCCACTGCGGACACTAGCCCGTGTTCAGGTGTCAGAACGCGAATGATTGCGCTTGTCTCGCGGTAGGGCAAAACAGAAAGAATGAGAGCGGTGGTTTTCTGGGGACTCATACTCAGCTGCGTTTTCTGAGAATCGTATCCGGATCCCGTTTGAAAAAGTCTGCCCACTCCCAGGGTTTGGGCACTGATGCTTTCTGAAGTATCTGCTCTCCGTTAAGAAGCCCTGCAGACATGACCCGTTTAATTGCCACCTCTACGGGCATGTCAAGATCTATCACCTCCTCCTGGGGGTAGTAGAGCAAAAAGCCTGAGGTGGGGTTGGGGGTGGTGGGAATAAATACTGCTATAAGTTTCTTGCCGGTTTTGTTTGAGAGATCCTTGTTAACATTTGATGTGACAAATGCAATGCAGTAGCAGTTCTCTTTTGGGTACTGGACAAGGACGACTCTGTCAAAAAGTTTTTTGTTTTGCAAAGAAACCGTATCCACAATTTGCTGCACACCCAGGTAGATCTTGTTTAACACGGGTATATTGCACATTATTGCATTTGCCGTGTCGATCAGTTTTTTGCCAAAGTAGTTTTTCGCCAAAATACCGGTAAAATAGGCGATAAACAGAGTAGCCGTCACTCCAAGGCCCGTAGCCCACTGCACACCAAGAACATTTGGAAGAGCAGAATCAACCCACTCGAAAAGTTTAAAAATTATAAGAAGGGTTATAAGGAGGGGGATGATGAGGAATACCCCGGCAATGATGTTTGTCCTGATCTGTTTGATAATTTTCATAACCCGCTATCCGCTACCTCTCCTCCTCAACAAACTTTATAATTTTTTCGTTTTCTCCTGCCATGCCCAGCTTTTCACGTGCAAGTTTCTCTATGTGGGTGGTGTCTTGTTTTAAAAGTTCATACTGTTCTTTCAAAGAGTCAAGAGTGCTGCGTGCCCGTTGAATCTGCTGGGACTGAATGGTGATCTCGTTATAGGTTCTGTATACATCAACAAACCCCCTGTTTCCCAAAAACAGCAACAGGGATAGCAACACAAGGGCCGTTAAGCCGCAGATCCGAATAGTTTTTTTGTTCATAGTATCTTAATATACTGTTGTCCGCCAACCTGCCGGATAAGACCTTTAAGTTCCATGTTCAATAATTTGTCAAAAAGTTCGCCGGCAGCAGTATCCAGTTTTTCAGCAATCTGATCAATACGAACAGGGTTGCAGGAAAGTGTGTCGAGCAGCGATTTTTCCCAGTCGCTGAGAATCTCCTTTATGGGAGGAGTGCTTTCTGAAGTCAGGCTGTTTGCCCCGCCGGTGAGTGGTGTGCCTGAAATAAAGCGAATGTTTTCAACGATATCCCGGGCACAGTGCACCGGTACCGCTCCGTGCTTAATAAGGTTAAAGGTGCCCTGGCTTGATGCAGAGGTGATTGGTCCGGGCACGGCAAAGACCTCCCTGTTCTGATTGAGCGCATAGTTTGCGGTAATAAGGCTTCCGCTGCGCAACCCTGCCTCAACAACAACCGTTCCTGCTGAGAGTCCGCTGATTATTCTGTTTCTTCTGGGAAAGTTGTACGCCTCCGGAGCTGTTCCCATAGGAAATTCCGACAGCAACGCGCCATTTTTCACAATCTGCTCCGAAAGTCCCCTGTTTGAACTGGGGTAAACTATATCGATGCCACACCCAAGAACTGCTATTGTTTTGCCCCCAATGTCCATTGCCGCCTTATGGGCAATGGTGTCTATCCCCTTGGCCATGCCGCTTACAATCACCAGACCTTTTCTGGCAATTTCCGTACTTAAGGAGCGTGCTACCTGTTTTCCATACTCAGTGGGCAGACGGGTCCCTACAACCGCGATTGAATCCCGGTGAAGAACAGAAAAATCCCCTTTTACAAAAATTACAGGCGGCGGAGCAAAAATCTCCTTGAGATAGACCGGATAGCGCGAATCGTGAAGTGTTAGTACGGTAACATCCTCTTTGTGCGCCTTTTGTATCTGCTCCTGAGCAAATGAGAACAACTTTCCGTCTCTGAGCGTTTCCAAACAGGACTCCGGCAACAATCCCGATTTCCTCAAAATCTGGTCACCGGCTTTAAATATCTCCTCAGGAGAGCCAAAATATTTTAACAGCTCACCAATACGCACCGGCCCAAGCCCCTTAACTGAATTGAGTGCGATCCAGGCGATTGGCACTGCTTCCCCCCTTTTTTTACGATGAGTAGATCTGTTGAATCAAAATAAATTCCGGTTTCAGGTGCGTTCGGTATTTTAATTATTCTGAGACGATAGCGGATTATGTTGCTGTCAGAAATGATAGTTGTTGACTGAATTACAGGTCAGGAATCATTTTATATGATTGTTTTTCACTGTAATCATAAAATTTTGGAAAGGAAGTCCATCCAAATGGCGAATGTAAAAAAGAAAAGAAAAGCCAAGATTAATAAGCATAAAAGAAAAAAGATGCGCCGTCTGAACCGCCACAAGAAAAAATAAGTTTTTCTGTTTAAACTTCCCTGTATCACGGAAGATCTCCTCTGTTGGAGCTTCCGTGATACCTGTTTTAAGCTTCTTTACTATCTTGTCCGGCCACTGATCTGGTGTCGCAAACGGTATCGTTATTTTTAATCAGGCATAGTCTATGAAGAGCAGATGTATGCATGGTCCCCGGCTGGAGGGGGTGCTTGAGTCGGGTCTGCTATATCGAAGCGTTTGGGACTGTTTTTCTGGCAATCAATTCGTTGCGGGGAAACTTTTCAATTCCGATTTCAACTGCGACTACGATTAAGAAAAAAAGTTATGTACCCCCACCATAATTGGTTTATCTTTATATATAGAGCCTAATACATAAGGAGGAGAAATATGAACCAATTACAAAAACTCACGGTTGCCACACTCTTTCTGTCTGTTCTGTTCCTTGTGGGGTGCAGCACAGACACTCTCCTTGTCATCGAACACCCTGTTGAAGCCAAACCGGGGGATACCATTACCGTAGAGTTGGGGAGTTTTTACGGACACGCCACTCCGATGGGGATGGTAATTTCACCTGTAAACAGAGACAGCCTTCATTTTCTCATAGGGCTGCCTGAGGGCTGGCGGGTGCTTTCAGTTGATTACCACATTGCCCGCGACTGGAAATTTGCCAATGACCTTCTAAAAGTCGTTGATCTTCAAGACCTTGAAACAGATAATACATTTGCTCAAAACAGCGAACTGTTTACCGATTCCATCGCCTCTTTCAGGCTTTCAAAACAGCCAATGGAATCAAATCCTTCACTTGCCGCCCTGTTTGCCGGTCGTACCCACAACGCCTCCGCTGCCTTCGGGACAGAGGATGAGCCGCGTGTGGTCACTACCGATGGCATTGACCGTTGGGTTGGTTTCAGCTCACCGGTCAATATACGTCTGGCACAATTTTCCCCGACTGACACCGTCGTCTCACTGCCCGATTCGGTTATCGCGGAGTTGGATGAACAGTATCAGCAGATGGCAGAAGCTATCGGGGTGACCATCGTGCCGGTCTACCTGCATGCAACCATTATAACCGGTGATCAGGCCGGTCTTCATGATATCTACTACTACAGCAAAACTGCTCAACTGCCAGAAGGTGAGGATTTCACCCAATATCCTGATTTGGACGATCAGTCATCACTTTTGCAGCAACTGGCAATGTTGGACCGGGGCAGCATGGTCTATGTGAGTGTAAATACAGGGCCTGATGTCTCTGTTTTGTCACAAAAGACTATCAGAGCAACATCCGGCGACCTCAAGGCGTATCCGGCCTCCTTCTCCGCTCATACCACCATAACGGTTCCTGAAAATCGCTCAGGGGATCAGAGAGTTGTAATTAAATCTCTTGATGGCAAACTGGTAAAAATCTTGTCAATTAAAAATGGTGCAAATCAAGTGATATGGGACGGAACCGACAGGTCCGGTTCGCGGGCAGTACCGGGAACATACGTTGTCAGCTTTGTTGATTCCAACAGAGCATTGTCATCGGTTGTGGTCAATAAAATCAGGTGAGAAGGCTGAAGAGCCCTCTTTCTCCATCGTTTTGGGGACCGGCAGGGGGTTTCGAAAAAAAACAGAAGAAAAGTACGAAACTCGTAAAGCGAAATCCGACACCGTACCCGGTGTGGATGCGGAGGAATTGATTCTGTTCGATTTCAAACGCAGAAGTATCGAGCTTGAACACTGTGAAAGTGGGAGTGAGAGGTGCTTGCTCCCCTATTATGCCAGGAGCCATTTTCCAACTGCTATTCCCATCTACATCTACCAAACAAAAAAGCCGTTTAGCTCCTTTTTCTTGCCACACAAAAAAGAGATCCGATATACCTGAAAGCCTCAAGGCGATAGAAGGCGTCAATCTGTTGGTGTGAATTGAGTTTGACCGTAGTATCTGCATAATACCCTCTGGTGTCCTCAAGGTGATTTGCCAGATGAATGCAATAGTTATCCCAGCCGCTTTGGGGAACAAGTCCCACAAAATGGGTGTTGAAACCGCAGGCGTTTGCCAGAGCTCTGTAGTCCTCCTCCTTTTTTAATTTGCAGCGGAATGTTTTTTCAAACGATGCTATCTTTTTGGGGTCTGAACCTTGAAGCTGAACTGGAGCGCTGAATGCAAGCCATCCCCTTGGAAGCAGCAGGTCTGAAACGGTATGGAGCAGATTGGCGCTGTTATCATCGGCAAGGGTGTCACCCTCAAGAAAAGCGAGCTCGAAGGTACCCTTTTCAAGTGAGGGGGAGGGGAAATCGGAAGAAAATGAGATAAGGTGGCTGACCTTTTTTTTGATTGCCAGAGATTGTGCAGTATCGACTTTTAGCTTATCAGAGTCAAATGCTGAAATTTTACAACGGAACTCTGATGCCAGATCACAGACACTCTCTCCAAATGCACACCCTAAACAGAGGACATTGCTGGATGGGTTAACACCTGCAAATCTTGCCCCTGTGAGCACAAACTCTTTTCCTGCCGGAGACGGGTAGTTGCACTTTTTATCGGTTACCATAGGCGTTTTTTCCTGTATTCGCTCCTCAGCGTATCTTTAAAAACAGCACAAGACCCAATACAAGGCACACAACCGATAATATATGGAAACGCCAGGCGATCTTTGATTTTATGTGAAATTCGCCTGAGTAGAGACCGCTTTGACGCATAAGGATCTGAAAGTGGTGATGTATCGGAGCCATGAGAAATACCCGTTTGCCGGTGAGTTTAAAGTAGCCTATCTGGACCACTACTGAAACGAATTCGAGAAAGAATATAAAACCGACAATGGGGAGGTAAAACCCAGCTTTGGTGAAGATAAACAGTATCCCTATAAGTCCGCCAAGTCCCACTGATCCTGAATCTCCCATGATAATGGTTGAAGGTGGGGAGTTGTACCACAGATAAGCAAGCAGTGTTCCGATAACCGCACCGATAAGCGGCAGGATCTCCTGTAATCCTACAATATGGGGAATAAGAAGATAGTTACTCCATATGCTGTTACTGGATATAAAGGAGATAATGCCGACAAAAAGGAAGCAGCATATTGATGGAACCGTGGCGAGAGTATCAAATCCATCCGTGAAGTTGACTCCGTTTGCCAGAACGGCGATGGTGAATGCCATAAAGGGGATAAAAAGCCAGAATGGCAAAGAGGGAAAATGTTTTGTGATACTGACAAGAGGTAGATTGACATCGCCGTTAATATTGGGGATGTACCGGTACGCTGCAACTGCAACGAAAAAGGAGATCGTGATATAGAGAAAAAGTCTCAGGCTTGCAGATATTCCGTCTGCTTTGTACTGGTAATCCTGTTTGGATATGATCCCTTTGGCGATATTTCGTTTGTTTATGACCTTGGCAAGATCATCCACCGCCCCTATTATACTGAAAAAAACATAGATAATCAGCGCAGAGAAAACATAGCTGTTGATCCGAACCGCTACAAAAGTAGTGAAAACTATGATAACCATAAAAAGGATACCCGCAGGCATCACCGGACCATCAGATGTTTTCTCGAACTCAGAGGATATCTGGAATTTATTCAGAAAAGCAATATAGGGGGGGAACAGAAGCATGGCAAGAATAAAAGAGATAACGGTGGCCATACTGGTTGCAAAAAGACGGCTGTGTAAAAGATGGATCTCAGTATTTTGGTAAAGTAGTTCTATCAGCATTGTGTTTTTATGTAGGTGGTTTCTCTATAGATATAGCATATTTTCCTGGTACGACCGGTTTACTGCGACGTCTAACATTAAAAATAGTTACAAACCGCACCCAAAGAGAAGAGTAAAGGGGTTTTATCTTTTGGTCCGGAGCGTTACTTGCCGTTGGGAGGGAACAGTGCAGAAAAAGATATTATTTACACAGTGGGAGCAATCCATTATTTTTTTCCAGGGGTGAAAAATGATCTTTTTGAAATAATTAGCAACTACTGAAGCCCAGAGGCAAAAAACGTAATGAGAAAAAAATTAGATCCTCTGTTTTTGGATTACGCAACATACATAAAGATGCTCGATGATATCGAGCATGCTTATCATAATAATACACCTATGCCCGATAAAACAGCTCACGATGTACCAGTTGCCACTACAATCATTCCAATAAAAAAAGATCACGATTTTACATTTGTATCCCTGGAAAAAGAGAGAACCGTTGTATGCTTTCAGAGTTCAAATGATCGTTTGGACTGGATATCAAATTTTCGATTTCTGCAGGGTATACGATTTGGGCTCCATGGTGGAATTTTTCACTGTGCGGTTAAGTTTAAAAAAGAGTTGTTGGATCTGGTGGATCCCGACAAAAAAATTGTGGTCGTTGGGCATTCCCGCGGCGGCGCTTTGGCCCTGTTTATCGCCATATTTCTGTATAAAAAACTCAAAGTCCATATTGCCGTTATGAGTTTCGGTTCGCCCCGTGTGGTGGGGAATCGCTACAAAAAGATGTTTAACTCCTTTACTATCCACTATAATAATGTGCGAAACAGACGTGATCCTGTCTGCAGACTTGGCATTCCGCTGTTTAAAAATGTGGGCTGTATTAAATCCCTGCCGGTACCGTTTTTGTGGAATTTCAATTTACATAAAAGGCACACCGGGTATTTTGAGAATATAAAAAGATTGTCCTGAAACAGGAATATTGTGTGCCAGGAACGGGGAGGCAGCAAACTGCCGCGTTAATTAAGCCTTGTCGTGAGCAAAACCGCAGGCGGTTAAGATGGCATTACACTCTTTGTTGGTTAGTTTAAGGCAGCTTTTAGTTATATTTTATTAACAGGCACCAGACCTATGTCCCGGTGCAAAACCAGGGGAGGTTATAGTGGTTTTAAAAAAAAATATTGTTGCCGGCATCATTTTTTCATCGTTGTTTTTTCTCTTCTGCAGCGAGGATGAAAACCCGCTGACATCTGCAACTGATCCAAACGAGATGTATGGAGTATGGCATACAGCTATCCCCCGCTTTCCCAACATTACTCCCGATATCACAAATGTTGAGTATGAAATCAGCAGCGATTCCACCTTCAGTTTCAGTGTCAGCTATAAAGACCTGGGTGATACACTTATTGTAAACAGAGGGGACTGGAGTATGAGTGGTGCAGATACAATCTCCCTTAATGGACAGGAGTGTACCTTGCTAGATACCGCGTCGCAAATGATGGTCTCTTTTGAGGAATTTTATGGTCAAAACTCTATACCACCGGTGATTATGCCGGTAAACATAGAGTCCGGTGTGTGGACTCTTACCATCAAGGATCTCAGTCCTCTGATTGATGTTCTGGTCCCGGCGGATTTTATGGTCACCTTTGCTGATATACCGTTTGAGTTTGAGAAAAAGTAATTGCCGAGGGTTCAGTAGGTGCGCTTATGCTGCCAAGCGGATCAAAGAGGAGCTCTTTTTGGGGTGGAAAACGGACACCGAATCCTGAACAATGAAAACCATCTCTTCTCTTTATCCATAATATAATTCTAAACAGTAGTTCTTCTGTTTTGATGTGAACCCGCCAAAAGGTATTTTGTGATCCAAACCAATACCGCTAATTCTCTGGAGAACTTATGTACGACAAAAAGCACGACCCATTTTTTGATGAAACAAAAACTTCTGATAGCGAATCCGAAAAACTGATGAAAATGATAGAAGCGAGTGAAAAGACGGTTAAAAGTTTTTCCCCCGGAATGAACGTCAGCGGCAAGGTGAGCCGGATAGGGTCGGAGTATGTCTTTGTAGAGATCGGTGCCAAAAATGAAGCGATGATCAAGGTCGCAGAGTTAAAAACAGATGGCGGAGACGTTTCGGTGTGTGTAGGTGACACTGTGGAGGGGTTTATTATCTCCGAGCAGGAGGGTGAGATACTTGTAAGCAAGAGCATGAACCACCATAATGCCGGTATGGAGGAGTTGATGGATGCCCTTGAAAACAAAATACCGGTGCAGGGTAAGGTTACCGGTATCAACAAGGGTGGCCTGAATGTGAAAATCATGGGTAAGAAGGCGTTCTGTCCGGTTTCACAGATCGATATAAAATTCACCTCCGATATAAATGAGTATTTGGGCAAACAGATGGATTTTGTGATTACTAGAATCACCGAGGGCGGCAGGAATATAGTAGTGAGTCGTATTCCAGTGCTTGAACTGGGTATTGAAGATGAACTGAATGGTCTGCAAAAGGCAGTGGAAAACAGAACCGTGCTTAAAGGGGCGATCACCAAGATCGCTGATTTTGGCCTTTTTGTTCAGGTCGGTAATCTGGAGGGTTTGGTTCACATCTCAGAGGTATCCTGGGAGAGAGCTGAAAATCTTTCAGAATCTTTTGTTGTGGGACAGGAAGTTGAGGTGATGGTGTTGAAGCTTGAGAGAAAAGGGCAGCTTAAAAATCTCAAACTCTCTCTTTCAATCAAGCAGGTTTTTGAAAACCCCTGGACATCGATTGCCGACAAACTAAGTATTGGTTCATCAGTTACAGGTAAAGTCACCCGTCTGGCCGATTTTGGTGCATTTGTGGAGATCCTGCCCGGGGTTGAAGGGCTGGTGCATATTTCTGAAATGTCCTGGGGCAAGAGGGTGAACCACCCTTCGGAAGTGGTCAAACCGGCTCAGAGTGTAAAGGTTACAGTGTTAGGTATAAATGAGGATAAAAGATCGGTATCCCTGAGTCTCAAAGACCTCACTGAGGATCCATGGAATGATATAGAAAGTAATTTGCCGGTTGGAACAGAAGTAAACGGAACGGTTGCTAAAAAAGCACAATATGGCTATTTTGTTGATTTATTGGAGGGTATTACCGGGCTGCTGGTTAACCAGAAGATAGAGTCGTCCAAAAAAGAGAGTGTAAAGGTTGGTGAACAGGTAACGGTACGAATCGATTCAATCGATACAGAGAGCCGGAGAGTTTCGCTCTCAATGGGATTGGCTGATACTGCAACGGAAACCAAAGAGACCCGCCAGTTCATAAAAAAACAGAACAGCCCAAAGAAAAGAGATGAAAAAGGGTCTGCAACAGATTTTGGGGCAGCACTTATGGAAGCTCTTAAGTCGAAAAAGTAGGTTGGCAGATCAGAGTCGGCACTGATGGCAAAAGAAATGTCTCAGCAGCCAAGGAGACGGAACGTACTCTTTGCAGCCGTTTTCAAAATTCAGGGATGTTTTGTTGTAGCCATGTGGTCATGGTCTCAAATGAGGCGGGATATTCTTTGAGGGCATGATCCTGATCAGGCGCAACTGACGTTCGATGGGTACTAGAGTAAACCGTGTGACCTGCTATTTCTGCTCTGCAAATCAAAATTTCCACCATCATAAAATCACAATGAGAGAAAAAGCCGCTTTTCAAAAAAGATTCAGCATAGTCAAAGCTGAACTTGACGATGTAAAAAAACTAGTAGAGGCAGAAACTCTCTGCGAGAAAAAACCCCGCTCTCCCCAGACCATAAAAAGAGACCTCCAGCTACCCAATGCGGTTTTAAATCTTATCGTTTCTGAAAACCGGTCTGTTGAGGGGTATGTTTCAGGAGGTATAGTTCTTGATGAGTTTGAGATCCACTCCCTTGGTATAAACCCCCGATTCAGAAGGATGGGCTTGGCCACCAGACTTTTACACCATACGATAAAAGAAGTAGTGCAGCAGAGGGTGAAAAGGATTTTTCTTGAGGTAAGGAGATCCAATGTCGCAGCGCAGAATCTCTACAAAAGGTGTGGATTTGAGTTTTTGCAGGAGCGAAAATCCTACTATCATGATGGAGAAGATGCTCTGGTTATGGTGAGAGAAACAAAAGACCACTCTATTTACGGTGAATAACTCCGGGGTCCCGCACACAAAGATTAAAAGATGGGGCTGACTAAGAATCTTCACCTGATTGCATCTGGTTTAAAAGAAGTTGCAGAGAGTCATAAAGTTGAAGGTTGTTTAGTTTGTTGATATTTGTAGAGCAGATAATCCGCTTTATATGCTCTGGTGTAACCAGACGCAAAGTCCGCACTGTGCCATTCATCGATTTCAGAAGCCTGATAATTACACTCAGCTCAGCAGATGAGATAGTTTGTGCTGTGGTAAGATCCAAAATCACATCCTTGCAGTTTTCAATGGAACAGGCCTGATTCACCAGTTCTCGTCTGAAGTCCTGAAGATCTGAGGAAGTTTTACGGGCGTATGAATAAAGTACGAAATTGGTTTTATCAATTTTTGTCAGGGGCATTTTTGTCCTGCAGTAAGCTGATGTTTGATGGGTATGAGTCTATCATGAAATTATATCAATACTATGTGAATATCAAGGATCATCAGACCCTGTTGAGGTTATCCCCGGCAAACAGTTGATTGATAAACCGTTGCCTCAGCAACCCTCAAAAATATCTGTACCACAGATGCGGTGACCTGTTTCGAACCGCTGCAGCAAGATATTATGTATATTGATCTCTTTGAAAAAGGATCAGCATTTTGTTAACCTATATACGACAAACCGCAACGGCAGATTTCTATAAGCGTCTGGCCATAATCGCCATACCCTCAACTCTTCAGTTCCTGCTGACTTCATCGCGACAGCTGGTTGACACCTTTATGATCGGGCAGCTTGGTGAGGTACCGGTTGCAGCAGTGGGTGCAGCGGCACGCCCCTTTTTTGTGGTCATTATGGTGCTCTGGGGTGCAAGTCACGGTACCGGGATGCTTGCCTCCCAGTACTGGGGGAAAAAAGATATCATAGGGGTGAGAAAAAGCGTTGTTCAGGCAGTGCTCCTCTCTTTGATGGTGGTCTTGCCCGCGTACATCATTTTTCGCTTTTTCCCGGAGTATGTGATAAGGCTTGTAACAAGTGATCCGGAGATAATCCTGCAGGGCAAGACATACTTATCCATCGTGTCAAGCAACATGCTTGCTCTCTCTGTTACTTTTCCGGTGTATGCAGGTCTCAGAAGTATCAATCAGGCATATACTTGTACGGTCATAAGCACCTTTGGTGTGGTGTTCAATATTGTCGCCAATTATCTGTTGATATTCGGGTATTTCGGTTTTCCCCAACTGGGGCTCCAGGGTGCGGCAATTGGCACCATGCTCAGTGCGATTCTTGAAAGTGCCATTGCCGTTTGTTACATATATTTTACAGATCATACCCTTGCGGTGAAGGCAAAGGCTTTAAGAGAGGCCCTGAGAGCAGATCAGTTCAAAAAGTTTTTTGACATAACGTTTCCGGTAATTGTAAACGGTCTGGTATGGTCTGCCGGAACCTACATCTACTTTATCATCTATGGCCACATGGGAAAACAGGAACTTGCAGTAATGACCATGTTTACTCCCCTTGAGAGCTTTTGCATAGCCTTTTTCGGTGGTGTCAGTACGGGGGCAGCAGTGATGCTTGGACATCACCTGGGAAGAAAAGATTTTGGAATTGCCTGGAAGGAGTCGTGGCTATTTGTAATAATTGGTTTTCTGGTCTCTCTTGTGTTGAGTGCCGTTCTGATGCTTCTTCGCGATAGCCTCCTAGGACTTTTTGATGGGAGCATGACCGCCCAAACACTGGCACTTGCCAGGGATGCATATCCCATACTGCTGATAGGTCTCATGAGCAAGGCCATAAACATAGTGGTGATTAACGGAGTGCTCAGAAGCGGTGCCGATACCAAATTTATTCTGAAGCTGGACATGGGGTGTCAGTGGCTTGTGGGCATTCCCCTTGGGCTGCTTGGCGCCTTTGTGTGGAACCTTCCGCTTAAGGGGGTATTTGCACTGGTGTGCGGTGAAGAGGTAGTGAAAATTTTTATTTGTACAGCACGGATGTATTCACGGGTCTGGATTAGGAATCTGGTGGATGAGCCTGAAAAGTTGACGGTTGTCAGGGAGAGGGTTTCGGAAGTCGGGGTGGTAGGCGAATAATTATTTTGCAAGTGGTACTTCACAAGGTATTTTTTCTTGTAGTTTTTATAAAACTGTGTTGCCAGATTGTTAATGTATGTTGGGAACCATGTACTGCACCGATGCGGGTAGAAATTTGCAAAAGATGGTATACAACCCGGGAGAGTTTTGATTTGTCAGCTATTATAGAGGTAAAAGAGCTACAAAAAAGGTTCGGGAAAATCAGAGCGGTGGATGGTGTCACCTTTGCTGCCGAGGAGGGAGCGCTGTTCTCATTTTTGGGCCCCAACGGAGCCGGAAAGTCAACGAGTATCGCCATACTCTGTACATTACTCTGTGCTGATAGCGGTGAGGCCCGTATTGCTGGGTATAAGGTGGGCAGAGAGAATGATGCTGTACGGAGAAATATCGGTGTTGTCTTCCAGGAGTCACTTCTGGATCCACTGCTGACAGTGAGCGAAAACCTGGCAGCACGTGCATCTTTTTATGGTATCAGGGGTCAAGAGCTTAAAAAGAGATGCTGCACTGTTGCTGAAATTCTTGGAATAGAAGAGATTCTCGGGCGTCCCTACAAAGTGCTCTCCGGCGGGCAGCGCAGAAGAGTTGACATCGCAAGAGCACTTCTCAACACTCCGCGGATACTGTTTCTCGATGAACCCACCACCGGGCTTGATCCTCAGACACGAATCAGGGTGTGGGAGATTATCAAAACGCTGCAAAAAGAGGAGAAGTTGACGGTGTTTCTTACCACGCACTACCTTGAGGAAGCTTCACGGAGCGATGATGTGGCGATTATCGATAACGGAAAGGTTGTCGCAAGTGGTACACCCGATAATCTGCGTCTTGAATACAGCAATGACCGACTTCTTTTTATCGCAAACGATGAAGAGTTGTTTGAAAAAAGAGTGGGGGATGAGGGTCTGTCCTTTACAAAGAGGGGGGATGTATACCAGTTGGCAGTGAAGAACAGCTCTCATGCACTGTCAATTCTCAAACAAAATGAGGATAATATGGCTGGCTTTGAGATGATAAGGGGGAGCATGGATGATGTGTTCATTGCTATTACCGGCCGTACTATACGGGGTGAGGAGTAATCTGTGACCGTGATACAGGGGCTGGTGCTGAGAAATCTAAAAGTGTACCTTCGGGACAAAACCGCCGTGTTCTTCTCTTTTTTATCGATGCTCATAATAATCGCTCTATATGCGCTGTTCCTTGGTAAAGCTCAGGTGAGCAATATTCAACAGCAGGTTGGTGATGTAGAGGGCATACGGTTTCTTGTTGACTCCTGGATAATGGCAGGTCTTCTGGCCGTTAACTCTGTTACAATCGGACTGGGTGCATTGGGTATCATGGTGCAGGATGGTGAGGGGAAAGGTCTCAATGATTTCCTTGTGGCTCCAATAAGAAGATTTCATATCGTAGCCAGTTATCTCATTGCTTCATGGTTGATTGGAATTATTCTCAATACATTGGCACTTGTCATCGGTCAGGTGTATATCGTTGCAGGCGGTGGAGAGATTCTTCCGTTTGTTGCCGTAATACAAGTGATAGGACTGCTGTCACTCTGTGTTATCTCTTCATCCACCGTTATCTTCTTTGTTGCCACCTATATAAAAACCATGATTTCATATGGTGCACTGACGGCGATCCTTGGAACCGTGATCGGTTTTGTCACCGGGGTTTATGTTCCGCTCAGTGTGATGCCTCCTGCGGTACAGAATGTTGTCTCCTTTGTACCTGCCAGCCACGGGGCGGCTGCATTGAGACAGGTATTTATGAGGAGGCCTGCTGAGATTGTGTTCGGTGAAAGTTCGCCTGAAATTGCTGCAGGTTTTATGGACACCATGGGGGCTCATCTCTATATTGGGAATGTTCCGGTAGGCATGGGTGGGATGATTGGTATGCTGGTGTTCTCGGGTGTGCTGTTTCTTTCTCTCTCTGTGGTGCGGCTCTCGCGGCCCGGCTCTGAGCGGTAAACTGCTCAGGGGATCTTTTCGGCATTTACCCTAAGCTTTCCAAATCGCAGTATCTATTATGGTACAGAGGATTGTTTGATGTTGTTAGGATTAAACCAACTCATAAAATCTCCTCCAGACGCACGTCGATGATAAGCACCGACCAGGGGCCGATCCTACTACCCGCACCTCTTTTCCCCCATGCGAGCTGCGGTGGTATAAACAGACGGTACCGGCTGCCGCAGCCCATCAGTTGCAGACCCTCCCGATACCCTTGGATAGCCTCCTGCATGGCAAATTCAGCGGGATTGTTTTTTTTGTAGGTGTTATCTATAATCGTACCGTCAATTAACGAAATACGCTGCTGAACCACCACCCTGTTTTCAATTGATGGTTTTTTTTCGGCAATGTCATCCAGAATCAAATACTGCAGGCCCGAAGGCGTTTGTATGACACCGGGCTTGGTTCTGTTTTTTTCCAGAAAATCTTCGCTGTTTTTGCGGTTGTATCCTGCCGTTCCCTTTGTTCTCTTTTTTGACTCTTTTTCTTTAGCCATTATGCTCCTCCAAGAACAACCTTCAGAGTAAGATCGGCCAAAATAACATCATCGATTCTGGTGATAAGCCGCCACGGGCCGACTTTATCCCCGAGAGGCTCCCAAATTGTATCACCCAGGAAAAAATCCCAGCTGTTCTTTTTCACATAAACCTCACCGGTAAAGGGAGGTCGGATATTGCCTTGAGAATCCTTGAACGGAGGATGATCGATAGTAAAATGGATCTTCTTTCCCTTGGCTTTTTTGATGGTGAGAATGTAGCCAAACTCAATGTCTTTAATACATGGAATCGTATCGGTTATCTCTCTGGGCTCAGGAAGTTGTTTGGATTGGCGGTCCCAGGGAGAATATATACCCCAGCTGTCCAGCTCCCAGGTAAATTTCGGTTTTGTCATAGCAGAGTTTTCGGTGCCGCAGTGCAGAAAAAGTTTCGCTGCCTGAATATAACAGGAAATCAAGAGTTCGGAATCTACCCTCAAAAGCTTTCAGGGTGAATAGTTGTAGAGATCAAAATACGGATTGCGAGCATACCAAATCAAGTTTTGTAAATTTAGCGGTGAAGAACCACCTATAGAAACGTATCTTTTATTATTTTTTCGGTTCACAGAGTAATCGGGCAAGAGGGGACAGTCCGCAAACACACGATCCAACAGGTGATTATCAGGAGACTCATATGACTCAAAAAACAGTACTAATAACCGGTGGCAATAAAGGCATTGGTCTGGATGTAACCGATCTCTTCTATCAGTCAGGCTTTTCGGTTATAGTACTTGCACGTGATTTTTCGACATTTCCCCGGGACCGATACCCCGATGTACATCTTGTTGAATTCGATCTGAGAAGAGTTGATACAATACCGCAGATCATCGCAACACTCCCGCCGGTCGATATACTGATCAACAATGCCGGTATTATGAATGCTATTGCACCGCAGGCGTATGATGCTGATCGTATAGATGAGATCATGAAAATCAATTTACAGGCGCCGGTCACACTCATAAACGAAGTAAGCAAGGGTATGGTAAAAAGTGGGAGTGGACGAATTGTCAATGTTGCATCGGTGGCAGGAGAGATGGGACATCCGGATGTGTGGTATGGGATCTCCAAGGCTGGGTTGATCAATGCGACCAAGAGTTTTTCAAAGTTACTTGGCCCCTGCGGGATTATTATCAATGTCGTAGCCCCGGGACCAGTGGAAACCGATATGCTCAATACTATTCCGGGGCCGCGTAAAGAAGAGCTCAGGTCTTTGACTATAAAGAAACGCTTCGCCTACTCAGAAGAGGTCGCCTCAACGATATTCTGGCTCGGGACGCAGAGTACCGGGTACATAAACGGTACCTGTATCGATATCAACAATGGATCATTCATGCGGTGAATGGTTGGAAAAGGAGAAAGGGGCCGGCACAGTGCCCCTGTAGTGATTTGAGCCCCTGGTCCATTTTTTTTGATCATCTGTCAGGTTCAAACGAAAAAGGGCCGGTAAAAGAGTGGTTGTTTCGGTACCAAGCAGTTGATATATGGAGCTATCCTTTACCAGCCAATACCAAACTGAAAGTTAAATTGAGTTGGATAGGCAGTTTGATAGGTAGTTACTGTTTCAGGGTCTCCCCATATAGTGGTATTACCTGTTTCAGTATGTTTTGAAATTTGGACAGGTAAAACATTTTGGGACAGTGCGAAGGCAGTAAAAAACCGTGTGCGATAGGCTCGGCTGGACATGAGGCCGATATGAAGAAAAGGCATAATTCCCAATTGGAAATCGGACAGCCAATTGAAATAGGGCACAACCCCTCCTCCCACAAAAACAGGGAATGCGTGATCTGTAATGTATCTGCTCACTGCGATTTCGAAATAGTTACCCCCGTAAAGGTTGCCTTTTGTTGAGAGAAAACCACTTGGCAGCAGCGCTCCTGCACCAAACTCTGCAAAGAAGTTATCCGACTCCATCTTCATGTTATACCCTATACTTATCATTGCACTAAGCTTGAGACTGCTATAGATGGTGGTATAAATACCACCCATTTTAATGCCGGAAATTTTCTCCTGAAACAGTTTGTTGTTTTGCACCCCTTCAGCACGGGTGATAGTAGAAGGTGTTCTGGTTTTTTCGGGAGGGATCTTCTGGAAAATTGACTGAGCCATACGTTCGGTAGACTCTTCAATATCGCCATAGGTAACCAATGTCATTTGAGCACGGTAAATTTCGCTGCCGTCGGCTGCATTGTGACGGACGATCGTAACAATAGTCTTGTGATCATCAAGTAATTTTTTATCGTTGGCAGAGTGGTTATTATCCGCTTTGATGTTGACGGTGATTTTCTTTTCCCCACCCATTACGTCGTATGTTGCCTTCTCTTTTCGACTTATATAGAGTCCAATTGCTTTAATAACCAAATACTCCTGAACATCAAGAGCCTGTGCAGAGGCATGAAAGTTACTGTCGGGCTCCAACGCTTTGGCAGATTCACGGGGAGAGAGGACCCTCTGATTTGAGGCCGCAGCATACTTCATGGCCAGCAAAGTACTGAATGCGCTTAAGTAGCTTTGGTCCACATTGATACCAATTGCGGGAAAAACTGCAACATCAGAGGAAAAAGCTGAACATGCAATTACAATTGAGAATAGAAATGCAGCTGTTCGCTTCATACAAAACTCCCTTTTTTTAATGAATATCTCAAATTATCTGATTAAAAAGCAAAAGATTGTTACCCCGCATCTCTGCCCGGAGGCAGGGCTCGGTGCCAGGAAACAAAAAAAGAGTTGTTTACTGGCCAAAAACTAAACTGATAGACTGCAATGATAAACCATATAGGTATTTTGCGATAGTTGGTTTTTGTTGAGACTACAGCTTGGAAAAGGATGTCTTATCTGTATGCAGTGGGACATTGTTCGGCAATTGTGAAAAAATGAAAAAGGGCCCAATGCTGAACAGAAACCGATTAGTAAAACAGGAAAAATATACGACAAAAAGGTTCCCGATAGCAAGCAGTATGAGTTGGTTAGCATCTTCTTGTGGGTCGATTCCGTCCAGAGTTCGTTGGACAACTCATTGGGAGATGGTGTATTTGGATTTGGCAATAGTGGTGCGAGGCTTGCGGAACAAGTCACCGTAGCGTGGGTGTGACGGAGAGTCTGATTTGTTGATGGAGGGATTTGTTGATGGAGGGATTTGTTGATGGAGGG
>SKJJ01000222.1 GCA_007115975.1 Chitinispirillum sp.
AATAACAGCAGATCAAGACTAATAATGAGTGTTTCATTTAGCAGCTTCTCTTTCGGAACAACTGATAGAAACTATTGTTCACCACCCTCACTTTTCTGCTAAGTTTATTCAAACAAGCTAGCTTATTGAACAAACTTCGGCTTTAACGTGAGGGATCGTCCAATGCCGATGCATAAAATAAATTATGGTCAGGCTTAATGTTGACAATAGTGCATTTGATAAACCAGACATGATGATCTCTCCGGAGAAAACGGAGAGATGTATCAATCATTATCCTTAAATATGCAAAGAGGGTCGAACCAGCAAAGGAAAACCCCATATCCGCTGACATGCACTACCAGCAGACTAAAGGCTCAATAAACCTTGTTTTTCTCCTCACTCTTTTCTTTGCGTTTCTCTTTGGGACTCTTGGCAGCCTTCTTTGCAGTGTCTTTTTTTGTATCTTTCTCTTTTCCCATAATTTCTCCTTTTAAGGGTTTTTCGCCCTGCAATTTAAGATTATTTTTACCTGCTCGGCAAAAGTCACCATCGGAATTAGTATGCGGACATTGCTCTTTTTGCAAACTGAAAGTATTGCTTTGATCTGATTTTAAACAGTGCAGGGAAATCAAACAGAAGCCTTGCTCTTCGCCTCCTGAGAAATGGGTTGAGTTCGAAGGGCAAGCTCAGGTAGGGTATGGTCTTGTCCCCACCGATGTCCAACAGGCGTAGATTGACACTCTTTTCCCCCAGAGGCTTCAGTGAGCGCAGCAGATATTTCCTGAACTCCGCAGCGGCAGGCAGCGCGCTTTAGCAGCAAGAAAGAAACGCTTGGTTCTAAAAAGACCTACTCTGTCTGCGCCAGATTCCACAGCCCGAACTATATCTGCCGATGAGCTGGCGTTAGCCATCAGATGAGTCTCAGCAAGAGTGCACCATAAACCCACTAGCTGACGTACCACCTCCCTTGATCAAAAAAAGTGGCACAATACAACTCCATGGTAAAAACTGGTTTTAGCTTTGCTCTACTACTAAATAACCAGCTACCGTCGTACAAAAAAAATCTATGATCACCTTTTACTATCGGGGCTGTAACAAAACCAGTTGGGGGACAAATATGCTTAAAATCACCTTTTTACTGCTCATTATAAGCACCGCGCCTGTTCGGGCACTGGAAGATATTAACCTTCGATTCAACCTGGAGCATGGGTTTCTGGCTGTATTGAGTCATAATATTCAATTTGGTCAGGATGGTACAGAAATAGATCTGCGCAACGAGGGGGGACAGGATATTCTCTTTCCATTCTGGCGCGTCTGCGCTGAAATTGCAAGGTATCCCCATGGGTTTACTTTTTTATATCAGCCACTGGCATTGGAAAATGTTGAAGCAATAACAAGGGATCTTGTGGTCTATGACGGTACCTTTCCCGAAGATACTCCGGTACGTTTTAATTACGGATTTCCCTATTATCGTTTCGGTTACCGGTATACATTTACAGAAAAAAACTCTGCCTTTGACTTTGGACTGGGATTTTCACTTCAGATAAGAAATGCCAACATTGTCATAAGCTCCCTTGACGGAACGCTTTTAAGCAGAAGCAGTGACGTAGGTTTTGTTCCGCTCATCGCTGCGTTTTCCAATTTCAGACTGGCTCCATCATTAAGGATCGAATCGCAAATCAATGGGATTTATGCACCTGTCCGATATCTCAACATCAGCACAACAGATGTGGAAGGGGCTTTTCTGGAAGCAACCATCAGAACCGTATTCTCCTATCCGCCACTATATGATTACTTTCTCAGCATCCGCTACATCGGAGGCGGAGCTGAAGGGACATCCGATAATGACGCCCCGGGAGATGGCTTCACAAGTAACTGGCTCAATTTCCTGACAATAACTCTTGGGATCAGTCTCAATCTTTGAACACTTGGGTGAGCGGCGCCTTTTCATAGCAATACCCTGAGTCGTGTTTCCGGTACGCGCAACAGTGTTACTGTAGTCTGTTTAAGGGTCCCGTCTTAGGCAGGTGCTCACATTCTTATAAACAGTACTTCTTAGTGCTGGACACCTTGTCTTCTGTTACCACTTCAATGCGCTAGTACATCCCGCAGGCACACTAAGGCAAGCGATAATGGAATACCTGCCGACGGCGGGCGGGGGGATTTCCATCCGGTGATCACCTTACCACCTATACACCTACACCTTATTTGTTTTTGTTATGCAAGCAAAGATATCACAAAAAGCTGTACGACACTGAATATGCATGAACTTATAGTAATCGATAACTAGAAATAAAGAAAAAAGAGCAAACCATGCGGTACTATACCAGCATGGTATAATTACCTATCTCCAGCTTTCAGGGGCGGGTTTCAATCCATACTGGATTCGGGCGGTCTTGGGATTGCCCGGAGAGATGAGTGCGATCGAACATTACAAATGCATTTTTCGTAACACGTTGTCCCTAACGGGACGGGTAGGGATGTTATTGTGGTGTCTTTGGGGCTATAAACATTACACCCCTGGGGGTTAAAAAAAACAGGAATGGAAAATGTGGCACAAAACCGTTCCCCCCTCGGTACACCCGTATGGGAATACTGGCACTCAGGGACCGATCGATACACCGTCATCGGCAGTGCCGGCACTGGCATCCCAGCACTCAATACCCGGAGAAAACCACGTGCAGTGGTTACACAAACCACCCGGGTAAACAGTCAACATTTGCAAAACATAAAACCTTCACAGCATAGTGGTAAAAAACTATTTTTACAGTATTACCTATGTAATAACTATTGACATCTATAAAGAAGGGCATTACCAATGATTTTCGAAAATCTCACCCAACGCGGAACAAAATTCTTAGGCGTTAAATACCCCCTTATCGCAGGAGCTATGACATGGATCAGTGATTTCCAACTGATAAAGGCGGTAAGTGACAATGGCGCATTTCCGGTGCTGGCAGGTGGAAACATGCCCCCTGATATATTCGAACAGGAAGTGGACAGGTGCATAGAACATATCAATAAACCCTTTGCAGTGAATCTTATCACCATTGCCCCCAATTACAAAACTCACTATGAGATTCTTGCGTCAAAAAAGGTCCCTTTTGTAGTGTTTGCAGGAAGTTTCCCCCGAAAGGCAGACATTCAGGGGATGAAAAAGAGCGGCAAGAAAACCATGTCCTTTGCCAGTGAAGAGAGTATTGCCCGCCAGCAGATTCAGTTTGGTGTCGATTCCCTGATTCTTGAGGGCAGCGAGGCCGGAGGTCACATCGGCCACGTCTCACTCACTATCTTGCTCCAACAGGTGTTGTTTGAATTTGACGAAGTGCCAATTTTTGTCGGAGGAGGCATCGCCAACGGAAAAATGATCGCCCATCTTCTTACCATGGGGGCATCAGGTTGTCAGCTTGGGACCCGTTTTGTAATGACCGAGGAGTGTACGGCCCATAAAAATTTCAAAGATGTTTTTATCAGGGCAAAGGCACGTCACGCCATAGCAACGCCCCAGTACGATTCAAAACTTCCAGTAGTGGCGGTCCGGTCAATAAAAAACAGCGGCACCGATACATTCGGCAAACTGCAGCTAAGCCTGCTCAAGCAGCTCGAAAGCGGCCAGATAAGCAGGGAAAGTGCTCAGTATGAAGTTGAGAATTTCTGGATGGGAGCTTTACGACAGGCCGTCATTGATGGGGATGTGGAGAGAGGTTCATTGATGGCAGGGCAGAGTGTGGGGCTGATGCGTGAAGTTTTGCCCATGAGAAAAGTTATCGAGAACCTTGTGGGTGAGGCTGAGGGGGAATTGGTTAGGATAAAAGAGAAGCTTTTGACTGAATAAAAAGTTGAAATGTAAATTCCTAAACAGCAAATCTAAATCTGAGTAAAATTTTGGACGCCTGCCGAAGAAGTCACCGGTTCTCCTCCGGGCTCGCTGCGCTCGGTACCGTTTGTAGCGTTGCGCATCGGAATGCTCCACTTTTTGATTCATTGCGTCCTGCAATGAACCCTTCGGGTCACCTTCGGTGGTCGTCTACGCACATCCTGTGCATCGGCTGGATGTACTGGACAATCGGAATTGTCTACATTTCGTCCCCCCTGGCACGTTTTGCTCGGAAGCACTTTTTGTAAACACGGTATTGGTCATTCACCGCAAAACCTTTAGAACATAGTAACGGCACAAATGCCTCAATGAAAAACTCCTACACAGCTGCCAGGGGCCCCCAAAAAAGGTCTCCGAAGTTCCACATAAGACGGGTTTAGGGTGACGGAAAACAGAAGTCTTTAGAATCTGATCGAGTCTTACCTGTTAGCCGCCAAAAAACAGGATGAGATTTTCGGTCCACGCAAGGCACTGAAAGCACAGAAGTTAAGAAAGTGGACAGATGCTGTTTTCCTATTTCAGTGTCTTCCGTGCTTTCCGTGGACAATTCCTTTCTCCCATTTAGCCTTTAACCCCATATTCTTAAGCTCTTAAATTTAATACTCTTATTTCAATTCCCATAAGCATACTTAAACCCAATAGTATAAAGATGTTTAAACCGTGGGCTTGAATCAAGCTCCCTGTCGTAGAGAAGCTGTAAGTTTATCCCAAGCATAAGAAATCTCGCAAGAGAAATCCCCACCCTGCTGTCCCAATTCACATCCGGATGACGCCAATAGCTGTTATCACTCTCATCATCATCGACCCTGAAGAGAGCACTGTATATA
>SKJJ01000173.1 GCA_007115975.1 Chitinispirillum sp.
AATTCCTCCACAAATTCCTCCACAAATTCCTCCACAAATTCCTCCACAAATTCCTCCACAAATTCCTCCACAAATTCCTCCACAAATTCCTCCACAAATTCTCCAGAAGAGCCAAATCTTATAGCTTTAACCGTATTATATCACACCAACCATTACGATGATTTATTTTTATTGTCACCTCTCACAGGAGTATCTGCTTTGGTAACTTCCGACATAATAAAAAACAACCTCAATAATTGCATCACCGACACATCATTCCTGAACCTCCCGGGTTTCCGAAAAGGTAAAGTGCGTGATTCTTTTGACCTTGGAGACCAACTCGTCCTCATTACAACCGACCGCCAGAGCGCCTTTGACCGGATATTAGCCTCAGTACCTTTCAAAGGACAGGTACTTAATCAGATAAGTGCATTCTGGTTCGATAAAACAGAACACATCGCAAATAATCATATTATTTCCATCCCCGACCCGAATGTAACAATTGCAAAAAAATGCAGGGTTTTTCCGGTGGAATTTACGGTACGGGGCTACCTGACCGGCTCCACATCAACAAGTGTGTGGCCACTGTACTCAAAAGGGATCCGTGAGGTTTGTGGTTGTATATTACCTGATGGGATGGTAAGAAACCAGAAATTTGATAACCCGGTTCTTACCCCCACTACCAAATCTGATATTCATGATGAACCAATATCTGCCAAAGAGATAGTTTCAAAGGGAATAATCGACCAGAGGACATGGGAAAAGCTTGAGGAAATCGCGATAGAGCTTTTTAAGTTCGGTACCGCATTTGCCGAAGAACGAGGCCTGATTCTGGTAGACACGAAGTATGAACTTGGGATGGATGAAAACGGAGAGATCATAATTGTTGATGAGATACACACTCCCGATTCTTCAAGATACTGGCTTAAAGAGTCGTATCATTCCCGGATGAAAGAGGGCCTCGAACCAGAAAATATCGACAAGGAGTATCTTCGCCTTTGGTTTAAAGAGCATTGCGATCCCTACAAAGACGAAGTACTGCCCGAAGCCACTGAGGAGCTTGTAACGGAGCTGTCACTGCGCTACATTAAGCTTTACGAGATGATAACAGGGGTGAATTTTGAAATTCCAGGCGACATTGCGGTTTCTGAGAGGATAAGAAGAAATCTGGAGAAAGCGGTAGGAATTTAAAATCTCTCCACAGCCGCCTTGTTTGTGTAATCAGTTCGATATCCTTAATCGTATCGCGGTCGGTGTCGGCATCGGCCTCGCGGTCGGTTTTTACAAAGACGATCCCGATTCCGCGACCGACCGTGCGGCCGAGTGGGGAACGGAACACTATGCATGCCCCGTTCCTCGTACAACCAATCAATGCCCTATCATTAGTCTACCCGATACACTGTAATTCCCGACCACCATTACAACGTTGTAAACCCCGGACGCCAGCGCTCTATCCATTTCCAGAGAAAAGGTTCCACCGGCATGATGACTTCTTGTTATAGAATGTATTCGCTGCCCCCTCATGTTGTAAATGGTGAATTTCACCTGCGAACTATTCTGAAGGTGATCATCATTTAGTGTATAATTAATTTTTGCAACTCCCCCACTGCCACCGGCAACGCTTCTCACAGAGATCCCGTCAATACCCCTTGAAATTCTTCTGATACCTGATATACTCGTGTTATCATCCGGATACTCTGCCTCAGTAGTATCACCGGTGTCCGGGTCCTCCGTCATGGGCTCCATGGTTAAAGGGTGAGGATAGGTGTAGGGTGTATAATCCTCGTTTTTATAACGAAAAAAGTCTCTTCCCTCGCGTATTGTGGCAGGATGGCGAACATAGACATCAGCAGGACCACCATTACGCACATTTTCCCATATATGAAGTTGTCTGATCTGATCAATATACGGATACCTGGTATTACCGGATTCATTTCTACCCTCGTACTGCAGTAGAATGGCATTAACCATGCTTCCGTTAAACTTATTACCAAAGATCACTCCATCCCCTCCCCTTATATTTATCCCAAGCCATCGGTGTCCAAAGGTAAAATGGTTGTTGTAAATCTCATAACTTCTGCTTCCCCGTGGCCAGTAGAAAAATCGTCCATGTGCATCAGCGGCCTGTGAATTGATGTTTCCATCATTGATAACATTGTGCCTGAAAACATAACGGGAACCATTGTTTGAAGCCACATGCATAACACGCGTGGGATCGGGGATATTGCGTTGTTCGAAGTAGTTGTCTTCAATATACACCGCATGCTCTGATCCAAGGGTCAAGGGACGATTCCATGCCGCATCTCCGTCTCCAAACACAACAATTGCGGTTGTAAAATTATCGATAAATCGGTTGTCGTATATTACACCTCTTGAATTCCCGTGAATTTCTATAGCCCTGTTGGTAAGTCGCCTGAAAGTGTTACCATGTATTCTGAAATCTTTGCAATGGTTGATCAGCTTGATTCCAAAAGAGTTGCTGGGAGCCAAACCTATAACAGTAAATCCGCTGAATACAAACGGTTCACCATTTGAACCATTTACAGTAAAGAGCCATGCAGATCCTGAGGATGTCCTGCGCAAAACAGTCTTGTCTCTACCAGCACCAAGGATTGTAATACCAGCATTAACAGTTATCCCTCCGTTAAAAACAAAATCACCTTCAGGAACAAGGATGGTGTCACCTACAGTTGCACTGTTAAGAGCAGCCTGAATATGCTCCCTAGAACCACTGGAAGCATTGATAACCCCCGCTTCTGCAGATGAAAGTAGATACGACAGAGTCAGAAAAAATAGGACAATTAGATAATACATACTCCATACTCCATTGAGAATAGTTATACACCTACCATGAATAGTATTCAGAATTGCAGAGAAGAACCTTTTTTATGCGCTTAAGACGGCACAAAACAGGTATAAGTACTGCTTTTCTGATGTTAAATTGAATTGAATATCTTTTATTGCACCTGAGGGAGTACTTCTGGTTAAAACTTTACCACTGCAGAACTGAATGAGAGAGGACTTTGGTTAAACATTTAAACCTAACCGTTGCAACCCTTGTTCTGTTATGTAAAGATTAGGAGCTACTGCCTTTAACTTGCTAACCTCCTGAAAAAGCTGGAATGAATAGTGTTACACAGAAACTGAGAGAGTAAAAACGCTATTTCTGCTACATAACTACCTCCATCGTTGAAGCCCTTACTTTTTTTGGCGAGTAAGGGGGTGTGGATATTCAAAAGGCCTGTATTCTGGATGCTCATACAACAGATAATCTCTTCCCTGCCGGATCAGATGCTTATGTCTGACATACACATCGACTCTCTTTTCATTATACCAGTTATCCCACATGTACAGTTCTCTGATCTGATCGATACAAGGGTACTCACACTCCCCATCTCCCTCCCTGCACTCATGCATGAGGTGGATAGGCGAGACAAAACTCCCAAAGAACCTGTTATTAAATATAACTCCGTCACCGCCACGAATGTTTATCCCCGCCCAACGGTGAACAGCATTGATCCTATTGCCATAAATCTCATAACTTCTGCTTCCTCTTGGCCAGTAAAATTTATTCCCATGCGCATCGACAGCATGTGATGCCATTTTTTGATCGTTAATTACATTGTACCTGAAAACATACTTAGAGCCATTGTTGGATGCAACATGATGTGCCATGGATTTATTGGGAACATCACCCTGTTCAAAATAGTTATCTTCCACAAAAACGGCATTCTCTGACCCCAAAGACAATCCCCTCTCCCACTCTTTTTCCCCTCTGCCATACACCACTACAGCAGTGGGCCAGTTGTCAATAAATATATTGTTATCAATGACCCCTTTACCTCCGTCCTTTACCTTCACCGCTCTTCTGGAGAGGTGCTTGAACGTGCAATTGTCTACTCTAAAATTTTCGCTTTCATTTTCCAACAGTATGCCGGAGGTGACTTCTGATAAGTCACCCAGCAATGCCATTCCTGAAATTCTCACATGATCACTCTTATTCCCGTTGATCCTGAAGAGCCAGAGTAGACCCGCAACATTATTTTTTCTGTAAATTTTTGTTTTCTCTTTTCCACTTCCTATAACAGAGACTCTTTTTTCAACTACTACACTTCTGTCAAAAAAATAATCTCCTTGTGGGATATGAACAGTGTCCCCGCATGAAGCCATATTCAGGGCTATTTGAATATCCTTACCCCTGTTTCCTGAGACCGTAATAACATCAGAGTTTACAACAGTACAGATCAAAAGAGACAGGGTAACCATTCTGAACATTTCATTCCCCCTTGGTGAGCGCTCAGGTGTCAACCACAGTAACCTTACGGTTTTTTACCGGCAGGTTATCCAAAACAAGTTTAAAAAAACTGCTGATAGGATAAAAGCTTCTGAAAAGTAGTACAATAGTTAATAAGTAGACAATTACAAAACCGGCAAAAGAGGCAATCAGCCTTGTAATGACATTTATATTTGCAAGGTTTTTTGCTATGACAGAAGCAGCCATACCGGCTGCTATCGATGCTGCATAATACTTCCAAATACTATCCCATATATCCTTAACCGTTAGCCCAACCGGCCTTCCGGCGTACCATAGAGCAGGAAATGTCAACAGATAGAGACTTATAGTATAGCCGGCAGCAACCCCCACTGCCCCAAAAGGAATACCCGCAATGAAAAAGACCACCATGCATGCAGAACCCACAATGCCCCACCTAAACCATCGGTCAGCTCTGCCCAGGGAGACGTGTAGCCACCCCTGCGCTGCATACATTATCTGCATTCCAGCCCCCAGCGCAAAAGCCGCAAATATATCTACCGCTCCAACCCATGCAGGTCCAAGCAGCAGCAGTATAATCCCCTCACCCATGGCAGCCAGATAGGTGCTCAGGGGCATCCCCATAAACGCCATAAGGCCCAACGCTCTGAGGAAAAAATGTTTATACTTCAACGGCTCAGAACGCAACTTTGTTAATGAGGAGACCGCTACACCCTGGAGAGGAATGGAGAATTGACTTACGGGGAGTACGAACAGATGAAATGCTTTGTGATAAAAGCCAAGTATTACCGGTCCTGCAAACCACCCCACCAGTATTTTATCGAAATTTCTGGCAAAATAGTTAATTAGATAAAAGCCGGTTGTATTTGCCCCGAATCTTACAAAACTTTTTACCCCCGATTTCCTTTTTGGCAGCCCCGGTCTCCATTTACAAAAAGTCCACAATCCAACCATGTTCAGAAAAGCCATAAGGAGGGTACGTGCAACAAGGGCCCACAACCCAAACCCCAGAAATGCCATTGCTATACCCGCCAGCACACTACCTGATGCAGCAACAATTTCCACCACTGCAACTCTGGAAAAACTCATACTTCTTTTCAAAAGCGCAAGGTGCTGTGCAGAAAAGCCAGCGAATATAAAACTGACAGAAGATATTATGGTAACCAGCACAAGCTGTGGTTCTTTATAAAACCAAGCTACAACAGGCGAGATCACAGCAGCAGTTATAAAAATCAGAATACCGCAAGAGACATTGAGCCAGAAAAGCGTGCTCACCTGGTCATGACTAATCTTCTCACTCTGTATGGTGGCATCAGAAAGCCCCATATCCTTGAAGATCACAAAGAAGCCGGTGATTGCAAGTACCATAGCCAGAAGTCCAAATTCCTGAGGGGAGAGCAGGCGGGCCAGAATCACCGTACCCCCCATGTGGACCAGAAACTCGATACTTCTGGAGATGATGGTTACAGCACCGCCCTTTACCGCTCTTCCCCTGAGGTCACCTTTAAGGTGTGAGGTGTCAAACAGTTCCCCCCAGCCTTTAAGATCTACAGTTTCATTGCCAATTTCGTTGGTGCTATCCTCATTGAAACTTTGATGCAAGATGTACCAATCCCTTGTACATTGTTGCCTGCCCCCAGTGGAGCATCGGTGTTTTAATTTTTATACCCGGCAACTGACGATAATAGAAGTACCCCTGTTTGTCCTGCATGGTTTTTATAGTCCACATTGCGACCTTTACACCCAAAGAGAGCGCATCGCTATCCTGGTCTGCAAAGTAAGCGAATGTATCGACTGCCTGCGAAGCACACTGGATATCAACCGGGTATACCCTGCTATGATAATATTTGGGTCTTCCACTATTTTCGAAAAACACCTTCTTGTAATACTCCATCCCTTTGTCGAGATGTACCCTGTACTCATCATCTCCGGTTGAATCGATATAGCATTTCAAGCTGTCGAGATTGTAACCGGTATGAAAGTTATCAATCCACCTGGTTTTCTCTCCTTCGCCATACCACCACGAACCATCCGGACGCTGCCTTGAGCAACTGTACTCCATAGCAGCCTTGGCCACCTTTGCCAGTTCCCTATCACCGCTGAGTTTTGCTGTACGGGCCAGCATTGCCCCACCAAGCATATTGGAGTTATGAATGGAACTCTGAGTATAGGCAACATAGCTGAGACAGTTCCCTCGTGGAGTCCTCTCTCTTGGCAGATCAACTATCCAATGGCAGATGCTTTTTGCAGTTTTCAGGTATCTCTTTTCACCCAAAATCTGGTAAGCATCAAGAAATGTTTGGCCAATAAGACTTGACCAAACAATAATTGGTTCATGTTCGGGAAGTTTACCGCCCCGGCTGGTGAAATCGAAGTGATTTCCCCAGCTGTGGTGCGTATACTGAGGAGCTTTATTTTTCTCCAACCAGTCAAGACACTCAACTGCCTTTTGTTTGTACACGGGATCTTTGGTGATGCTGTAGCGTTTGAGATACCCCCACGCCATATACCCCCGGCCCTTGGTAGAATCCTTTGCTTTCACCCCGATAAGAGGCCGTAGATTTACCGGACTCTGACGGACGAGCTGCTGAAGAAGCCGCTCTGCAAAAACATTTCCGGCGGTAAGGGGGCGCAAACAGGAGGAGAGACCATCAAAGGGCTCATAGCCTCTGTATTCATTTTTTTCAACCCACCTCTGAACCCTGTTGATACTGCTTTCAATGATTGCAATTGTAGTATTCACTTTACAGCCTCCATTTTAATCCCATCCTTGTTTTGTGTCGCACTGTTTTTTTTCGCAATCAACGCCTTAAGCCGCTGCATCTGCTCTTTTCGGTGAAACGCGACAAGCTCTTTTGGAACTGGTCCCCGTGGGCCACCGATATACCCGCTGCAGTACCCCATTAGCAAAAACAACCCGCCCACGACATAGGGCTTTCGTGTCATCTGAAAACAGGACCTGCATAGCTGCCACAGAGGGTGGCCTCCCAAATAGTGGTCCTTCTGACCGTGGCGAAACCGTGACATAAGAACCCCACTGTTACCCGTACCCATTTTTCGGTGGTGATAGTAGTGTTTTTCGGTAAAGGTTCTGGTCATCCACCCTCTCATCCTTGCACTGGTAACAGCCGCCCAGTCTATCCCTCCGCCCCTTATGGGCATATACCCCCCGATCTCTTCAAAACAGCGTTTTCTGAATAGCTGACAGGCACCTGAGACATGGCTATTATCGATAAAACCGTAATCATATACCCTCCTGCCATCTTCAACAAACGGAGCACCCGCAACTCCAAGGCCAGGAAACTGTTTGAACTTTTGCATAAGGAAGCCGAAAAAATCGGGTTCAAAGGTGACATCCGCATCAACGTTTCCAATGATATCGTAGCCCAGAGATCCAATACGCCGGTAACCGGCATCAAACGAATAGACCTTGGCAGCAAATTGCCGGTCCTTATGATCGGTGACCCGTACGAGCTCTATCCATTTATGTTTTCGTGCATACTCCCTGACGATGTTGTCGGTATTGTCGGTGGAGCCATCACTTACAATTACCCACCTTTTTGGCAAGAGTGTCTGAGCTGCCACCGATTCAATTAAACTGGCCACAAATTGCTCCTCATTGCGTGCCGGTGTAACAAGCACATACTCCAATTCACTGATCTTTTGCCCCATGGATTACTACCCCTTTAACAGGTACAACAACGGCTTGACACTTCCGTTGTGAGAGTACTGCAATAAACATGCCTTGGCGGTACCCGGGATGCCCCCGAGATTTTCGCCCCACACATCTTCAGCCTTCCTCACTTTTTTCGCCAACGTCTGTCTCAAACGCCAACTCTTCACCGGCCCTCTGCCCTTGTTGCTCCTGAGGGTCATGAATCGCAAAAAGCAGAAAAAGAAACCACAGAATCGTGGTCGGTTTTGTAAAAGAGCTCTCAGATATATTGTACATAATAATCAGAACAATCCATATAAGCCGCAATTTACCATACTCATCCCCATTGGCAATCATTAGCCAGCTGCTTTTAATACCTCTTACTACAATTGCGATGATTAGAAGCAACCCCACAAAACCAGTTTCAACAAAAAGATCGATATAGCCATTATGCGCCTGTCCTGGCCTCCAGGGAAATATATCCCATAGATTGTGAGTTAAATCCCCCATCCAAAACGTTCCGTAACCTGCCCCCACAAAGGGGTGATTCATTCCGATCCGTATAACTTCCACCCACAGATCCGTTCGACCGGTCAGACTCTCATCCCTGCCGGAAGACTCCAGTACTTCAAAAAATATTGATGACCTTAGAAACACCTCAAGCACGACTTCCGTTAAAAACAGAAGAGGAAGCACCAGAGCGATAAATGTTGCCAAAGCCTTGACATTTTTCATTCTGATGAAAGCAACCATAAGCACTGACCCAAGAAGAAAAGCAAGAATGGATGTCACACTGTTTGATGTCCTTGAGCCGGCAAGTAACCAAAGCGCCATAACCATTACCGGTATGTCGAACAGTGTTGCTTTCTTTCTCAGAAACGCCCATATAAAAAAGAGTGCCGCAACTGCCGCAACCTGTGCCAGACTGTTTTTGTGGGTTGTAACCCCAATCCACATTTCAAATCTACCGGAATAGTCGTAAGCTACCCCCAAATGACGGTAGTATTTGACCAGTATAACAGAGAGGGGTACAAGCAGATAGGCAAAACGGCGAAGCATCCATTGCACTGAAGCTTCCACATCCACCTCGGTTAAAATCACCAGAACCATTATGAGGTCCCCCATAGTTCTCACCCATCGTCTCAGCGCAACCTCGGGGAACTGGGACCACAACATACTCACCGCCATAAACAGATACAGCAACACAATGAGCTTGTTGTTTTTGATAAAAGTAAGGAGCGTAAATCGTCTCCAAAGCAAAACAGACACACCAATGATTTCAAGGACAACAAAGAAATACCGGTCAAAGGGATTACCGTAAAGATAGTCCTGCTCGACCACCACTGCCATTTCCGGATCAAGCCAGTAGGCCAGACTTCTTGAGCCACACCGCAACAGCCATAACAGTGGAACCCACATTACTGCTGAAACCGATTCTTCCCTGTTTTTCATACTACCTCTTTACAAGAGAATCAACCAAACCATGATAGATGTGTTTTCTTACTTCCCAGTTGTTTTCTTTCATAAACAGAGAAGAGTTATCGACTAAGTCATTTCTCATATTCCTATTTTCCATCAGCTCAACAATGCACCGTGCCAAGTCGTGATGGTCCTCTGATTTGAAAAATTTAACCAGCCTATCGGTAAAGTAGTGTTTATGCACCAGCGTATCAGAAGCAATCACCGGAACCCTCATGAGCATAAATTCAAGGATTTTGGTTGAAAATGCCTCATTGCCAAACCCTCTTTTTTGCTTTGGCTCAATGCCAATATCTGCCTCCCCGATGACCTGTCCGAGTCGCTCTATTGGAACGATCCCGTTGAACAATACCCGCTGCTGCAGATCCAGAAGCTTGACCAATTGCAAAAAATAGGACTCATCAGTTCCCTTTCCGTAAATATGGAGTTCAAGTCCGGGAATCTGATTTCTTAGGAGATCAACAGCCTTGATGGCAGTTTCAAGACCCTGGTGCAAACTCAATGTACCGGGATAAATGAGCCTGAAAGGAACCTTACCCTTGGGATTACAGGTCCTTTTTTCGGTGGGTACAAAGAGACTTTGATCAGGATAATTCATTACCACAGTACATTTGCACGAGGGTACGGAGCGGCTTATCAGTCTGCCATACCAGAGGTGGTTTGCAACAATCACATGATCCGCAAAAGCCATTGACAGCCGTTCTATGAGTACCAGGAGATAAAACAGGGGCGAACTATGCCCGACCTTAAATTTACTGGCAAACAGTTCCGGAACAATGTCGTGAATATCCAGTATTACCCTGGCACCCATTAGCTTTGGTATCAGTGCCGCAAAAACCTCAAAATCCGGCACAGAGTGAATGTGTATCAGATTGTAGCGTTTTGAGAGGTGCAGTTTTGTAAGTGTTACCGCTGAGCGCCACAAAAAGGCAACTAGTTTTAACAGGTAATCTACTTTTCGCTTTTCATTCAGATCTCTTTTCTGAATCTTATATACATTTACCCCTGAAACCCTGGCAAAGGAGTCTGAATCATTCTGACGAAGCACAATAACATCAACCTCGTCTCCTCTTTTTACCAGTGATTCAGCATAACGCCTCACCCTGTTGTCCCCCTCATAGAATGTATATGCCACCATGCAGAATTTCATCTGTAAACTCCTTACATTTTTCTTGAACTGTCACAATGAGGCTGTACACAAAGAGCACTTCTTGAATACTGTGCAACTTCTCCCGGAAGAGCATGCCAGTACTCCCCTTCATAGCGATCTTTGACATAACGCAGAAACTCTTCATAATATTCCGCAGGATACTCCTGCAGCCCGCAGGAGCGGTTGAAGTTCATGTAGTCCGGATGTGTGTTAATAAGCGCCATTCCTCCGTTTTCAACAATCCAGTCCAGTTTCCTTTTCCAAATGTCCACTCCCTTCTCCCCCATTATTACAAATAGAGTGAAATCCTGGGCAAGGGTATAGGGGAGCTCTACATAGGGTCTGAGTCCGTCTTTTCTGTAAACCATAAATGGGAATATTGTCTCCACCGGATCAGGCTGGGGTTCAAAGGGATCAGTATCGAAAGTTGAGCAGTCGTACTCTATTTCAAGCTCTGCAATCCACTCCAGATTGTGATGCATTGCAGCAGCCCTGAACCCCCTGGAGTTCCACTGGCGGAGGTAGCGATTAATATGCTCCACCCGTTGTTTAAAAACCGCATAGGAGCTAAACAATTTGCCATCGTGGTTATAATCATGCACCCCTATTTCAAAACCCATATTTTGAAGCATCAGTCGAAGTTCACTAGAGACATCATAACGCTCCGGGACCAGATTAAATGAGGAGCGAAACCCCATCTGCCGTTCAATCCAGGCAACCTTGCAACACTTTCTCTGCCCCTGAAACTGTTCGACATCGTGGGTAAGCACCAGTGCAAACCGTTTGTTGTGGGGCCAGCCCCTCCACTGCTGCGGCTCCCGAGCGGCCTTTTGAAGAATGGGCCACCGGTCGGTCGTTTTCAACCTTTTTCTGCTCACCAGTTCTCTTCGAAGCCAAATCTGCACAACCCGTGGTATGATTGGTTTTACGCTGTAGAAGAGTTTGTTTGCCACACTATTGCCTTTCCTTTTGGAGAAACTTGTTGTTCATACTCTCTGATTAACCTGTTCGAGAAACAGTCTCAGAGAGTAGGCGACAGCCTGCTGCTGTTCAAGAGTGAGAAAGGGGTGCATCGGCAGAGAGAGCAGGTGCTTGCTTAGATGCTCACAGACCGGAAAGGACCCCTCTTTGTAACCCAACACCGAATATGCCTCCTGTAAATGTAACGGTATGGGATAGTGCAGACCAGTGCCAATGCCCTTACTTGTCAAAAAATTCTGAAGAGTATCTCTTGAAGAGGTCTGCACAACATAGAGGTGGAATACCGATCTAGCCCAAAGGGGCTCGTAGGGAAGCTCAACACCAGCAATCATAGAGATCAGTTCCTGGTATCGTGCCGCACACTCCCGCCTTAACTCATTCCATCTCTTAAGATGTCTCAGTTTTACCGTCAGCACCCCGGCCTGAATGGCATCAAGCCGTCCGTTAAACCCCTCGATCTGATGAAGATATTTTTTAATCTGCCCGTGATCTCTGATAACCCTTACCCCCGAGGCGATCTTTTCATCGTTGGTGGTGACTGCGCCGGCCTCACCAAGAGCTCCCAGATTTTTTCCCGGATAGAAACTGAATGCCGAGGCATCTCCCATAGAACCGGCCTTTACCCAGGTTTGGGTTTTGCGGGAGAAGTACTCCGCACCATGGGCCTGACAGGCATCCTCTATAACCAGCAGGTTGTACTTCTGTGCAATCGCCATGATCGGATCCATATCAGCCGTCTGCCCATACAGATGAACAGGCACTACCGCCCTGAGCGGTTTGTGGGTTATCTTGCTTACCGTGCTGCCGTTAATAGGATCGTGATAGCAGTGTGTTTCCAGATACTCTGTCAGTTTTTCCGGAGACATGCATGCCGTTCGCTCATCCACATCAACAAAAACCGGTATGGCTCCGGCCTGCGAGACCGCCTCGGCTGTTGCAATGAATGTATTGGGAACGGTCAGGACGATATCTCCCGGTTTCACCCCAGCCGCAATCAGGGCAAAACGAAGCGCATCGGTACCGCTGCCCACCCCTACGGCATATCGTGAAGAGCAGAAGCGGGCGAACTCATTTTCAAACTCCTCAACCATGGGTCCACCGCAGAACTGAGCGCTGCTCATGCAGGCCCTGAACATCTCCTCAATTTCATCCCCAAGCTCTTCATGAAGAGCTTTAAGATCAAGAAACGGCACACTATCCATCGATCCTCCTTATAAACCTGGCAGGGTTCCCTGCAACAACGGTATTTTCCTCCACATCCGATATCACCATACTTGCTGCACCCACAATCGCACCCTTACCGATAACCACTCCGCACATTACCGTAGCACCCGAGCCGATAGAGGCGCCATCTTCAACGACAGTTTTTTCAAGCTTCCAGTCCTTTTCTCCCTGCAGCTGCCCGTTTTCAGCGGTGGAGCGTGGGTAGCGGTCGTTAATGAAAGTAACTCCGTGACCGATAAAACAGCCCTCTCCCACCGACACACCTTCACATATAAACGTATGACTCTGAATTTTACAACTGCTTGCAATGGTACTGTTTTTTTGAATTTCCACAAACGAGCCCACCTTGCAGTTATCGCCAATTGTACAGCCGTAGATGTTAACAAAACGGCCGATTTGGACATTTTTACCCATTTTAACATCCGGTGCAACAGACAAAAGCTCCATCCCGACATCTCCTTGCATTTATAGTTCAAAATCCATGGGAAAGGAGGGCTGATCGACCGCGAGCAGATTTTCAATGCTGATCATCCTCCCCTCATTTTTAATTGACGCATCACATGCCTCAAGCATCTGAACGACCTCAAGCCCCATATACCCGTTATTAAGGGGTAAAGAGTCATTTTTGATACAGTCCACAAAGTGCTGACACTCAAGCCTGAGCGCCTCGGTCTGTTCGACTTTTGGAGCCCACATATCCCCAGAACGATAGCTTACAAGAAGGTCATAGATTCCCTGTGCACTCTGTGCCTCGACTCCGCGGTCATATATTTTAATCTTCTCATCAGCATTGACATCATTCCACACCAGCATCTTTTTCTCACCTCCGATAAGGGTGGTTCTAACCTTTACAGGAGACATCCAGTTTACACTGAAGTGAGCAATTTTTCTGTTGGGGAAATGTACGGTGACATAGGCGATATCTTCCATTTTGTTTATATGCGAACACCCCCATGCACTCAGTGCAACTGGTTTTTCCTTTATGAGATAGCGCATGATGGAGAAGTCGTGTGGTGCAAGGTCCCACACCACATTCACATCGTGCTGAAAAAGTCCCAGATTAACCCGTACCGAGTCGTAGTAGTAGATCTCCCCCAGTTTTTTTTCTGCAATAAGCTGACGTATAAGACGAACTGCACCGGTAAACAGAAAGGTATGATCAACCATTATTTTAAGTTTTTCCCTTTCGGCAATCTCTATAAGGTCCAGTGCCTGCAATGAAGTAGCGGTAAAGGGCTTTTCCACAAAAACATGTTTTCCGTTCTCCAGTGCACTTTTAGCCAACTGGTAGTGGGTTGAAACCGGAGTAACAATCGCCACAGCATCAATAGATGAACTGTTTACAAGCTCACTGCAGTCAATGCACAGATGTACCCCTGGGTTGTCCTTGCCGATTCGTTTGAGGACATCCCTGTTTTTGTCGCATACAGCAACAACTTGAGCACCATCAGCAGCATTAAAGTTTCTTACTATATTTGGCCCCCAGTAGCCGCAGCCAATTACCCCAATCTTTATCATCTGCCACCTCCCTCTCTGGTTGTATCTTTTTGAATACAGTTTTTACAATGCACCCTCTGCACCCATAAGCGTAACGGGTGTTTTCAAAAGGAGCTTTATGTCCTGGATTAAAGAGCAACTATTACAGTACCGAAGATCCATTCTCACCATACTGTCGAATGTAGTGGTACTTCTTCCCTCCACCTGCCAAAGCCCGGTGATTCCCGGCTTATACTCCATCACTCTTCTTCGGTGCCACAACTGGTAGTGCTCAAACTCGTAGGGGATAGCAGGACGGGGTCCCACCAGAGACATCTCCCCCTTAAACACATTGAGAAACTGAGGCAACTCATCTAGACTGCTTTTGCGAAGAAACTTTCCGACAGGTGTCACTCTCGGATCATCCTCTATTTTGTAGATTTTTTTCCTGCCCTGAGTGTCTGATTCGTCTTGCTTGCCAACACTTCCCCCTATAAGTTTCGCTACATACTCACGGTGAATGGAGTCATCCATGCTCTGGTACATTGTTCTGAATTTATAGAATTTGAATGGCTGCCCGCCTATGCCGATTCTCTCCTGCACAAAAAATACCGATCCTGGGGAGTCGATTTTTATAAGCAGTGCTATTAACCCAAAGAGGGGGGAAAAGATAACGAGCGCTAGTATACTGCCCAGAATATCGTATGTTCTTTTTGCAAAGAGGTAACTCCTTTTGTTATAGTAATCCTCATTGGGATAAAAACAGAGAGGTATATGGCAGCTCCCCCCGGCTCCTGTTTGTCCATTTGAGTGTTCGGAAAAGAGATGAAAACATATTTCAACACAGTCCTGATACTGGCCATTTCCCATTTGTCTTTGTATCTTGTCGATAATCAGTTTTGAACTCTCAGGGCAGACCTCGGTACAGATAACACCAACAACTCGCCCCCTGTTGTACCATCCCCTTATGTCGGTATCCCTTGTCTTTTGACATATAGTGTCTATGAGGCCTAGACAACCGGCCGCTGAAGAGTTTTTTCCTGCTTGAAAAAAGGTATCCTTGAGCGTAACCAGTACAAGCAGAAACGGTCGAAGCGAGCGCTCTGCCCTCTTTCTCTCTTTTGTTAATTTTGACCGGAACACAGGCTCATCACAGAAATCCCATTTATTATTTGCTGTAACCAGAGTCGGGTCCAAAGCGGTATCACCCCTCACGAATCTGTTCAGTTTCCGATTTCCTGTTTTCATAACCTACCCTGCCTTTTTGGGATTGCCTCTTCACACCTACGCAACTCATTTTTGAGATGTAACCCATCTTTTTTGCCTCTTTTGCCTTTTTATCTTTTTGTGCTACTTTTTATAAACAGCAAATAGGAGACCACTGGGAGGGGAAAGGAAAGAGCAAAGGGAGATCAAAAAAAGGTCACGAAAACGACTTCTTTATAATACAGAATTGGCCTATAAAACGGTACCTGCTTTTGATCCTGCGCCGTCATACCCACCTAACTCTCCCCCGGTCCCTTTTTAAAACAGGCACTCGCTCAAACACCATGAGAAAGGATCCTTGGTTAATAGTGAGAGGGTAAAAAAAAACATGGATACCTGGAGAAATTGGGGGTAATCTGAAGGTAAATCTCAGCATTACGGCACTCACTTTCGGAGAATACCAAATTCAGTGTTCACATAATATGGTACAGAGCACGACGCGCCAGGGGGACGGCAATGTGGACAATTCCGATTGTCCAGTACATTCAAATAGTGGAGCATTCCGATGCGTAACGCTATAAACGGTACCGAGTGAAGCGAGCATAGAGGAGAACCGGTGCCGTCTTCGGCAGGCGCCCAGAATAAAAAAATATAGGAATTTGTACTGCCGGGAGGTCTCCCCCTTGTGGCTTTGGTTCGGCTACAGTGGGAGTTCGCGTTCGGGGG
>SKJJ01000187.1 GCA_007115975.1 Chitinispirillum sp.
CAGCCACCGCTTTCTTCACTGCCGGTTTTTTTGCAGCCACCGCTTTCTTCACTGCCGGTTTTTTTGCAGCCACCGCTTTCTTCACTGCCGGCTTTTTTGCAGCCACCGCTTTCTTCACTGCCGGTTTTTTAGCAGCCACCGCTTTCTTCACTGCCGGTTTTTTTGCAGCCACCGCTTTCTTCACTGCCGGTTTTTTTGCAGCCACCTTTTTCTTCACTGCCGGTTTTTTAGCAGCCACCTTTGCTGTTTTTTTTGCCGGCACCTTCTTCGGGGATGACACCTCATAACCTCCTTACGATAAGAAAAAAGAGATAAAAAATGGCAGCGTTACACAACAAACGCTGTTTTCGCCGCCGGACCGATAGATTCTATTTACAGTACTAAATTTAGACAGCAAGCAGATTCAAACCGTTCACAAAAAAGACACCGCATACTTTAAGAATAACCTTTGTTGGGGCACTTGTCAACACAGAACGTTTTTTTTATTGATATGGGTCAGATGTAAAAACTTAACAAAGTGAGTGCAGGCACCCGATTTACTTCACATCGCCTTACCTCTTTTTGTATCCAACGCTTTAGGACAAGCAGAGGGGAACGGAAATTCAGCAGTAACAGAGGATGCACTGGGGTGATAAGGTACGTGAGTCAATGCAGGCTTAGACCGCAAATCGGTTCAGCTTTTGCATTGCAATACCGCGTCCGAGTGGGGAGAGGTGTACGAGCCACTCCCCTTTGCCATCGGTATATCGGTTTACCACTCGGCAAGAGAAACCGTTCTAAAGGCAATCTATAACCAAGCCAGAATCGATGTATTTATCAAACAAAGTTTGGAATAACATCTTTACCCGAAATGTTTTTCTTTATCTCTGCCATAGCTTCTTGGGGATCATCCGTGATTTTCAAGAGAGAAAGATCAACCGGAACGATATATTTGTTATCTAACATTGTATCATTGAGCCAGTCGACCAGCCCTTTCCAGTAATCTTTACCCATGAGTATAAAAGGGAGTGTTGCCATCTTCTGAGTCTGAATAAGGGTAAGCGTTTCAAACATCTCATCAAGTGTCCCGTAGCCTCCGGGCATAATAATTACCGCAGAAGTATATTTCAAAAACATTACTTTCCTTATAAAAAAGTGTTTGAAATTAATCAGTGTCTTGATATACGGGTTTGGCATCTGTTCGAAGGGCAGCTGAATGTTAAGTCCAATAGAGCGACCGTTCTCCATTGATGCACCTTTGTTTGCAGCCTCCATCAACCCCGGACCTCCACCGGTAATCACCCCATACCCTTCCTTTGCAGCAAGTCGCGCCATCTCAACGGTCATCTTGTAGTACTGGTGACTTTTTGGTGTGCGGGCACTGCCAAAAATGGTAACTGACGGCCCTTCTCTGGACAATGTTTCGAAGCCCTCAACAAACTCCGCCATTATACGAAATATTCTCCAGGTGTCTTCATGTGTAGCAGTGCTGTTTTGATCGATACTCATTTTGCTTCTCCTTGCTCATGGATTGATCAGATAAGGGTTTAATGTACACTCTTATTTTCTATTATATTATTATGGGACCTAAAGGTCCAATTTAACTTTTATAAAAACCACTGTATTCAGGGAATTTTTCAATGCCGGATAAATTAAGAGAACAATCTGTTACACAACACCTGGTCTCAGTGCTTGGCTATCTGCCTGATGAATATATCGATGTGAACATTAAAGCCCAGATCCTTCTATATAGCCGCGATAATACGCTGCTCCATTTTCCCGTTTCAACATCACAATTCGGGGTAGGCAATGCAGAAAATTCGTTTAAGACTCCGTTGGGTGTGCACTGCATAACAGAAAAAATCGGGGAAGGATATCAATCAGGGACAATATTCAAAAGTCGTAAAAGTACAGGGAAAATATGGCACCCGGAGATAGACCAGGAGAACCTTATCCTTACCCGGATCCTTAGACTCAAGGGTCTGCAACCGGGAATCAACAGCGGCCAGGGAATTGATTCCTACAATCGCTACATCTACATTCACGGAACAAACCGAGAAGAAAAAATCGGTACTCCCATTTCTCACGGATGCATCTGTATGAAAAATGATCACATAATTACACTGTTCGATATTGTCCGGGAGGGAACCATTGTCACAGTCTCTTAATGGAAAAAGTTGTAAAAAGATTCATTTTACCGGAATACTGGGCAGCGGTATGAGTTCCATTGCCCAGTTTTTACGATGGCAGGATTGTGCTATAAGCGGCTCCGACCGTCTGATAGACAACGCAGAGGAGAACCCGGTTTTTCACAAGCTCAAAAACATAGGGTGCTCAATTCACCCTCAAAACGGCAGCGGGATCAACGAATCCACCGATGCATTGTGCGTCTCGACTGCAATTGAAAACGACAATCCGGACCTGCTCAAGGCCCAACAGCTCAACATCCCCGTTTTTCACCGGTCCCAAGTTCTTGCAAGCATAGTTGAAAAACACAAAACAGTTGCCGTTGCCGGCACCAGCGGAAAATCCACCGTAACTGCTTTGATCTTTGAGTTACTGTATTTGTGTAACTGCTCACCATCACTGATCAGTGGCGCTGCTTTAAAAAGACTTGAACAAGAGGGACTTGTCGGCAATGCATATAAAGGCGACTCAGAGATTCTGGTTATCGAAGCGGATGAAAGCGACGGAACACTGGTACACTATAAACCATGGATCAGTTTAATTCTTAATGTGTCAAAAGACCATAAACCGATAAAAGATGTTGTTGCACTTTTTCAATATCTGGCATCACAGTCACAACTGTGCGTTGTTAATAAAGACGACCATCTCCTCAACACGGTCAAATCATCGCTGAGTTTCGGCCTGGATAGGGAAGCGGACTTTCATCCCGATTCGGTTGAGTATTTTTCACTAAGCAGCCAGGTTGTTATCGGCGGTAAAAATTTCCATCTTCCCCTTGCGGGCCAACATAATGTATCAAATCTTCTTGCCGCACTCTGCATCTGCTTGCGGCTAAACTGTTCAGCAGAGGATTTGCAGAGAGCAGTACGTCAGTTCATGGGGGTGCATCGGCGATTCTCCATAACCAAAACAGCTGCAGGTGTTACTGTTATAGATGACTTTGCCCACAACCCGGAAAAAATCAAAGCCGCTATATCTGCTGCCAGAAACATCTCATCGCGACTGTTTGTGGTGTATCAGCCTCACGGGTTTGGCCCCACGGAATTTCTCAAGCATGATTATGCAGAGGCCTTTACAGCGATTCTCCATCAAAAAGACCACCTGTTACTACTTCCGATTTACTATGCGGGAGGCTCAGCTGTAAAGAGCATCCAATCCGATGATCTCATAGAGTTGATGAAACCAACAGCCAACAACGCAACAGCACCCCCTGACCGCCAGGCTGCACTCTGCTATCTCAAAGAGAGAGTCAAGGCCGGAGACGGTGTTCTTCTTATGGGCGCACGCGACCCTTCCCTTTCAAACTTTGCGTGCAAATTGGTCACCGCATTTGGCGGCCCGGTGAACTCAGACTCATTATAGAATGTTGCGCACACCCGAAACGGTGCAAAATGTATATTCAGAAGCTATTCAGTGCACTGCTTTTAATCCACCCTTTTGCTAGCAGGGTGGATTAAAAGCAGTGCCGGAATCCGGTGTGGAACCCGTACCAATTCACTACTAAAGCTAAGCTTACGGAGACAATATTGATCGATCCTCAGTATATAAGAAATTTCTGTATTATTGCTCATATCGACCATGGTAAATCCACTCTTGCAGACAGGTTTCTTGAGATTACAGGAACAGTCAGTGCCGGTAAAATGCAGGAACAGGTTTTAGATGATATGGACCTGGAGCGGGAGCGGGGTATAACCATCAAATCGCACCCCATCAGAATGAGCTATCGCTCCCAAAGCGGCCAGGAGTATCAGTTGCATCTCATTGACACTCCCGGACACGTTGACTTCTCATATGAAGTCTCCCGTTCGCTTGCAGCATGCGAGGGTGCAATATTGGTGGTTGATGCAGCACAGGGAATAGAAGCACAGACGCTTACCACCATCTTTCTTGCCCTGGAAAATGATCTGGAGATCATCCCTGTTCTCAACAAAGTCGACCTTCCCTCTGCACGTCCCGATGAGATAAAACAACAGATCTCCGAGCTGCTCGGGATTGATACTGAATCGATATTCTCCTGCAGCGCAAAGACCGGAGAGGGCGTACAGCCGATTCTTGAAGAGATCATAACAAGTTTCCCTCCCCCCGACGCCAATCGGTCAAAGCCGCTAAAGGCACTCGTTTTTGACTCAATTTTCGACTCTTTCAGAGGTGCCATCCCCTATGTAAGAGTGTTCGAGGGGGAAATCACCAAGGGACAAATCATAAAATTTCTTTCAACCGGAAGAGAATTTGAGATTGACGAAGTAGGTTTTTTCAGAATGGGTCGTGTCCCCTGTTCCACCCTTCAGGCTGGAGAGGTGGGGTACGTGGTAGCAAGTATCAAAACTATCTCTGATATTAAAACCGGAGATACCATTACCACAAAACACAACGGCACAAGCGAAAAGATCACCGGATATCGCGAAGTCAAACCCATGGTGTTCAGCGGCATATACCCGGTAGACAAGGCTGACTATGAAGACCTTCGAAGTGCACTGGACAAACTAAAACTCAATGACTCTTCAATCAGCTACGAGCCGGAAACATCTGCTGCACTGGGTTTTGGATTCAGAGCAGGGTTTTTGGGGCTCTTGCACATGGAAATAGTACAAGAGAGGCTTTTACGGGAATTCAACGTCGATATCATTACCACCGTACCAAATGTTCAGTACGAAGTACATCTTAAAGATGGGGAGCTACTGTGTATCGACAGCCCCGCCAACTATCCGTCTCTAAAAGAGGTGGACTACATCTGTGAGCCCATATCAAAGGTACAAATTATCACACCTACCGATTTTGTAGGTGCAATAATGAAGCTCTGTGATGATAAGCGGGGAAAGCTGACAAACATGGAATACCTCGAAACGACCCGCGTTTGTCTCAATTATCAGATCCCCCTGGCAGAGCTGATCATTGACTTTTTCGACAAGCTTAAAAGCTGCTCCAAGGGATATGCGTCAATGGATTATGAGCTCAGCGAGTACAATCGCGATGACCTGATAAAACTTGACATACTCATCAACGGAGAGCCGGTCGATGCCTTCTCGGCTATTATTCACAAAAAAAACTCCTACTATTACGGCCAGATGATCACATCAAAGCTTAAAGAGTTGATACCGCGGCAGCAGTTTGACGTTGCGATTCAGGCCGCAATCGGTACAAAGGTAATAGCCCGTACTACAGTCAAGGCCTACCGCAAGGATGTTACAGCCAAATGCTATGGAGGAGATATCAGCAGAAAAAGAAAGCTCCTTGAAAAGCAAAAAGAGGGAAAGAAACGGATGAAACAGGTTGGCAATATCGAAATTCCCCAGGAAGCATTTCTGGCGATATTAAGCAGGGAGTGAAATGCAGGCTCCGATGAACAACGAACATTCAGTTGTCGACAGAAGGGTCCTTTTATACAGAGGTCTGAAACATTTTGCCCTTGTACTCTTACTGGGGCTGGTCGCTAAGTCCTTTATCATCGATTCTGTTGTTATCCAAGGTGATCAGATGTCGCCGACCTTACTTAAAGGTGACAGAATCGTCTATTTCAAAGCCCCTTACATAATTGGCGACCTTTCACCACTGCCCCGCAGAGGAACGCCCGTTCTATTTCGCTCTGTTGTTGATAACCTGCCAGATTTGCTGAGGATATCTTCGCATTCAGGTGACACCGTATCAGCTGACAGCGGAATTCTTTACACCGGAGCCCGACCATTTGAATTCAGCTCTGTAAAAGGTGACTCCATTATCCCACCCTCTTATTCACCACGGGACTTTTTTGAGCCCTACGTTGTGCCCAGCCCGGGTGATTCAATCAGACTCTCTTCCCTCTCCACAAGAGATTTCCTTTTCTCTTTGTCCGTTCTGCTTCAGGAGCAACCCCACAAAACCATTATGTTTAACGCCAAGGTACTCAGCAGCGACTCTGTTATTGACAATTTCACTGTCGATGACTTTGCACTGTATAACGGCCCCTTGAATCAATTACCAAAACACCTGAAGTATGACCCTGTTTTTTGGCAACGATTCGAATCCCATTTGCAACAGAACGCATCTCAGCCACTGAAACTGCGATTTTCCGTTTTTGATGATACCCATGAGATTGACCTTTTCAAAGTAAGCGGAAATTATGTATTTCTTATAGCAGACAACTGGCTTCTGGGATTGGATTCCAGATATTTTGGTCCTGTAAGAATCTCCCGGATTATCGCACGACCATTTGGAGTGCTTTGGTCTCATAATCTGGATAGTGATGGCAACAGGCGGTTTATCAAATCCCGTATCGGGAAAATTATCAAGCGCAGGGAAAAATGAGAGAGAACAGAAAAGGATATTTTGGCAATTTCGGTGGTATGTTTGCACCGGAAACAATGATTCCAGCACTCAAAGAGGTGGAAGAGTCATACGCTCAGTTTAAAAAGGACCCCGGCCTTCAAAAAGAGTACTCACGCTTATTGAAAGATTTCTGCGGCAGAGAAATTCCTCTTTATGAGGCAAAAAATTTGAGCAGAGCATGTGGCAATGTCTCCATCTATCTTAAACGTGAAGACCTCAACCACACCGGCGCGCACAAGATCACCAATGCACTCGGGCAGGCGCTTCTTGCAAAGCACATGGGTAAAACCCGTTTGATTGCCGAAACCGGCGCCGGACAGCACGGGGTTGCTACCGCCACCGCAGCAGCACTGCTTGGAATGTCATGTGATATTTATATGGGCACAGTAGACATGCAGCGCCAGAGACCCAATGTTTTCAGGATGAATCTTCTTGGAGCTGAAGTCATTCCCGTTCACAGCGGGGGCAAAACTCTTAAGGATGCAGTAAACGAAGCACTGCGAGACTGGACAAAAACAGTAAAAGGCACTCACTATGTTTTTGGCTCAGCACTTGGCCCGCACCCGTTCCCCTCTATTGTACGGGACTTTCAATCGGTGATCGGCAAAGAAACGCGTAAAGAGATCCTGAAAAGAGTAGGACGTTTGCCGGATGAAGTTGTTGCCTGTGTTGGCGGCGGTTCTAATGCTATCGGAATTTTCAGCGCATTTCTCAACGACAAAAGCGTCTGTCTCACCGGCGTGGAAGCCGGCGGCAAAGGAGTCAGAGGACTCGACCACGCCTCAAGATTCTGTTGCCCCAAACACTCCAGTGCGGGTATATTCCATGGCACCCGATCCTATGTTTTACAGAAAAAAAGCGGCTACATCTCCGATACTCACTCAATATCTGCAGGTCTTGATTACAGCGGTGTGGGTCCTCAGCACGCTTATCTTTTTGAAACCGGTAGAGTCTCATACACCTACGCCACAGACAGCGAAGCGGTAAAGGCATTTAAGTGTCTTTGTGAGACAGAGGGTATCATACCGGCACTTGAATCTTCACACGCAATCGCCTATGTTTTAAAGAACGCTCCAAAACTTGCAGAAGGATCAGTTGTAGTTGTAAACCTTTCAGGCAGAGGAGACAAGGACATTTTTTCAGTAGCAGACTACTTCGGGATAAAAATATGAGCAGATACAGCCAGACCTTGAAAAGTTTAAAAAGTAAAAATGAAATAGCATTTGTTCCCTTTGCTGTAGCGGGTGATCCGGATCCGGACAGCTCCTTTGAGATATTGATGTCCTACGTTCAGGGAGGTGCCGATATTCTTGAAATAGGATTTCCGTTTTCAGACCCCATTGCAGACGGCCCGGTTAATCAGCGGGCCTCCCAGAGAGCCATACAGAGTGGTTTAAACCACACCTCATTTTTCTCTCTTGTTAAAAAGGTGCGAAGCAGAACAGAAATCCCCCTTGGCCTGCTCACCTATGCAAACAGTTTACATTATATCGGCTATGAAAACTTCTGCCGGAAAGCCTCAAACGCTGGTATAGACAGTATGCTTGTGGTGGATATGCCACCCGAGGAACATGGCGACCTCCAAAAGGCAATGAAGAGATACAACATTGGCCGCGTGTTTATTGTTAGTGAACTTACCCCAGCCGATCGTATGAAGTACATCTGTTCAAAGGTAGATGCTTTTGTCTATATTGTCAGTAGGCTTGGCGCTACCGGGACTGATACCGTTTTTAACAGCTCAATCGGTGCTACAATCAAAAACTTACGCACCCAGACAGACAAACCACTTTTGGCAGGATTTGGAATCTCCACTCCCGAGCACGTACACTCCATAGCTCAGGCCGGTGCAGACGGAGCAATTGTCGGCAGTGCTCTTGTCAAAGTGATAGAGGATGCAGTAAAAAAGGGAACCTGTCCTTATACCACCATAAAAAAAATGGTTAGAGACTACAAAAATAGCACCCTTCTATAGAACAGAGGATTCATGAATCAGATTGACCTCACTTTTATTGCTTCACGCCTTGAGAGTTTTGAAGAGACGATTATTTCCAAATTAATTGACAGAGCACAGTACAGCATCAATCAAGTCGCCTACGAGAGAGGCAACAGTGGGTTTGAAAATGAAAACCACCGCTGTTTAATGGATCTGAGACTTTTCTATCAGGAAGAGATGGATTCGCTGTTTGGTAGATTCTGCGTACCGGAAGAGCGCCCGTTCAACAAGAACCTCACCCCTGCGGGGCGTCGTGTCGCCACTGGCCATACCATTCTTTGTATCGATGAATTCAACAGAGTGAACCTGACATCAAAAATCACCCCCCGGTATATGGAGCTTATCCGTTGCATTTGCCCTGATGGGGATGACGGTCAGTACGGATCAAGCACTGAACACGATGTCTACTCTCTTCAGGCAATATCAAGAAGGGTTCATTTCGGAGCGATGTACGTTGCTGAGTGTAAATACCGCAGCGCACCAACAACCTATCAAAACCTTATTGCACAAAACGACCGCAACGGATTGTTGAAACAACTTACACGTCCCGAAGTTGAAGAGAAAATAGTAGAACGGATTTTGGAGAAGACCACTGCACTGCAGACCTGCTCCGATTCCCGGACCAGAAACATTATTCAGCCTGAGTCTATGGCAAAACTGTTTAAGGATACCATAATTCCTCTTACCAAAGAGGGAGAGATCCTCTATCTGCTCAACCGAAAACAGGATAGGTGCACATGAAATTTATTCCCAAACAGATCACCATCTACAGCGTCGGGCTTCTGGGAGGATCAATTGGAGCCGCTCTGAAGAAATCCGGTTATCAAGGCAAGATTATCGGCCTGTCATCTCCCAAGGGAGTAAAAACAGCCCTCGAGATCGGCTGTATTGACGAAGGCTACGGCTATGACAGCCTCAAGGAGGTGGTTAAAGATACCGACCTCCTGATTCTGTGCTCCCCCATTCTCTCTATTATGGATACTCTCGACAAACTTGCAACGTGTGAATTACCTGAGGGGATGGTGATAACCGATGTGGGGAGTACAAAAAAGCTGATTGTTCAAAAAGCCCTCACTACACTACCCGAGCATGTCCATTTTATAGGTGGTCATCCCATGGCCGGTTCTGAAAAAAGCGGCCCCGCCGCAAGTGACCCCTACCTTTTTCAAAATGCAATTTATGTACTGACCCCCCCTACTGGTGAACCCCGAACACTGGACAATGACATAGGGGATTTTTTGCGGGATAATCTTGGGTGCAGAAACATACTTTTAGCTCCCGATGTACATGATACCATTGCTGCCGCAGTCAGTCACCTGCCCCACATCGCTGCATCAGCACTTGTTCTTTCTGTGTGCGACATGGAAAAGAGTGTGCCGGGAACAATGGAACTTGCCGCAGGCGGATTTCGTGATATGACACGTGTCGCCTCTGCTCCCTACTCCATGTGGCACGATATACTTGTAACCAATAAGAGACCGGTTACCGCAATGATCGACTCACTCATTGAGACTCTTGGCCGTTTTCGAGAGGAGCTGCAGAGCGATTCATTACGTCAGAGTTTTGAAAAAGCAAGCGAAACCAGAAACCAAATACCCGGAGGCAGCAAAGGTTTTATTGGCAAACTCAGTGAAGTGATGGTGATGGCACAGGATGCTCCCGGCTTTATAGCTTCTCTCTCCGGCGAACTTGCTAAACACGGTATCAATATAAAGGACATAGAGGTATTAAAAGTGCGGGAAGGGGAGGGCGGCACTATCCGCCTCGCCTTTGAAAATCAGGCTATAGCCGCCGCCGCAATCGCCATCCTCAATGGCAAAGGCTTCTCCGTTCGTGAAAGGTTCTAGAAAATGTTAGAAATACAACCGGCAAAAGCGATCCATGGCACGTATGATCTTCCGTCCAGTCCCGATCTGCTCTTTTTGGCATCTCTGATTGGCTGCGCTTCAGGGCACACCTTCACCATTTCAACGGTAAGCAAATCCGACCTGACAGAATCCATTAAAATTTGTCTCAAAGGGCATGTCGAAATAGAGGACAACAACAATCAGTGGAGTGTAAAGCCCATTGAAAATGATGCTTCCGTTTTGCTTACAATCCCTCAGGGTAATTGGCAATACAGGGATATGATCCTTTTTTTGGGACTGGGGATGAATAAAACGGTTCTGTTTCCTGAGATTTCAGACCAACGGATTGAAAAATGGCTCCAACAAGCCAACCGACTTGGCATCTGCTGTAAAACAGTTGAGATCGAAAATGCCAAGGCATTGCAATACAAAGGGTTTTCTGAAAAGGTACTCGACAGTGATGTAGGTGAAGAAGATGCAGGATTACTACTCTCATTTCTTGTTGGGGCAAGGAAAAAGTACTCCTTTAACCTGAGTTCCTACTTCTTAAACCCCCTGCGTCAGATCATACCTGCATTTGGTTTCTCTTTTGAGATAAAAGCCATCAATACCACCGAAAAGTCCGATGACCCACTTTCAAGAAGACTGCGCTTTCTCAAATCCAAAAAAAAGAGCGATGTACACCAAAAACCATCCAGCGCTATAAGTGTTGATTTTACCACTCCCGTTTTGAAAAAACCTGCCGAAATCACCTTGCCCGGTGATGAAACACTGGCTGCTGTTTTAATCGCAGCAAAATGCCTTATACCAAAAGGTTCTTTTGTTTTAAGCAATGTTCCTCTTGAATCATGGAGCACTCAGATTTTAACTTTTGCGAGAAAGGCCGGATGTAAGTTTACCATACAGGAAAACAGACGCACTTCATTTGGGGTCTCAGGGCTTGTGACATTGCAAAAACACGACCTTAACGGCCGCAAGATGCAATGTGATCCCATTTTTCAGTTCACCTCCAGTTTGCCAGCTATGATTGTTGTGGCCTGTTTTGCACAAGCACAGTCGGTATTCAGAGGATTGGAAGATTACCGATTGGACACACCTGACGGAATTGACCAGCTTGAGAGCTGTATTCGTACCCTTGGGGCACGACATGGAGAGATGCCCGATGGAATTGTGTTGGAGGGTGCAAAACTTATCGATGGATTTGATCTCAATGAAGCACTGCCGCCAAATATTAGCGCAGCAATGGCAATAGCGGGGCTGCGCTGCATAGGCGAAACCTCGGTTTGTGATGATATGATTCTTAGACGCTGGCCCGATTTTTCATCAATGCTCCAATCAATAGGTGAGTTTAGAACCAAAGGCGCCAGATCTGAAAGGAGGCAAGCTTGAAGCCAATCTCATCGTTTGGCATTGTTGCTTTCAAGGTTTCACCGCAGGTGAATGCCGTACTTGACAGGATAAAGAGTTGGGGCGATAAGTTTGGCATTTCACTTCTGTTCCATCCATCGCTTTGCGATAAGCTCTGCGGCTCTTTTCCCGTGGCAAAAAGCATTGATGAGCTCATCAATGGAAGCGATGCACTGGTTTCCATTGGAGGGGATGGGACCTTTCTTTCAGTGGCACACATGTGCCGTTTTTCCAAAAAACCGGTTGTAGGGATTAATATGGGCGGACTGGGCTTTCTTACTGATATTGGCCCCGAGGAGCTGGAAAAGAGCCTGGAGGAGATCTGTGACGGAAATTACAACACCATAAGCAGGATGGTGCTTGAAGCGTCCGTTTACCGGAAAAACAGGGGTAAAATATGCAGCTTCCATGCACTAAACGACATCTTCATAAACAGAATCAAAACCCCCAAGCTCACCTCTATTTCAGCATGGTACGGCACTGATTTCATAACCGATTTTTTTGCCGATGGAATAATTGTTGCTACACCTAACGGGTCCACAGCCTACTCACTCTCTGCAGGAGGACCGATAGTGGAGCCCACAGTTAAGGCATTTCTTCTTACACCAATATGTCCTCACTCCCTTACAGAAAGACCGATCATTCTTCCCTCCGATAAGAGAGTCAAGCTTCTGATAAATGAGAAAAACCCTGACCTGCTCCTCAGTGCCGACGGACTGGAATCGGTTCAGTTACAAAACGGCGATGAAGTCATAGTATCATACGGCGGAATATCAACCAACTTGATTCAGCTTGCAGAACACTCCTGTTTCTCACTGTTAAGAGAAAAACTGGGCTGGGGACAAGCTTATAAAAAACGGAAAAACTAACATATGCTTCGTGAACTTCACATTACAAACATCGCTCTGATCACAAGAATTTCTCTTGAATTCAAAGAGGGGTTTTCTGTCTTTACCGGTGAAACCGGAGCCGGCAAATCAATCCTTATCGGTGCAATCGGCCTTTTACTTGGAGAACGCGCCTCAACTGAGATGATAAGAAGCGGGTGCAGCGACGCCGAAGTGAGTGGAGTATTCGAATTTTCCAAACTTCAAAAAGGTATACAATTAATCTTGGAGCAGTTGGGTATATCTGCCGAAGAGAATCAGATAATTATTCGCCGTACAATCACTCAGGGAAAAAACCGCATCTTTATAAATCAACACCCGGTACCACTGTCATCGCTCAAAAGGCTTGGCAATCTCCTTATAGATCTTCACGGTCAGCACGAGCATCAATCGCTTCTGGATGAAACATGCCACATAACATTTATTGACAATCTTCCAGGAATAAGCGACCTTAGGGCCGAGTATGAAAGCCACTATTTTGACTATAGCCACGCAAGGCAAGAGCTGCAAAGAGCACAAGAAGACACAAAGAATCTCTTTGAAAAAAAAGAGCTTCTTGAGTATCAGTTTTCTGAAATCAACAGCCTTAATCTTATCTGCGGTGAAGAGGAGGAGCTTGAAAGTGAACTGTCTCTTTTGACATCCTGCGCAGACAGAGAGACGTGTATCTCAGACATCGCCTCTCTTATAAGCTCCGCAGACGACTCTGTACATAAGAAGTTCACCACAATCAGGAAAAAACTTGAGCAGTTGTGTAAATATGACTCCGCAGCCCAACCCTGGCTTGAGGACATAGAGAATGTGATCTCATTTTGCAGCGACCTTGAAATTTTCTGTGGTAAATATCTGGCAGGTTCAGGTGAAGCAGATCCGCAGCGAATAGAAGAGATAAACTTCAGGCTCGCAAAAACACAGCGGATGAAAAAGAAATATCGTTGTACGCTTGAGGAGTTAATTGAAAAGAGGGACACGCTCAAAAAAGATCTCTCGAAAATAGAGAATACCGGATTTGAAGAGGAGCAACTAAAAAAGAGGGTAGTTGAGACCCGCGACAAGTGCATCAAGAGTGCTATAAAACTACAAAAGGCACGAATTAAAGAGGCCCTTATATTTGACAGTGAACTCACTGCAAGAATGGAAAAGCTGGGTTTTAAGGGGGGGGTATGGAAAACAGATTTCCAGCAGTTACAAGAGCCCGGTCCCCAGGGCCTTGATCAGGTGACATTTACCGTTCGGACCAATCCGGGAGAAGCGATGTTGCCACTGAGCAGATGTGCCTCCGGTGGTGAAATATCAAGACTGATGCTTGCCATAAAATCAGTCCTCTGTAAAAGTGATGAGATCCCGGTACTCATTTTTGACGAGATAGATGCAGGGATCGGTGGTACGGTTGCCTGCGAAGTAGCCAAAGCCATCTATACACTTAGCCGCACTCATCAGGTGTTCTCCATTTCACATCTCCACCAGATAGCCTCAATAGCAGACACCCATTTTGTGGTCGATAAATCAACTCACAAAAACCGAACCCATACATCGGTAAAAGAGCTCTCCGAAGGTGAAAAGGTTTCTGAAATTGCCCGTATGCTTGGTGGTGATTCCGCTATTTCCAAGCAACACGCAACGGAGCTTCTTAAAAAGAGGCACCTCGAAGAGAAACCTTCCTGAATTCGAGTTCAACTTCCGAAGAATGCCTGTTTGAAAAAGAAGTGTTTGGGGTCAGTGAGTCGGAAGTGATACCTCCCAAAAGAGATGTCGTGTCTTGACTGACTGCTCACACCGTAACCGATATGTACATGAGGACCACTGGTTCTTCCGGTCATACCGATAGTACCGATAGGCATACCCTCTTTCACCTCATCTCCGGTTTTTACAAATCTTTTGCCAAGATGAGAGAAGAAAATTATCGATCCGTCATTGGCCAATACACCAACAGTTCGCCCAGCGGTATTGTCGGTTTTCAAAACAGCCTTGCCAGCAATAGGACTTATCACCTCGGAACCGTAAGGACCTGCAACATCGATCCCATAATGGGGGGTGCCTCCACCGGTGCCTCTTTCACACCAGGTGCCCGTCAGGTATGGATAGGGTGTATTCACAAATTCCATGAAATATGAGTATACCTGAAGCATCTCATTTTCATCGGGATTTTGAATTGTCGACGGGGGGTAGAACGTGAGTTGTAAGCCTGGCTGAATGTTATTGCTATTGGTTATGAGAGGCTCGCCCGGAAGTCGGGTTCTGTTATGAATAGCAATCACTTCCCTTACATACTCATCAATCTCATTGAACGAAGGAATAACTGCGCTGAACCGAGAAATGGCATGTTTGGCCATTCTGTAGATACTCTCACCTTGTGAAAAAGTGTGCACGAATGCTCTCTGTTTATCGGATTCCACAAGCTGTTGGGGAGCCAAAGGACGTGGTGCAACCCTGTGGCTGACAGGCATGTTGAAACCGACATACGCAAAAAGTACAATTACAGCTGCACATTTGAAAGCAAAAGCGACAAAATCCTCAATTGAAGAGTTCTTGCTTGAGGTGTCACTGATACCGTTAAGGACATACTGTACGTTCTTGCTCAGATTATTGAATGCTTTCTGAGCGGTGGAGTATTGGGGGCCCTCAGAAACAGGTTTACCCTGGTCCTGAGCATTCCTTACAAGCGCGGATTCTGGGATCTCAATATCAAACATGATCGATTGAGGGAGAAAAGATTCACCCGTTTTACCCTTTACGGTTACCTGTTCACAAAGAGATTCGAGATACCTTCTGTTTTCGCTCATCGTTCTTGCTTTGCCAACTAATTTTGAAGTCTGTTTTCCATACACTTCATTCTTGACAATTCTCAGACGAACCCCCGGATTCTTCTGTGTCATCTTTTTTACATTCGAAAGATAGTCACGAAGGCTTTTAGTTGACAGGGCATTCAGGGTAACCGGAACAAGATTAAGATCACTGCTGATGAAAAGTTTTCTGCTCAGATTGTTCCATACTGAAGGGGTATCAATGATCACATACTTGTAGTACTCGCGTGCGATTTTAAGATTATATGCAAGGTTGCTTAATTGATAAGAACGGGGGGACTTGAACAGTTCAGAATTTGCGGCTATTAGATCAAGGCATGGACGAACTGGTACAATTAACGACTTTAATGATCCGCTTCCTATTATGCCGCCAAAAAGTAATTGTTCAAAACGGGCTGCGGCAGTACAGATCCGTGCCCTATAAGTGTCTAAAACGCAATCATTCTCAAGTGAAAAACGCCCTTTTAGAAGCTCCCACGATGAACCGGGGGGATCGATATCATCTACCCCAAAAGCCGTACTCACACTACCCTGCACATCCAGGTCAATGATCAGAGTCGGGCCGAGCTTTGAGAGTGATGCAGCCAGATTGGTTGCAACAGTAGATTTACCCACACCACCTTTGATATTAGCAATGTGGATAATTCCGCCACGATCGGTGTCCTCAAACACCAGGTTTTTTTGAAAACTTTCACTCATTGCAACATTAATTATGCACTACCGCTTCAATGATCAGACTATTATCTACCGGTTTGTGCAGAATCTGGTCACTGCTATTAGCGGCTCTGTCACAAATATTTGAGAAGTTTTCATTAGCATTGTAGGTAATCAACGGGATATCCGCAAGCTTACTGGCAACATTAAAATAGCTGTAAATCGATCTGCCTTTATCCCAAAATTCCTCGTTCATTACGATTTTGTCAAAACCCTTCTCTTCTGACACCAGTGACAAAAAACTATCTGACGAGGAACAGGATGTGACCTTGACCTTTTTCTCTTCAAGCTCCTCATGCAGCGCGATCCTTTTTTTGCGGGAATTTTCCAGAAGCAATACTTTCATTACCATCCTCCAGTAGAGATATTTTTATGAGATCATTACAATGCCAATAAATTACATACCCTTAAAAAGCAGCATCAAAAGTTGCAAGCAAATTTTGGGCATGCTGATGATAGAAAACAGCTGACGAGTCGGCTATAATTTTCCTGCACATTTCACCGGCAAGACCGGGGTCTTCTGAACGGGCCAACAGTGCCAGTTTCCAGCGAACGGACGGGTGCTTAAAGGCGATTCTGTTATCCCTGAGTGCTTTTTGGTAGGTGTTTATTGCCATTGTAGTTTCTCCCAGTGCCTCATAAGCCACCGCCAGCCCTACCAACGCCTGTGCACCCACAAAACCGGTTGAGCCTCTATTTGAAACAGCCATACCAAACCACTTAACAGCTTCATCATAGTTCTTTTGAGAATAATAAATATTGCCTAACATAAAAGCACTCATACTCCCCTGTGGTGTATGGCTGTATCCATTGGCCGCGTCCCCAAAACTTTGAATAGCTTCATCAATATTGTTGCCATTGTACTGAATCATTGCCATTCCAAACAACTCCTGAGCTTCCCGTATACTGGTCTCTTTGGCTCGGTTGAATACAAAAAGTCCCCCCAGAATAAAAAGCAGTACCACCAGTACACCTATTACCGTAGTACTGTTTTTGGTGAGCAATTCTTTAGCTTTTACAAATGCACTTATAACAGGATCTTCACGCATCTCCTGCTTTTTTTTGTTGTATTTAATATTCAACCTTTTCCCCCTTGGAATTCTTCTGAAAAAATAGTACAATAGTTTTAAGATAATGGTTAGAAAATACGTTCAGAGCATGACACACATTGCTGTTCAAGTATAGAAAAATGATTCTAACAGGGGGTAGAAGTCAAGTTTATCCCTCCTGAAGTGCGCTAACAGACCACAGAAAGAATAAAGATGTCCAAATGAGTGAAAAAAATGACACTTTTCAGGAAGATCACCGCAACGGAGATGACCTTGTGACTTTAAACAAACGACTTAAAAAGCAGAACTCGCAGCTTAAAAAGCAGTTGATGAATGCCTCTATGATCAATGAACTGACAAAGGTTCTCCATTCGTGCACCGATGTAAACAACATCATTCAAACAGCTCTTCTTGCAATGCAGGAGCTTCTTCAATTTGACCGGATAATTTTATTTAAAATAGTGACTGATTCTTTCACCCTGGCCCCTTCCCACTGGGTAGGTTTCGACGATTCACAGCTCGAATCTATCTCAATACCGATGGGATTTGAGGGCGGGGAGGTTACTGACGCGATCTTTCTCAACCGCCATATTATTGTTGAAGATCCAGATAAAAACAACGATATCTTCTGTAAAACTTTTGGCTCCACCTGCTATCTCTCAATACCAATGACCAGCAAGCTTAACCGGACCTGTAAGGAGATAAAGGGGTGCACCAAAAAAAACTGCCCGGCTTATGACGGGTTTAACCCCTACTGCTGGAGCCTCACAGGTGCAGGGCAACTGCTTAACACCCGTACCGAAGATGACCGCAGGAGGTGCTGCTCACGGTGCGAGGCGTTTAAAACCGACAGCGTCTTCTGGATGGACAGATCAAAAAGTGACCAGTCCATTACCAGTGATGATATCACTCAACTCACCGCAATTGTTAACCTTACTGGAATATTGGTTGAAAATTCAAGAATACTCAAAGCTCTTGACACAGCAAACAACAACCTTCAGACAACCAACAATCAACTTCAAAAGGCAAATTCAGATCTGCAGATCGCTCAGTCAAAAATCCAGTGTGACCTGGACCACGCCCGCTCTATCCAACAGGGACTTCTCCCCGGTGACATCTCCGGCAAGGGTCCATTCTCAGCTGCTGCAATCTACATCTCAGCAGATGCCGTCGGGGGAGACTATTATGATGTTTTTGAGATCTCTCCCGATGTCTATGGGTTGGTAGTTGCCGACGTTTCCGGTCATGGTGTCGCTTCGGCACTTATAATGTCGATGGCAAAGGTGCTGCTTAAAACATTTTCCACCGACCAACCTTCTCCACAAAAAACTCTTGAGAGAATAAACAGTACATTCATCTCCGAAATCAAGACTGACAACTTTGTCACTATCTTCTACGCTGTTTTGGACACAAAATCACAAAAAATCACTTTTACATCAGCAGGACACTGCCCCATTCTTTTTCTTGATAAAGAGAACCAAACATGCCAGACGGTTAAAGCTGACGGGCTTTTTATGGGAGTGTTCCCCGATATGATGCTCTCAGAAAAAAACCGCTCCTACAAAAAAGGCAACAACAGAATACTTCTGTATACCGATGGAATTGCAGAAGCGCAAAATAGAGACGGGATCATGTATGGCATTGAACGGCTTTCAAAAATATCGCTTGACACTCTTGGCCATCCACCAATTGAAGCGGTAGATGCGATACTGGAAGATCAAAAAAGATTCTGCGGAACGGTTAAACCTGAAGATGATATTACGCTGCTTGTAGTTGATTATTAGAACTTAACTAGAGACTCCGATCCCACTGCCCAAGGAGGGTTGGGAGTGGGATCATTCTGGCTACTATCGACCCCGTGGTCGATTGCTCACAAAGATACAACTTTTTAACTGTGACCCACAACTACACCACAAGAACCTCAAAAATCAACCTTCATCGATATATTCAACACATTAAAAACACCGGAACTGTTGTGCTCATAAGAGCAGTCCAGCTCCATTGAACTACCAAAAAGCGATTCCGTATCGATTCTTAAGCCAAAACCTCCGGTAATTTTCCATGGAGTGGGCTCAGATCTCATAATCTCCCTGTGCATCCCGATTCGCAGAGCAAAAATCCTGAGCAGCTGCTGCTCAATTCCACCGGCCATTTTCCATGTCTGATCGTCATATAACGGTATCTGACCCTCTGCAACAAGAAGAGTTGTATAGCCGGCCTGAAAAGCTCCTCCCATGTGGAGAGTTGCTGCATGGGCCTCAAAGTACTCCTCTTCGGTCACGCTGTTTTTCCACTTGTTTACAACGGGAACATCTCGCAGTAACAGTCCATAGCGGATTTTCTCACTGAGCTCCCACATTAACCCCATATCCAGCCCCGCGCCAAAGGAGGAGCCAGCAGGTGAATCCGGTGACATCTGCTTGACCCTGTTTGCTGCAATTTTCACCGATACACCTACCGAGAGCTGATTAAGGGAGTGGTAGAGATGATTTAACCTGTAGGCTAAAGCACTCACAAAAAAAAGTTCTGTCAGTGCATGATCCCGGTCTGCTGCATATAATATCGCTTGTCCAAACCCTGAATTCCGTGTTGCTTTATTTACATAAGAGGCAGCCATAACATCCAAAAAACCATACCTGTTCTGATACGCAGCACTAGCCTGCGGTCCGGCAACCAGCGCCATACCCGCAGGGTTGTACAAAACCCCGTACGCATCATCCGAAAGTGCGATATAAGCATTTGCCAACGCTGCAGGACGGGCAAAAAGAGGTATCTGATTGACCGAAGAGGTGATTCCGCTCAGTGGTTCGTCCCGGTACTCAATATTTTGGGACATAACAGCCGTACTGTTTTTATGCTCGACAGAGCTATTGATTACTCCAAAAACAACACCCGCTCCCAGAACCGCAGAACCCGAAACTATAAGTTTATTGAGATTATTAACATGTGGGCCATAAAACGGTCTGGTACTCAGAGAATCTTCTCTGCCATGAATTCTTGCAACTGCCGACTGCACTAAAACCGATGCATCCACACCGGCTTCACCCTCAATATGAACCTGGTTAATCGTTGCCCTGAGGCTGACATCTTTAAGATACAGCGAAATCCCTATCCTGTTTTTATGCATATCCACATACCCATATATCATCCTGTCCAGACTCAGGACTCTTCCAACCTGAAGAATCGTTCTTGGATCTTTGAGCGATGACGGCAAATGGAGTTCCAGAAGTGTAAGCTCCCGTTGTAGCTGCACGGAGGAATAGACCTGATCATATCCCCATACCGTAAGCTGGTTAACCAATTGTCTGGTGATCTCTTCAGCTCTATCCTCACCGAAACCTTCATTGGTTTGCAGCTGCATAACACCAATGTTCATCCCTGCAACGGCGCTGTCTGCCGGCTGTCCCCAAACGACCCAAGGTATTATCAACAGTGTCAAAAACCACTTCACAAAAGCCTCCGACTCTTTTAAGCTGCCAATACTATTGTACATTTCTATTTCATCAACACGACGTGCTTAACATACTGAACCGTTTTGCCTTTGGTATCCTCGATAGTCAAAACGACAAAATAACGGCCGTTTCTCAGCATGGGGCCCTGGGCAATCCCACCGACCCCCTCACCCCCCCTTATGACCTCTTCTTTACTTGTAGTGCGCCCGTCCCACCATAGAGCATGCTCTCCGGCAGCAACATTCATATGCCGCACGGCCCATACCCGCTGGCCCATATTGTTGTGTATGCTTATCCTGACACTGGGAACAACCGCCTCCGGAGCATCAACCATATACCGTATACTGGTCCCAAACTGTGCCGATAACCCATGCTCATTTACCGGTCTGATAAATGGAGAGAACGGATTAGGGGAGATCTTCAGGCCGCCTGAAAGCTCTCTACTCTCTGAGAGCACTGCAAATCGGGAAAATTCAGCAAGCTTTGCACTTATCGATTTGCCCTGAGCTGAAACAACTGAATTTTCGAGTGTGTTCCACTGCAAACTATCCCTATCCCACCGTGCAATCCAGAATTTCCTTTTGCCCGCGGCAGCGTCTTCCCGGTAACTATCCGGAATACTCAGTACCAGTTCGATACTGTCTTTGAAAGTGATACTCTCAAGTTGTTTGATGTCATACCCTATACTATCGACCATTCTCAAATTCCCTGAGCCACGCCTTATCTGATTACCCAAGTCAGGAGTCGTCACCTCTATAAGACCGGTCTCAGTTGAACCGATGACCCCCCGCGGAAAATTTATTTTACACCCTCGTCTTGTGTCAGCAACACGGGATTGTTGCCCAAGGACGAATCTCACATTCAAACCAGCATCAAACACCTTTTCCTCAGCATTGTATGGATTGTACTCTGCGGAAACAGAGCCACTGGTTGCAACTATCCTTACATATCCGACAAAGTCACCGGATGGCCTGAACACTCCACTATTGTCAATCACACCCGCACCATCAGGGATGACGGACCAGGCCGGATTCACCTCCACCCGATTACCCCGGGTATCGTACCCCTTTGCCCTGAACTCGGCTCGGTCAATTGGAGAAGTAGTGATGGGATTGGGGCTTCTGTTGTCAGTTCTGGCCACCTCTAATCTATTTACATTAAATCCGGTGGTGACAAATCCGACCGAGTCGGTAGCAGACAAACCGGAAGCAAGTTTAACGTCACTTGTATCGATTGTTACAACCAGCCATACGGTATCGTTACTTTTTTCATCAGAGGTTTTCACGGTTACCTCAGAGCCCCTGGAGGGGCTGAGAGTGTTACCCTGGGCATTCCTTAACTTCCAGGAAATGGCGCTGTTTTTGAGGTTTTTTGCAGGAGAAAACGCTGAACCATAGTACCCCTTAAGAGAAATCCTGATAGTGTGATCGGATGGCAAAACCGCAATCTCATCTGAAAAAGGTGCAATCTCATACCGTGAGAGTCTGCTCGTATCCGTTTTCACATACGAAGAGAAAACCTCTCTGTCGTGGCCGTAGATATCGTTACCCCTATACGCCCTGAAATAATAGAACAGCTCAGTTCCATCCCTCTGGGGGGAAACTGTAAAAGCGTACTCACTATCCGCCCGAGAAATTCTCTGAGACTGGTAATTGATGTTTCCACCCCTGCTTCTGTAAAAAATCTCTGCGGAGTCGAGCATGTTAACGGACTTTAGTTTAACGTCAAGGCGGCCATTTTGAATCGAAAGCGTGTCCGAAGCGGTGTGGGTCACATCCAGAACAACCGTATCAACATATCTCTGCACATCCTGTGGCACTACGATCCTCCCAAGCGAGAGCCCAAGCACAGAGTCCTCCTGGGCATCAACAGAGAATATATAAGTACCGGCGCCGGCACCGCTCAGCGAGTCATCAAAAGAGATACTTCTGGCAAAGGGAGAGCGGATCCTTACGAAACCACTACCCTCGTATTCCTCTATGACCCACTTTATAACCTTCTCACCTGTATCCATGAGCAGCTCAAAACTATCCCCGATTGCTCTGCCGTCTTCGACTGTCACCGCCCCCTGCGGGTCAACGCTTTCGAGAAAAAGGCCACTTTTTCCGGCACTTATCAGATATTCACCATCCGGTATACCTCTGATCTCAAAATATCCGTCAGTACCACTCGTTGCCTGTGCAAAAGTAACCCCTCCAACAGAGTCGTAAAGAGAGACATTGACACCGCCGACAAAGTTCCCAGTACTGCTCAACGCAACGGTACCGGAAATCATCGCTTTTCTAACAAGAGTGTCCTGGTGATTGTGAGTTATAAAGGGGAGTGCAGAGATTATTTTTGTATCCCTCTTTTCTGTAAATCCGGCTGCGGAAACTATCACTTCATAATCAACATTTCCCTCAAGACCGGTACTGAAGGTTCCATAGGTTGCATCCGATTGTACTGCTACAGTATCCGTTGGCCTGCTCATACTGACAAATTTAACACTGGCACCTCTAATGGGAGCATACACATATTCCTGCTGTCTTCTTGACCAACTTTTGCCGATTATTTTACCGGTGACAATAGAGGCTCCGGGTCTCAAAGTGATCGTAACAGCCCTCGATTCGGAAAGAGTCACTTCCCTGACCTGTGAGCTGAAACCCGCTTTGTCTGCATTTACAGTATACTTTCCCGGTTCAACAGAAAAGGAAAAACTGCCATCCTGAGGAGTTGACGATATAAGATCGACAAGTTCATCATTTCTAAACAGGCGAACCCTTGAGCCGATAACTCCGTTTCCATTATCGTTTACCACTCTACCCGAAAGAGAGAGGCGGTTTGTTTGAATCGTGATTTTACCTAAGTTGTGATTTTGACCATCACCTATGGTTACTCTTTTTGCCACCGACTTAATGAAGCCCGGTTTCAGTGCCGAAACCCACCAATCATCACCATAGCAATTGATTATAAAGTTTCCTCTCGAATCGCTCCTAGCACAGACAGTATCACCTCTTTGAGAAACGGCTCTAAGGGTAGCCAGATCTACTCCCCGATCGGTTTCGTCAACAACTCTGCCAAAAATCGATGAGGGTGATCTGATCAGATACAGTGTATCGAAAGTACGGGAACCATCTTCAAGTTCCACTGTACGGCTTACATTTTCATATCCGTTTTTTGAAGCGGTGAGACGATATGTCCCGGCTGGCCGGCTTCTGACCAGGTTGCCCGCATTGTCGGTATAAAAAAGCAATGGCGCTTCCATTGGTCCCTCCAGAACCTCCATAGTAATCTCAACAAGTCCGACACTGCTTATTACAGTATCCTGCTGCTCACCATCAGACACTACCAGCAGCTCTCTTGTGAAAACATTCAGTGTACCTGATGGAGCGTAGTAGGAGAAATCAGAAATTGCCCCAGCCCTGCCGGCGCCCGTTTCATCTATGGCGATGACCCGCCATGAGTAGCTATTACTTGTCAATATGGATGCAGCATTAACCTCCACACTCATGGTATCAGTGTTCCGGCTGGCTGAAACAGTTTTTTCCCAAACAGCAATTTTTGCATTGATACCTTCACTAAGGCCTTCTACCAAAGAGTCCGCTGACATATAGACAAATATTTGGTAGGTGTTCGCCAGAGTATCCAGATTTGTCCACTTAAAAGAGATCGTTTCATTATCGGTGCTGGTAAAATCCCACTCATCAATCGGATAAACGTTGACAGGCTTTTTGAGTGGTTCTCCTGTAACCATGAACTCTCCGGGAGGGAGCTTGACTTTAGGAGAGGAGAATGCAGGGTGATTACCGTAATTGTTCATCACAAGCCATGTATACCTCTGGCCCGGAGACAATGGCGGCGGATTTGCAGTTATAGTTCCTGATGGATCGGGTGACCCATAAGCGATCTGGTTATTTGCAGTTATTGCCTGCCATACAATGCTCACTCCATTAATGTTTATCTCTCCCGAAGAGTCATCAACTCTTATCTCCTCATCAGAAAGTATGACATGGTAGTACGGAACGCCCTGATTGGCTTCCCATCTGAAAAGGGGTGTGAGATTTGAGATACTCCCCGAGGGTGCACGCCAGTTCACAGGGTTGGGGCTATCAACCATTATCTGAAACTCATTCGAGTAGAGAGTGTCGGACTTCATGGGCCAGGCTACAACACAGTAAAAAACCCCGGTGTTCATGCCTGCCTGATCCTCGGGCCTGAAGCGTATCCCACGCCTGGGGGGGGAACCGGAGACGTGGTAATTGTCATAATCAGCTAGTGCTTTCTCTACTCTGTACCGGTAGTTGTTCAGATCAGAACCACCGGGATTTCTGTCAAAGAAGATGATACCTGAATCCGGCGACCTGAAAGATTGATCCATCGGGGGGGGCACTCTTACCGATCCGCTCCACTCAACAGTTACCTCCTGATCAGCAGAAACAACTCCTATTGGTGCCACCATTATCACATAATCACTTGAAAGCTGAGCGGACACCGCTACACAGAAAACCATCAACAATAAAGAGGTTCTACAATAACCGATCATGAACAGGTCCTTTCAAATCATATCAAAAGTGGTAATACAACCCCGACTTAAATGCAGGAAGCGGCAGTAGATTTAATTGAACTTTCAATTGAATTTTTGCTCCAACCACAGCACCCATATTAAGGATCGGAATCATTGCGGCATCCCCCATACCCAATCCCTTAGGCATATTCTCACCCAGAATATTTTCCCGCTCACCTGATTTCAAATCAAAGGCAAAGACACCGGCATTCAAAAAAGCTCCAAGTAAGTTTCCGTGGAGCACAATTACATGATCAACTTTCACCCCAAGGTCCACCCCAATTGAATCCACCACCCCCTCTTTATTCTTTCTCGTACCGGCAGGGTTTTGCTCCTTAAGAATATCCTCCAGACGCATCTCGATCTCCCCAAACAGCTTTGTGTACGATAAGGATACAGCGAGGGTTCTGTCTAAAACCAAAGCACTTAGGGTATGCGCGTGCGGAATCCTCCAGTGAAGCCTGTTTTCGGTACTGTAGCCAACACTGTCAACTGCATTTGACAAAAACTGATCCCTTATATCCGGATCCATCAGGACATCAGGATCCGACAGATCATACCTGATCTCAAACGTCTCAGGGTCAATAAACGCAGGCAGATAATATCGTGCTTCCAAAGAGCCTCTGGCCTTTGTGCTGAAACCAAATCTTGACGCCAGAGAAAAACGCCAGAATTGTGCACCGATACTAGGAGACCAGACTTCTGCATCGTATGCACCGAGGGCATACCCATTTACTTTTTCTGAAGGGTAGTCGATCTCCCCGTAAATGGGAGCCATAGCTGAATCAACATGGATGTTGTAGTTGCCAAGGAGGTTCATATCAACCCTACCCTTGAGATTGGCGTAGAAAAGGTGTCTGCTGATATTGAAGGCGAAAGAGAAATTTCTGTCGACTCTGTGGGCATAGCCAAAACTCATGGTCTCCCACCCCAAAGAGAGACTTAGGGGGACGTTGATTGTTCCCCTGAGCAAAAACGACATACCCTCATCAAGCTCAGGAGAGATGGAGATAGAAGGGTTACCCAGAATTGTCTCATAATCGAGAAGGAAATTTTGTGTATAGGAGAAACTACCCACCCCTCCCATCATGGGAACCGTTACCATGACACTATTATTTGGATTTTGTCGGGCTATGGCTTTGGGCTGGAAATCCGCTCCATTTCTGAACAGTGTAGTATCAGAAAAGATCGAATCGGTCTGACCTGCCATATCTCTTATGTTGAAACTGCGGTTAAGGGGTATGTTTATCCCCATGTAACCCATAGGGTTCTCAAAAGAGACAGCAGTAGGAAGCTTCAGCAGGTCATAATTAAATCCAAGGGATAGTCGGGCTTCAAAGGAGGGTAAGGTTATACTTGCGCCCAAATTCTCCTGAGCGCTAATCCTGTTGACTCCCGCTATTATGACCAAGACAACTGTTACTATCAGTCCGGTTTTCATATGAGTGCATCCTTGTAAGCAATTATGTAACTCATATGATTATATGGCAAAAGCGGGAAACAGTCAAGGAATTTACAAAAAAAGAACAAAAAAACCAGATGATGAGTATCCGTCTTGCCCCCATGGCTTCGGAAGCGAAGAGGGAGAGTGACAGAGAGGTGGAAATTCAATCGGGAGTTCTACCCAAAATACCACGCCTCAGAGCGTTCTTCTGAAGAGCCTGATTTTTACTTTTTATATTAGAATCCGAATAACCGTTGCTATACTTCTACTAGGTTATCAGCAATTTTCTTTTTTAATTGACTGGAATACTTGAACAGCGGGACAACCCTTTTTTGCAAAGGGACGACGTCACCCGTTCTTGGGTTGCGTGCCGGACGGGGCTTGCGCTCTTTTGTGTAGAATGTCCCAAAACCCCTGATTTCAATGCTATGGCCGTCTTCAAGTATAACAGAAATAGTCTCAAGCAATTCCTCAACGACAATTTTGCTGTCACCCTGGGTTAGCCCGGTGCTTTTGGACACCGATGATATAAGATCATGCTTGGTTTTATTTGCCATAAACAGCCTCCTGAATTTTACTATAAATATTGAATAGATCAAAGGTTATGTCAAGAAATTTCACGAATAACAGCAAAACAGGTCTAAAAGATGACCGGTACGCGATTTTTCAATCTCCGATCAGCAATAAAAACGGGGGTGGTAGCTGCGGTGCACCTCCTTAAGGTACTCCCTGTCAATGTGCGTGTATATCTCGGTGGTAACGATATTTGAGTGTCCCAGCATCTCCTGAACGGTGCGTATATCAGCCCCTCCCTCCAGAAGATGAGTGGCAAAGGAGTGTCTGAAGGTGTGCGGTGAAATATCCTTTTGTATACCAGCTCTTTGCGCATACTGTCTGAGGATTTTCCAAACACCCATTCTGGTTAATGGTTTGCCCCTGATATTCAGAAACACCGTATTGTCCGAATGTGGTTTAAAGAAACGATACCGGTCATCATCACTATAGCGTTTTATCCAATAGAGAGCAGTCTCTCCGATAGGGACAATTCTCTCCTTTGCTCCTTTGCCCCTTATTCTCACCAGTCCTTCATTTTCAATAATACTGTCAAATGCAAATGAGGTCAGTTCTGAAACTCTCATCCCGGTTGCATAGAGCGTTTCAAGCATTGCCCTGTCCCTTACCCCTCCCCGAACCGAGAGGTCGATTATGTCCAGCAGTTGTTCGATTTCGTCAACGGAGAGTACCGATGGGAGAGTTCTTGTATTTCGTGGCGATTCAAGCAGCTCTGTGGGGTCAGTGGGGACTACCCCCTCTGAGGAGATAAACGAAAAGAAACTTCTGATTGATGAGGTTGATCGCTGTATAGAAGAGGGGGCAAAACCAATATCAAAAAGTAATCTGACATACCCAGAAAGAACAGCCGGTGTTACCTTCTCAAGATCAGTGATTCCATTTTGTTTAAGATAGCCCGCCATCCGCAGCAGATCAAATCTGTATGACTGTGCGGTATTATCGCTTAGCGCCTTCTCCATTTTCAGATGAGCGAGAAAGATATCCAGATAGGGAAGTTTTATCATGCTGCGCTATCAATCATATTAGAAATGGGTTGGCTTTTTTCTCCCGACCCACAGTTGTGCGTCCGCCGTGGCCGGGACATATCACTGTTTCATCCCCAAGAGTAAGTAATTTGGCTTTAATTCCTTTTATCAACTCCTCTCCGTTTCCTCCCGGAAAGTCACTTCTTCCAATGGAACCGGCAAACAGGACATCTCCGGAGAAACAGAGACGGTCAAAAAGCAGAGCACACCCCCCTGGAGTATGCCCGGGTAGATGAATCACCTGAAATTCAAAACCACCAATCTGTGCAACTCCCTCCTGAAGTTCATTTACAGGTCCCTCATATTTAAAATCCATCCCCAGCATTACAGAGCCATTGAAGTTGGAGTCTCTGAGCATGGGTATATCGCAGCGGTGAATATAAACCGGTAGTTGGGGATACTTTTTTTCGATTTCCGGAATACCTGTAATGTGATCAAAGTGGCCGTGAGTCAAAAGGACCGCAACCGGAGTAAGCGATTGTTTTTCCACAAACCGGACCAATTCAGAACACCCCTGGGAGGGATCGATTATCAGACACCTCTTTGACTCTTCATACACTACACAGGCATTGGATTCCAGTAACCCTGTGGGAAAAACAGCATACTCAACTTTCATTGCATTTCTCCTCTTTAACTTTTAAACCGGCATCCGGAACGTAAAGGGATTGACTAAACTCCCCGGCAAAAATCACTTCCGGTTCCAGCAATATACCAAACTTTTCATAGACAGTCCTGCGGACATGGTTAATCACTCTCAAAACATCCTCTGCTTTCCCATTTCCTCTGTTTACAATGAAATTTGCGTGCTTTGAAGATATCTCCACATCACCGCACCGGTACCCTTTCAGTGAGCACTTTTCTATAAGGGTACCTGCATAATTACCATGAGGTCTTTTAAAAACGCTGCCACAATTGGGAAGTTCCAGTGGTTGTTTCTCTTTTCTCCGCTTTAGTACATCTTTTCTTACTGCTGCAAGTTTTGCAGTATCACAAAGGCTGAATCTGAATTTTGCCGAGAGAACAATTAACCCATTTTTCTTTACCAAACTTGTCCGGTACCCCAGTTCAAGTTCATCACGGTCAACGCATGAAACTTCAGCAGTAGCCGGATCAAGAACACGCACCGATATGAGGCTGTGGGCGATACAGGAGTCGTATGCACCTGCATTCATTGCAACCGCTCCACCAACTGTACCCGGTATGCCTGAAAGATACTCCAATCCTGAACACCCTTTTTTGACAGCTTCACTAATCAGCTTGTCAAGAGACATTCCGCTCAGGCAATGAGCATGCATCTTTTCCCACTTCAAATCAGAAAAAAAGGATGAAATATTTAGGACCAATCCGTCCCATCCTTTGTCACTGAGCAGCAAATTAGACCCTTTGCCCATGACAAGAAGTGGAAGGTTTTTCTCTTTTGCAAAACCGAGGAGCTTTAGGAGTTGCTTTTGTGATGACGGTTGAGCGAAAAATTTTGCACAACCGCCTATTTTAAATGTATTGATTTTACCAAGAGGGTAATTACTTACAGTTAAGTTCATCATCCGGATCCAGATACAGCTTATAAATCTCATTTTCGATGAAAAAATCGAGAACGTCGGGGTCAAGATGCCCACATTCCACTTCGCTTTTTAAGATATTCAATGCTTTCTGATGTTCCATTTTAGGTTTATATGGACGATCCTGTGCAACAAGTGCTTCGTAAATATCAACCACTGCAAGTATTCTGCTTTCAAGCGGTATCTGATCACCTTTCAAGCCATGGGGATAACCGGTTCCGTTCATCTTTTCGTGGTGATGACATGCAATAAAGGGGATCTCTTTCATGCTGTTTGTCCATGGGATTTTTGACAATATCCTGTAGGTGGAAAGTGCGTGAGAGTTTATCATCTCTCTCTCCTGTGCAGTGAGGTTGCCTTTTCTTACTGACAGACACCCCCACTCCTGGGGTGATAACAGCTGATGTTCAACTCCATCGAGCGTTGTATAATTAACATTTCTTATAACTGAAAGCTTTTGATAATCCTCATCACTCAGGAAACCTGCATGGTTGATTTTTTTAATCAGTTCTATATCATTGTCAAGCTCTTGCTCTGATTTCCATGGCAGATCCAGATCAGAAAACCTCATGAGCAAACGGATATAGTCAAACTTTGCCATAAGCGCAGAATAGAGACCGGGGGAGAGCCGCAGATTTTTTGTCAGCACATCTTCGGGAACACCAATTTTTCCGATGTCATGAAGCAGTGCGGCAAATTTAAACTGTCTTACCCGCTCTTGTGATGAAGCAAGCTTTGAGAAGATCGTCTCCTCCTTCATTTGAGCAGCGGCTTCGACAAAGGCCATGGCATACCCCTCCACTCGTTTGGAGTGACCACTGGTAACGCTGTCCCGCTCATCTATTGCAGCAATTGAAGAGCCCAGAAAGCCTTCGAATATCTTTCTGATGTTATCGTATAGCATCACGCGCTCAATTGACACTGCTGCGTAACTGGCGATCGACAGAATAATATCCTCATCTTCAATTGAAAAGGGGTAGGCGGCATTTTCAACATCCTTGAAGTCTGCCAGGCTCTGCCTTAGGTCATACTTTTTGTTCATTAACTGCAGGATCCCCACTACTTCTGCCTCCATGTTCTTAAGCGGCACCGTCAGCATGGATTTTACCCTGTAGCCGAATTTCTTCGCGAAGTCTTTTCCCTGGCTGTAGGGGACGGTATTATCAAGAGATGCAACATTATCTATAAGAAGAGGCTCTCCGGTCATGGCCACATACCCTGATATTGATCGGGCACTGATCGGAAAAACAAATTCCGATCCCGGATTTATGTCAACAGAATCATTCTGTGAGACCCTGAATCTCAACGCAGGCTTCTCAACGCCATCGATCTGCATTTTTTCACAGGTGTAAATACTCCCGGCATCGGCCCCTGTAACCTCTCTGCTTACCGACAAGATCAGCTCCAACAGCCGAACCAGATCATTTTCATTGGAAAGAGCGGTACCTATCTGAACCAAAAGATGTTTTTGGTTTCTATACTTGGAGATATCCTGTTTAAACTGCTTGTGCCTTTTAATGGTATCGATACAGTTATCTATAGCCACTGCCATATTATATACCGCAGCCTCACCCAGAGGTGATTTAAAAAGGCCACTTACTGGTAACTTATTTACAAAATCGGGAATGTTGTCATCGCTATCGATCTTCTGAAAAAACGGGATCAGTTCACCAAACCCAATTGGTTGTGAGGCAAAGAGCTTTAGAATATTTTCCTCGGTGCACGGAAGAGAAGAGATATACCCAACGGCATTATCTCTTTTTTCGAGGTCCCCATGCCCTTTACACACAATCAGGTTTAGATTTCTTTGTGCGCAGACCCTTTGCAACAGATGCAATTCACTATCAGTAAAGGATCCTACCAGTACAACATTGTGAGCCATAGTGCGCCCGATTCATATACGGAAGGGTAACAGAAAATTTATCAAAATGTATAACAAATATGTTTTTTGACCAGCCATTAAATCAAAAAAGCCCTCCTTTAAGGAGGGCTTTAAAGTGGCGGACCGGACGAGACTCGAACTCGCGACCTCTGGCTTGACAGGCCAGCGTTCTAACCAACTGAACTACCGGTCCAACTGTAGTAAAATGGGCGTTGTAGGATTCGAACCTACGACCACCTGCTTGTAAGGCAGGCACTCTATACCAGCTGAGCTAAACGCCCCTATTTCCTGATCTCTTCTTTTTGCTCTTTCAGGCAACCTGAAAGAATGGCATATGGCAACACTGCACAATACGTTACAACCAGTACAACAGGAGCCACACTCTTTGACAAGATGCCATCGACCGGCCCCTGACTCAGTAAAAAATACCCAACTGCTAAAAGAGCCAGACTGACTCCTAAAAGGATATAATTGTTCTTTCCAAAAAGATTCTTTTTCATATCGCTCCAAAACGAGTAAGTAAAATTAGATGATTTAAGCATTAAAGTCAACAAAAAAAACACTACAATTTCAAATGTGCGCGTATTTCATCTTTTTTCTGCTGATCACCTGCGATCAGCACATCAATTCTCTCGCGGGTTAACTTTATAACCTGATTGAGCAGTGAAGCAAGATTCTGCATCTGATCCCCTTTACGGAGATAGATCTCATCGGTATAACAGCCATCAATCATGGCCCTGCAAGCCTTTTCGAATCTGAAGACCGGTCCGGCCAGTTTGTGTGAGAAGAAAATTGTAAGCAGAACAATCTGAATAATAACAATTAACAGCCCCACACCAAATACAAACAGAAGCGGCTTGAATACTTCTGTTCTTACATTACCACTGGCAGAAAGGTCCCTTATGTACTCATTTAGTTCACTATGCAATGCTTTGTACTCCTCAACCGTAAGATCTGGCCTGTCCTGCATATACATAGTGGTAATATTCTGCATATCCCGCCTGGCTATTCGTGCAGTGGTTGAAATAATTGTCTCTGAAGCGAAATAGAGGGTTACCATCATAAACAACAACAATATAAGCATCGGAACCAGAAACGTAAGCATATACCTGCCCTGTATGGCACGATCAATAAAAACATGCCTTCTGGTGAACCCCTTGTTCTGTTTAGTCATTCAGGAAAACTCCTCTTTTTTTGTTTGGATACTCAATTCTTGTATGGAAAATACCCTGTAAAACCGGCATAAATCCTTCAACTATCTCATGAAGATCTCTTTGGGTCAGATTACACTCATCCAGCTGGGATGCCAGAAATTTATCTCTGATTATCTTTTTAACCAGTTCTCTCAACAGTTTAGGCGAACTGCTGGCGATACTTCTGGATGCAGCCTCTACAGAATCGGCCAACATTATTATCGCAATTTCACGAGTCTGAGGTGATGGACCGGGATAGCGGAAATCTTTTTCCTGTACCTGCTTATGCGGATCCAGTTCAAGAGCTTTTTCATAGAAAAAGGAGACCGTACTTGTTCCGTGGTGCTGCTTTATTACATCCTGGATCACACGGGGCAGTTTATGTTTTTTTGCCAACTCAACCCCATCCTTTACATGCGACGATATCACAAGAGCACTCATGTTGGGGGTCAACTTGGTGTGTCTGTTTCTTTCCCCGTGCATGTTATTTTCCACAAAGTAGTCCGATTTTTCAATTTTCCCGATATCGTGATAATATGAAGCGACCCTGGCAAGCAGCGCATTGGCACCGACTCGCTGTGCAGCTGATTCTGCCAGGTTACCAACCAGCACACTATGATTATAGGTTCCTGCAGCTTCAATGGAGAGCCTCTTTAAAATGGGATGATTCATGTCCGAAAGCTCAACCAGAGTCATATCGGTACAAATGTCAAAAAGCATCTCAAAAATAGGGGTCAGTATCATAGCAAAGAACATTGATCCCACTATACTTATAAAGGCAAGCATAAAATTCTGAGCAAGCGGTACGAGTGCAATTTTATACCCTACGAGGTGCCAAAAAGCGATCATCACCATGCAGATCAATGTAACGGGCGGTATCGCCTTGAAAAAGTGCCACCGGTAGCGGATATGATGAGTGAATAAGCTGGAGACCAGGGAGCCAAGAAACGCATAGACAAAGAAAAAGTGATTAAAACCCATTACAACACTAATAAAAACAGCCGAAAAGAGCGACACGATAAGTGAAATCCGCAAATCAAACAGAATCGCCGAAAGGATTGCTCCCAGTGAAAAGGGAATAATGAGCTCAGGAATAATCGCCGGATCGTATACCCCCTCCTGAAACAGTTTTGGGATAATAAAAAGCGCTGCTCTGATCACCACAACCTGAAAAACAAGACAAAGAGCAAGGGCACTCAACATCTTATTGGATTTCATGATGTCCGGTTCATAGTTCTTTATGTAAAATGCCACAAAGAGAAGCGGGATGAGCACAAACATCAGACGCCCCAGATTTGCAGCCCTGACTCTTCTTGCCTGTTCAACATTCTCCAACCGGTCAAGAGCTTTGTGCAAAGAGCGTATCTTCTGCACCACTTCGGGTGTAACTTCCTGATGCCTGCGGACTACTTCGGTATCACGTATAACCTTCCCACTGATTTCCAACACCCCTTGTGCTGCTTCATTGCGCCTTTTTGTTGTAAGCGCACCGTTGACCCTGATATTGGGGCGCACATATGCATAGAGAATTTCGTATATGGATGTCAGCGCTTCATCATCCATATTGCGATCCCTCTTAAGCCGGTTTACAACCTGCTCAAGAGCAATCTCTTTAACCGGAATTTCCGATATAGATATCACCATCTCTGAGTCGTCTCTTCGCAGGGAGACAAATCGTTTATCATAATGAAGCGTATGATCGAAGTTGGTGTTGTATTTTGCTCTGAGCTCTGCAAGCTGCTCGGGGCCAGAAATAAGGAGTACCGATGCAACCCCTGTTTCCAGAACAAAAGAGGCCTGTTGCACCGCTTCATCCAGAAGTACAGGCCTTTTCATAAGATTTTGTATGGCCCGTTCAGGCAGTTCCCTTGCAATTTGACGGTACAACTGCTCCCGCAGTGAATCGGCTGTGGCAGGATCCTTGTACAAAAGGATCTTTGATTTAACATTTTGTATCTTCTCCACCACTTCAGCGGCAACTCCCTGGTCGTGATCCAGGACCATTAACACCTGGTCCATAGCCCTTTTACGCTCCCGCTCAAGCTCATCTTCAGAACGCCTTATATCGAATGTAAAAGGTGCTATTATCGTCTCCTTTGCAGCCTCACCTACTTTGGGAAGGTCATAAGACTGAACGGTTGTATGAAACGGGAAAAAGAAAACAACCATAGTGACGGTAGAAAGCAACACCACAAGGGGATAGGTGATAAAAGAGGGGATGCCTCGGCGAAACTTGCGGCCCCCAATGGTTAAAATACGAGTGGTTTTTTTTCTGGAATTTGTGTTCATTAAGGAACCGGTTATCCTTGAAGAGGTCTCCGAACTTTAAAGAGTATCACTATACCTTGGTTCACGAGAAGTACTATTCAGCAAAATGATTGTGGTCTGCTATTTCAACTACGGCACGCATGAGTGCAGCCATAAAGGTAGAAAGTTCATGAGCTGAACTTTTAATTGTATGTACATTAAAGGAGAAGGGAGAAGGCAGAATAACCCCACCCTACGTTACAGCTGTTTCTATAGGTCTTCCACGGCCTTCTCTTATTCATCTGCATCCTCTGAGGAGTGCTCATCAGGACTGATACCCTCTTCAAGCATAGTTCTCTCCTCCCTTAACCTGGCAAGTTTTTCCACAGCGGCCTCTGTTGCGATCTGCGCCTCATTAAGCCTGTCCTGCTCCTCTTCACTTATTCTTTCCGGACCGGCACAACCAATACCAAGTGCAGCCATTACAACCCCTACCAGCATAAAACGATAAACAGTTTTTACCTTTGAAAACATATAATTCCTCCAGATGATTTATTCAAAAATTTATCAGCCGGCTAATTCCGGTAACATTAATAATAGTTATTAATGAGAGAACATGTCAAGTCTAAATGGGTGTTAATCCCAACTACCCTCCCCCGGCCAATTTTATGCCAAGTTCTGCAAGCTGACTTTGGGTAACGTTGTCGGGAGCATTGTCCATAAGCGAAATACCAGCAGAAGTTTTTGGGAAGGGTATAACATCCCTAATACTATCCAGTCCCAGCATAAGCATAATAAGTCTGTCCAGACCAAGAGCAATACCTCCATGGGGAGGAGCACCAAAAGAGAGAGCGTGCAGCAGAAAACCGAACTTCTCCTGCGCCTCCTGAGGACTTATCTGGAGGATATTGAATATATCCCGTTGCAGTTGCTGATTATGAATCCTGATACTGCCACCCCCTATCTCAGTACCATTGAGCACCAGGTCATAGGCCCGGGAACGCGCTTTGTAAAAATCGGAACTACCTAAGAGGGCAATATCCTGCTCAAGAGGAGCTGTAAAGGGGTGATGTACCGAAATATAACGTCCAAGCTCCCCACTGAACTGAAACAGAGGAAACTCATACACCCAGAGCAGACTAAACTCCTCTTTTTGAATGAGTTCCTTTACTCTTCCAAGCTCAAGCCGCAGCTGCCCCAGAGAGGCAAAACAGACCGTTTGGGGTGCAGCGACAATAAAAATCATATCCCCCCGGCATGCCCCGGTTTGATCAATAAGGGCCTCTGATTGTTGTAGTGACAAGAACTTTGCCACCGGCCCCTGCAGCCCTTCTTCGTTTACCCTTAACCAAATAAGTCCTGCGGCTCCATACTTTAAGACACAGGAGGTTAACTCATCAATTTTTTTTCGTGAGAAATCACCGCAGCCGGTCCCACAAATTGCCCCTATTGTACCCCCTTTTGCCAGCACAGAGTCGAAAACCTTGAATGGTGATTTTTTAAACAGCTCAGAGATCTCTTTTATTGGTAACCCAAACCGCAGATCGGGTTTATCGGTTCCATAAGCAGCGAAGGCCTCAGTGAAGCTCATTCTTTTAAAATGAGTTTGAATTTGTCTGCCCAGACATTTTTCAAATACTGTTTTTATAAGATCCTCAAAAAGCGAGTATATATCCTCTTCTGCCACAAACGACATCTCCGCATCGACCTGGGTAAATTCAGGCTGCCGGTCAGCACGCAAATCTTCATCCCTGAAACAGCGGGCCAGCTGAAAGTATTTTTCAAACCCCGAAACCATAAGAATCTGCTTATAGGTTTGGGGTGACTGGGGGAGAGCGTAGAAGCGTCCCTTGTTGAGCCTGCTGGGCACCAGGAAATCCCGTGCCCCCTCGGGAGTACTTTTCATAAGCATGGGTGTTTCTATCTCCAAAAAACCCTGCTCATACATAAACTTGCGCAGCTCCATAACCACCTGATGTCTGAACACAATGTTTTTTTTCAGAGCCGGTCGCCTGAGATCAAGATAGCGGTACTTCAGCCGAAGCTCTTCAGATTCTTCGATTTGATAATCGAAAACATGTAGCGGCGGGGTTTTTGATTCATTGAGAACTTCAAGGGCAGCTGCTATGACTTCGATTTCACCCGTTTTCATCGCAGTGTTAGCCATATTGGTGGGCCGTTTACGCACCGTTCCTTTGATGGCAACCACAAACTCATGCCTTAAACGTGAAGCTTTCCGGGCAAGCTTTTTATTAATTGCAGGATTGAAGAGCAGTTGAGTGATCCCCTCTCTGTCCCTGATATCAATAAAAACAACACCGCCATGATCTCTCCAGTTGTGCACCCAGCCAACTAAACCGACCGATCTGTTTTCATCTTTTGCAGTGAGTTCGCCGCAACTGTGCGTGCGGTCCCACGGTAAGGAATTACTCATACAGTTTTTCCCAATTTAAGAAATGCCGAAGGGGTAAAGGTTATGCCAAAAGAGACTAGTGATGCCCGGTAAAGAGAGTTGGGCAAAGAGCATGCCGTTTTAGCCCAGAGCGGATCAGTGCGTTGAGTTTACATTGGCAGTTATGGCTGGAAGGGGGAGGGCAGGTAAAAAAGCGGTAAGGGATTTGCTTTTATTTTTCTGTGGATAGAGAGTGGTCACAAAACTATTTTGTATCACTGAACTTTTCCCATCTCTGAGAAACGTGTTTATTGGTTGTATCAAAAACTGATTAACGCCTCACATCTGACAATCTGACACTTAAATGGTTTAGGGAGCACTGCATGAAAGCACCAAGAATCTTATTGGTTGACGATGAAGAAGCCACGCTTTTTGCTTACTCACGCTATTTGACTAAAGCCGGATACATAATGGAGACCGCCAAGAGCCTCAAGGAGGCGAAGAGTCTTGTTGGTGCAAGGAGTTTTGATGCGATACTGCTTGATTTAAAACTTCCCGATGGCAATTCGATAGACTGGATAGGGGAATTGAAAAACGCCCACGAAAACATCGCTATAATAATCATAACCGGCGTAAGCGATATTCCGACCGCTGTCAAATCAATGAAGCTTGGCGCCCACAACTTTCTGACCAAACCGGTAAACATGGATGACCTCGCCATCAGTTTACGCAAAGGGCTTGAGTTTGAAGAGCTTCGCAAAAAAGACATTATTCATCAGCGCCTTACACCGCAGCAGGGCGAGCCCTATTTTGGTTCCAGTGCGGTAATAGAAAAGGTTCTTCAGTATGCAAATGTAGCAGCAATGAACCACACAGTGGTACTGCTTCACGGTGAAACCGGTACCGGCAAAGGGGTTCTTGCCCGTTGGATTCACGATCACAGTTCCCGCAGAAGTGAGGCTTTTGTTGAGGTTAACTGCTCAAGTCTCAAAGGCGAACTTCTCAGAAGCGAGCTGTTCGGACATACCAAGGGGGCCTTTACCTCTGCCATAAAGGACCGTGCGGGGTTAATTGAGGTTGCTGACGGCGGGACGCTGTTTTTAGACGAGATCGGCGATATGGATCTGGAAGTACAGACACAGCTGCTTAAAACAATCGAGGAGAGGTCCTACCGGCGCATCGGTGAAAACAAACTTCGAACAAGCGACTTTCGTTTGGTATGTGCGACCAACCGTGATCTGATGGAAGAGTCCAATGGCGGCAATTTCAGAAAGGACCTCTACTACCGTATCTGTGTTTTTCCCATAAGTATACCCTCTCTGAGGGAACGCAGAGGCGACCTAGGAGAGCTTATAAAACATGTTTTGGGTAGTTTCAGTTACCAGCACTTCCCCCTGAACGACGAATTGATACGTCTTTTGGTGAACTATCAGTGGCCTGGGAATATTCGAGAGTTGCGAAATATGCTGGAGCGAGCACTTCTTTTAGCTCAGGGAGAGCCTCTCAGTGCAGTGCACTTCCCCGGGCTTGAAATTCCTGCAGGTGCGACAAAATCTTGTACCCCTGAGATTTGGAATCTCGATGAACTGGAAAAAATCCACATCATTAAGACCTTAAAGCACTTTGGGGGTGATAAATACGAAACCAGCTCAGCTCTTGGCATATCTCTTTCTTCACTATACAGGAAACTGGATAAGATGCAGCAGCATGCACCTGCATAACACCGTGCAGCCCAGTTTTCTCAATTTGATTCTCATTTTAAAAACAGCCCCGGTTTAAACAGCAACCAAAGCTGTAAAACGCTTTGCCCAGACGCCATCTGATATGGCACGAAAATTGCACTACAGCAGGATACTACGGTTTTCATTACCACCACCTCTACTACGGAGCATCCCGATGAACTGTAATTGCCGCCTTAATGATTTTGTTACATTTTCCCTTAAGCACACCCTTGAAACTGCACACATGTATGCTAATCAAGCAAAAAAGTGCTCTTACAAGGAAAAAAAGATCTTTCTTTACTATCTTGCCGGAAAAAAACGAGTGCAATATGTACAAATAGAGTTACTGTCAAACACTCAGAAAAAATGTACCGATTTCAATACCATGACCTTTGAGAACATTCAAAGCCAACAGAGCACTCTGGCCTCCCTGTCAATCCCTGAAATCAGAGATTTTGCGAAACAGAAGGCCGAAAAAGATCTCTCTCTCTATCATTATCTGATGATTCTGGAAGAGGACTGCCAAACCCAGAAGTTTCTTTTTTCCTTGTCAAAACTATCAAAAGAGTACCTCAGGGACATCTCCAATGGCTATGCTCTTTTCAAGTCGCAAAAAGGACCCTTCCATCCCCGGCACTCTTTTATAGCCAAAACAATCCAAACCAAAACAGAGATAACCAACCGTGGCTGATCAGATTTGCGCAGCAATAACGCAGAACAATCTCCGTGCACGCTTTTTTTACAACCGTATTACCTGTATGTTCTTCAAACCAAAACCACTCTTCCCCCAACCCGCATTTGAACCTAAATCAATGACAGTTTTTAACCAGTGAAAAATGCGCTGTCACAACCCTTTTGCGTATAAATCCCCCCGCCTTCTCGGAACTATTCTCTATTGCTACTATTTAGTTTCTGTTCAGAATAGGCCTTTTTTATAAATTTTCACATTTTAACCAGCGGGTATATGTAATCTTTTCTGTTCCAGAGACTTCTATACACCATAACAGCCGTTTCTAAGCAATGAGCCCGCAACAAAGTGCCTTATATCAACTTTACACGTGCAACCCTATTCTCATAATTATCAAAGTAACATTTTAGACCTGCCTTACTAAAGGAACACTCAGCCAGAGGCTAACAAAACCAGATTATGACTGAACACCAAACAACCTATTAACGATGCAAAACTCTTAAATTCTCTCAAACGACAGCGATTCAACCCAAAGGCTCGTTTTAAGACAGAAATGCTTCCCTCCGAGCCTGCTCTGAACTTCTGTGCATCAAGGAATTTCACACTGTGCTCTCTGTCAAATTCTTCTAAGGTTTGGGCGGAAGGTGAGGTGGGAAAGGGTGCGGTTTTTTTCTTTACTATAGAAACCGGAGAGCATGGGCGGTAAATGTATTAAGAGTAAATTGAGCAATTAGAACCGGGTATCAGCTCCCATTGTTGTACTCTCATTTCCAGATCCTTTTATCGACAGAGCAAATATGGCACCTGTTGATGTAAACCGTTAAAAACCTGATTTGGCTAATACTGATACTGCATATAGAAAATATGTTTGATAAAGCGATTCCAAAGCGTCTTAACTCCCTACCCGGAACGCTTTTTGCGTAAAAGAATTAGCAGTAACAAATTCCTTACAGCTTGGTTACCTTAATCTATAAGTATATGACCCTCTGGGGGATAAAGAATTTGCAGGTAATAAAACTGGTGTTTTTCCCCCTTGTCCCGTAGGGACTAAATATCCACTGCTGATTCATATTCCTCCTAATCTGCAAAAAATGCTGCTGTGCTTACAAGTGCGTTCTCAGCCTGACGGGAATCGAGCCTGGTGTGCTGGACAACTATGGGCAGATCTGATTCTATCACACTTGCATAATCGGTATCCAGTGGCACGGGCTCTGGGTCTTTGAGGTTATTAAAGCGCTTATGCAGTACACGCTTTGCGGGGACAGTGAGCTTGAAAGGCCCTGCAGGGTCTCTGTCGGTGAAAAATATTGTCACCTCAAAGTGAGCATCACTGTCGTTTGCATTAAGGATACAGATCGTTTCGTGACTAAGCATCTGTGGTTCAGGATCGTTGCTCCATGATAGAATGTAGCCATCGGCAATTGCCCACCTTTTTTCCCTAATGTGTACTCCTGAGCCATATTTCTCCCCTGATATGTGTTTTTTAGATTTTAATATGCACTATTGTTTTCAGAGTGCAATCATTGGGGTGATGAGACTGGGGTTACCAATGAACTTCACTATGGCAGAAGCTATTCTCCTGTTGGAGTAACACCGATAACCAATGTTCAGGCAAAGCGGTTGTCGACAAGCATGATATCGTCCATTACGAACCAGGGAAAAG
>SKJJ01000128.1 GCA_007115975.1 Chitinispirillum sp.
GTAGCTCTTCAGCTTGAACAGTCCGCAGGAGAACTTCACTACCAAAACACCGTAAAGCAGACCGATAGTGATGATACTCCTCTGCAGCTGACTCTTTTCAACTCCCTTGCAGCTTATGATAAGGACCATTCTGAGAGGATATTACAGTATCTGGAGGAAATTCAGAAAAATTAAAAAAAGCGCAGATAAACGGGATTGCACTTAACGTTTGTAGCAGTGTGATATTAACTGGAGATGTCACACTGCTCTTTTTTTTTCATATGCATTATCGCATTTGCCATTGAAGCTGTTGATAAGAAATGGCTCTTCTACTATAATCATTAATGACAAAGCTGTTCTCATTTTTTCCATTTTCCGCCCGTTGCTCAGAAGCTGTCGCTTACAGAACTGGACAATCTCATACCGACCTATCATTCGACAGATGATTAATGCCTCAGCATCCTATTGACAGTTTTGTCATACTGTCGGGTTCCGGATAGTTGCCTGTTTCATAATTACCGTTGAATGTATAGACCACGATCCCGTTAGCTGCAATTTTAGCCTTCTTTTTCAAATCAGCAAGTTTCGAATAGAATGTGTCTTCATCAACAAAAGAAGAGGACTCATTGATTACAATTACAGCAGCAGATACAGAAAGTAGCGGATAATATCGGACTTCTCCATCTCTGCCGGTAAGTTCAATGGCTCCTTTTTCACAATGTTCGTTGTCATAGAACATTTTGACATTTTCAGAGAATAATTTCTGTACTTCGGTTACCCTTTTAACACCAAAGATGACATCCTGAACATCAGCACTACAGAAGAAATCATCTCCACCAACATGCCCGATAAAGAAATCGTCACAGCTGAGTATGCTTTTCAGTGTATCGGCAAACAATTGAATGGCTCTATCCCCTATTCTAAAACCAAAATAATCATTGAACGGTTTGAAATAATCAAAATCAAAATAGACAAACAACCTGTTACAACATGTTTTTTTTGTCAGTGTATCAAAGACAAATTGTCTGATAATCACATTTCCGAAAAGTCCGGTTAGTGGGTTAATATCACGGGCGACCTTCAATTCTCTTTCGTGAATTGCATTTAAAAGAGTGGTCGCACTCAGCATACCGATATAACACCCCATGTCCGTTATAAAAATGTAACCGGTATTATCCTTTTCATTAAGGTTATAGAACAGTTCGAGAATATGTTCCATTGAACTGGTAATATCAGTTGAAGGGACCGGAATGATAAAAGGGGCAATATAATGATTTCGGCCACCTTTTTCGAGTATCTCCTTACCAAAGGGAGCATAAACATACTCCTTGAGGCTATGCTCGGGAATGATACCAACCGGTTCACCAACATCATTTGTTACCGGAACAGCATTGTGTGTCTTGTTTTCCTTGAAACACCTGAACAGTTCTGTAAACGATGTGCTACGGTTATTTACCGGTTTTATCCTGAGCAGATTATTGGAAATAAACTCCGAAATTTCTGTTTCCTGATTGCACGCTCTGCGCTCTTTGGGGCAAACATCAGAGTAGTCGGCCCGAATTACCGATATGTCAATCTTGGGATATGCAATAAAATAGCCCTGCAAATAATCACAACCGATCTCTATACAGTTGAAATACTCCCCCGTTGTCTCTATCCCCTCAGCAATAACTTTAATACCAAGAGTATGAGCAAGTTTGATGATATTGGTGACGAATAGCTTTTTCCTTGCATTTTTGTCTATTTCTTTTATGAAGAATCTGTCAATTTTTATATACATCGGCTCAGCACTATACAGTAACTGCAATCCCGAAAATCCACTTCCATAATCGTCTATTGCTATAGGATACCCCTGATCTTTATAACTTTTTATGACTTTTTCGAGTTGAGTCGTTTCATTCCACCGAAATCTCTCACTGAGTTCGAAACAAAGAGCATCAGCAGTAAGAAAATTGGAGTTGATTATTTTTCCGGTTTTACCCGAAAAATAGTCCTCTTTTTCCATTATCCTGTTATCTATGTTGTAAAACAATTTCAGTTTTGTATGTGAATCAATCTGTGCGAACTTTTTAATCGCCTTTTCCCTCAAGAATATATCGACATCAAAAAGGGTCTCCTGATCAAAAGCGGTATCAAAAACATCAAAAATTGATTCAAACCCGGCGCTTTTCCAATTTCTAAGCAGCGCCTCAACAGCAAAACATCTTCCGGTGTGGGAACATATAATGGGTTGAAATGCATAATCAAGTCTATCAACGCAGCCATACCATTCATCCATATCCATTATTCTGTAAGTCATTTCCCAGCCCTCGCTCTTGTAATAGGAATCGGTCGTGCCTGTAAAAATGACAAAAATTAATTTGTAGATTATGAGGAGAGTGTATAGTAACTGTTTAATCGAATAAACGGCATGGAAAGGTTAAGTATTTATTCGTTGCCATGACATCTCGACAGCAGAATTTATGGGTGCAAAACCGATTGGTTTAGACAGGGATTTGTAGATTATTTACCGAACAACCATACCGCCACTGAGCAAAACTCGCCACTGTTGGACTACAGGCATAGGTGTTAGGGACCTTTTACCTGTACGGTTCAAATAAATTACCTTCATCGGATAGCTCCTGCTGCAAGGCGAAATTATAACAGAACTGCTGGGCATTAAATCGATCTTCAGATCCGGAATGTTTAGTGGGTAAATACGTACCGTCAGGTTGTAGTTTCCAGCTATTGCAGTTGTCTTTGAAAAAAGATTCCAGTATTCTCATAAGTTTCTTTTTATTGTTTTTTTCCCTGACAGGGACCAGTAATTCAAGTCTTTTATCAAGATTTCTGGTCATCCAGTCTGCAGAAGAGATAAACAGCTTATCATCACCGTTGTTGCAAAACCAAAAGACCCTTGCATGTTCAAGGTATCTGTCTACAATACTTATGACATGAATATTTTCGCTTAAACCGATGATACCCGGTTTTAAGGTACATATTCCGCGCACATTAAGAAATATCTGTACACCGGCATTGCTTGCATCATAAAGGGATTCGATGACTTCAGGGTGGTTCAGTGAATTGACTTTGGCAAACACAAAAGCCTGGCGACCTTCACTTGCTGCATTTCTTTCATTTTCGATAAGCTCCAAAAATCTTGTTTTCATCGTTATCGGAGCAGCATCTAACGCTTTGAAGCTGTTAGGAAATGAATACCCGGTAACGACATTGAAAAATGAAAATGCATCACTCCCCAGATCTTCATCAGCAGTAAAGTAGCTGAAGTCACAGTAGAGACGGGCAGTTTTTTCATTGTAATTTCCTGTTCCAAAGTGCAGATATCTTTTAAGTCCCGATGATTCCTGTCTTAAGACAGCGCACATTTTCGCGTGTGTCTTCAATCCCTTTACGCCGTAGATAACATTTATACCCGCTTTTTCCATATCCTGTGCCTGTGCGATATTTTGCGATTCATCAAAACGGGCTTTCAATTCAACCAGAACCGTAACTGTTTTCCCTTTCTGTGCAGCTCTTTTCAGGGCTTCAACAATGGGGCTTTTCTTACTTGTTCTGTACAGTACCTGCCGGATTGCTATGACATAGGGATCATCCGCGGCTTCCTCAATAAATCGTAAGATCGGATTGTAGCTTTCAAAAGGATGATACAGCAGAAACGAATCTTTTGCAAGAATGGGGAATATATCTCTTTTTTTTGCAAACATATCAGTAATTACCGGCTCCCATTGATCTCTTTTAAGTGAGTCAAAGCCACTCATAAACGAAAGATCACTGAACGAAGAAAACTTTATAGGACCGTTTTGCCTAAACACCATACACTCTTTTGTTTTGAACAGTGAACGGACATGTTTTTCCATTTGCTCACTCATTCCATGTTGGAAGAAAAGTGCAATCACCTCACTTTTTGCACGTTCGCTGAGCACCTGTTCCATTTCGGGCAAAAAACTATCCGGGAAATCTTCAGAGACCTGAATGTCGGCATTGCGCAAAACCCTGAAAAAACCAGTTTCCAGTATTTCAACTCCTTCAAACAATATCTCAATATTCATCCTTATAACCTCTTCCATAAGCAAATACCGGAAAGAATCTTTTTTGTTTTTTGATGCTACAAAGCGTGGCAGATTTTTTCCTATAGTCACAACCACATTTGACCTATCACCGGTAAGATTGTTTTTAAGGCAGACAAAAAGATGGATGTCTCCATCTCTGATTATTGTCGAACGATGACGGTGCTGCATCAACACTGGTACAAGGTGTGGAAGGACATGTTCCTTGAAGTAATTTCCGTAAAACAGCCGTTCATCTTCTTTGATCTTTTCATGTTCAACGTGTACGATTTCAGACATCTGAAGCTGTTTGCTTAGTGTACCGGCATAATATTCATAGAGTGAATTAAAAAAAAACTGGATTTCTGCGGCGCACAGTTTAATCTGTTCAGTTGCATTTAACCCTGAGGGATCTCTCTTATCTGGTCTGCTCTCCTCAAGAATGGTCAACCCCCCCATTCTTACCTTTATGAATTCATCCATGTTACTTGCTGCAATTGAGAGAAATTTCACCCGTTCCAAAAGAGGAAGTTGGTTGTCTTTACCCAATTGAAAAACTCTGTCATTAAAGGCAAGCCAGGATAGTTCCCGGTTGAAAAATCTCTCTTGTTGATTCAATTCACTGCTTCCTTTTTCTTTAAAATCACCTTCAGTCCGAAAACATTCTTGAACAGTTCTGACTTCTCTTTCATTGCAGACTTTTCAATGAAGATACTGTCATTTGAAAAAGCCACTACCACCAACAAACCATTTTGAACAATCAGTTCTATTTTTGAAATGTGCTGAGTATCAGAGCTGTCAAGAGCATCGGCGACACGGAGTATTGCAGCCATTTTATTGACCATCATTCTGTCACTGTAGCTTAAATCATTATACTCGGTGTGATATTTATTTGGATGTGCCTTTCGGTGATAGCGGGCAATCTGTGCACAGATCTTTTTTTCCCTTTTTGACAGACCAAAAAGTGGCGCATTGGAGATAATGTAGGCAGAGTGCTTATGATGTGCCTTATTATTTATATACTTCCCACAGTCATGGAGCCAGGAGGCAACTTTTAACAGCAGTAACCCCCTGTTTTGAGAAAAATGTGATTCTGGAATCGACTTGTAAATCTGTTCTGCAAATCTCATTACTGTTTGGGAGTGATTGGTATCAATTTTATAGTTTCTTCCGATTTTTTTAGCACTGTTCATAACTTGTTTCAGCAGATAATTATCAGAGAAACCAGGCATGGCATGACGAATAAGGGCACCGTGACGAATTGAGACTGAGGACAGGATTATTTTTTTTGCCTTCAGCTGTTTTGCAAGCTGTAGATAGGCCAAAACAGCAAAAAGCTGCGATTCAGCCTCAGAAGAGGTGATAGAGAGTTTTTTCATCCTTTGACTCACAGGTATTGAAGCCACACGGCCTGCGAGCTCATCAAGCTGCTCTAAAGAGATACAACTGCCTCCAAGCGGCCTTTGCTCATTTGTAAGCAATAAGGCATTGGGGATGTCACTTCCGCAAATATGCAGGTTTTGATTTGTCAGACTTTTTGTGTCCGCAGCAGCAAGAAATTTTTGCACAATTATTTCCATATGCGATTGTGCGATTTCCTTTTGTTTCTCTGCAGGCACAAAGTTAAGATCAATATTTTCACTTTCACGAAGGGTTCCCGTTTTGGCGGTGTGAAAATGTGTAACCCTGTTTGCCGCCACCGACATTATCAAACTGTTTCCGCTGCTGATTTCTGCCAGTACTGAAGTTTGATTACAATTGTAATCACTGTTTTTTTTGTTGACAATGTAGCTCAGATATATAAATGACAGTGTCTCTTCCGGCTCTACTGGGTAAATTGAAAAACCGGTAAAACCATTGACACGATCAACAAAAAAATCACGGTTTGAAGCTTCCATAACAGCACTTGTGGCCATTACAAAAATATTCTTGTCCGAAATATGATACTCATCCAAAACAGTTCTGAAGTTTTTCAATGCAGTGATACTGCGAGCAGTAATTTCATCACAGATAAAGCCGGTATGAAAAGTATCTTTACCCAGTGCAACAGCCAGATAAAGATAATCAACTGTTTTTAGCTTGCCAGAATGTAGTGATGCTATTAGAAGGCGTAGTGATATGGCTCCGATGTCTACTACAGCAAACAGATTTTCGTTCTCCTTAGGCGGCACTCATACTCCAATGAAATAGTTGTTATGACGTTTATAACATTATAAATCAAGGAAGTTAGAGTACTGTTAGCGTTCCGTTAATTCCGTTTTAACAGTCTCCCATTGATGCTCCGCTTGAACGAACGGTAAGAACCAGAGGGTCATTCGGTGAAACCAGTTTCTTCATTCCTGCCACCTCTTCTATATTAACAGCAACCGCCTTACGGTTTTGGATTCCTACCATTACATTGTATTTTTTTTCTGCAAGAAACCTTGCAGCAGCAGCTCCAAGCTGAGTGGCAAGAAGCCGGTCTGCGGCAGAGGGAACCCCTCCACGTTGTATATGTCCCAAGGTAGTTACTCTTGTTTCCAGCCCGGTGAGTTTCTCAATTTTTCTTGCGATGCGATTTGAAAGCGGTTCCTCTATGACCGGCAGATCTGCTTTTTTGAGTTTTTTCAGCAGTTCCTTTTTTTTGGTTTCCTTCTCTTCATACTCCATGGAAACCTCTTGCTGAGAAACAGCTCCTTCAGCAACAACCACAATAGAAAACCGCTTACCCCGCTTTCTTCTTTCTGTAATGGTCTTGGCAATGGCATCCATGGTATAAGGGATCTCCGGAATTAAAATCACATCCGCTCCACCCGCTATTCCGGCTCCCAATGCAAGCCATCCGGCCTTATGCCCCATTACTTCACAAACCATAACCCTTTGATGGCTGCTAGCCGTAGAGTGAAGCCGATCTATGGCTTCGGTTGCAATCTGCATAGCAGTATCAAAACCAAAGGTGATGTCGGTTTTGGCTATATCGTTATCTATGGTTTTGGGAAGGGTCAAAACATTTACTCCCCCATTTTTATACAAATGAAAAGCGTTTTTTTGGGTACCCCCTCCCCCTAAACACACAAGACAATCCAACCCCATCTTTTTAATGTTTTCTAAAATCACCGGGGTCATATCCATTTTTTCTCCGCCCATTGACATTTTGGTTGGTTTATCCCTGGAGGTCCCAAGAACCGTACCACCCATGGTCAGGATTCCGCTGACTGATGCATCAGTCAAATCTATTGTACGATTTTCCACAAGGCCTCTGAAACCATCCAATATCCCAAACACTTTCATATCGTACTTATTTACCGCAGGTTTCACAATCGCACGAATGGCAGCGTTCAGTCCCGGACAATCACCTCCGCTTGTTAAAATTCCGATTGTAGATTTGTAATTAGAAGAATTCTGTAGCATTACTGACTCCTGTATAAAATCAAAACATTAGATCCATAGGTATATAATTTAAGTGACCAAACCACACCAAACAATTTAGTGCAAATTTGAGATTGTTAGCGGTCTGTTGAGTAAGTCAGTAGTATGTCCTGTGAATTATTTGTAACCCTTGCACATTGAAGAATCCGGTACGAAGATTGCAGAAAAACTACTGTACAACATCTCAATTTATCGGCTTGAAAAAGGACCCGGATTATGAAAGGTACACTCTTCCTGCTACCGGCATTGTTCATTTTTGCTGGATGCAGCAATGTTTACTTTATGTCTGCAGAGAAGCTCTATGAGAGAGGTGTCGGGTACGTTCAGAGCGAGCAGAGACAAAAGGCTCACCGGTATTTCTCCGCTGCAGCTCAAAAACAACCCGATCCCCTTTACGACTGGGCTGCAGCGCAGACTGCTCCAAACAGAGTTTCAGCACAGCTTTTTGCCTGGAGGGCATGGGAAGCAGAATTCAGGAACAGGGAGATACTCTTTTTCCTGCTTTCAGTTTCAGGAGATGAAAATGAGAGAGACAAAATCAGTTATGGGCTGGAGCTGCTTAATCAGTTACCGCAATCTCAGGACAAGGATCTTCTTAAAGGCGAGATCTATCTTGATTACGGACAGGTCGATTCAGCGCATAGTATCTGGAACCGTGCAATGGAGGCTACCCCCAGAGCATCACTTGCCAATGCCATAGGGCGACTGCATTTGGTAAGAGGGCAGTACGATTCACTTATACCCTTTCTTGAAAACGCAGCTTCAATACAAGTTCTTGACAATAGCGGCTATTCTCTTCTGGCTTTTGCCCTTAGCCATTGCGCACGATACAACGAGGCAGAAAGTGTTTTGCAAAAAGCTCTTAGAGGTAACGCTAATGCATCAATGATCTATCACGATCTTGCCTGGATAAATATGCTCTTGTCAAACAATGAACAGGCTCTGGGGTATCTGCATCGCGCCTCCCGGTATTACATCCCTACACAGAGTTATTTAGCGGTCAATCTATCAATACTTAGAGCACTTATATACCGCAAAACTTCTGATACAGAAAAGCTTCAAGAACTCAGGGATACTCTTTTAAAGCATCCGGCCAGAAAAACCGAATACACTTTTGTTGATGCAATGATCAGAGGGATAACAAATGATATAACTGTGCTTAAAACACTCGATTCGCTCCGGGCTGCAGCTCCCAATAATCCCTTAATAGATCTTGCAGCAATTGATGAGTATCTCCGCTTCAAAAAGAATGAGAAGGCAAACAGGGCATTTGCCCGCCTTCCGGTTCATATTCAGAGATTTCCATCGGTACTGCAGCAATATGCTGCAACGAAAGCCTCCGTTGGTGAACTGGATGATGCACTGAGGATTGTTCGGTCCATGCACACTCTTGGAGCAGCAAGTGAAGAGACGTTAAAATTACGGCAGCAGATCACTTTTCGACTCCGACTGGATGATGTCGACTACACACTGCAGGATCTTTTTGAAAACAACCTGCCGGAGAAGATCGATGATGATTTGAATGAAATTGTGCTTCTGCTTAGAACCAAAAGAGCAGATTCAGCACTCATTATGCTCGACAACCTGACAAACGATTTTCCATTGGATAACTCTGTAACGGCTGCACGCATACAGGCCCTTTTTGCAATGAATGATTATGATCAGGTAATAAACGAAATCGACATTAACAGAATTAACATACCAGAAATCAAGGTCTTCAAGGCAAGGGCCCAGTTTCTGCTGGAGGAAACAGAACGGAGCATTGAGACCTACCGACAGACACTGGAAAATTCAAAAAAACCCTATCTTTATCTGGAATTCGCGGAACTACTCACAATGCACGACATGTACGCCGAGGCTGCAGTTCAGTACCGAATGGCAGCAGATATATTAGAAAACCACCTTCCTAATACAGAAGCGTTGGCATTTGTACTGGGTAAATCCGCCTGGTTTCAGTTTAAATCCGGCAAAGACCTTAATCTTGCTCTCCGTTCGGTGGAAAAGGCCTACAAAATCGAAAAAACCAGTGTCGATATAATAAATACGTATGCATCGGTTCTGGCTGGTCTAAATCAGCACACAAAGGCTATTGTTCTGCTCAGTCAATCCATAGAAAATTATCGCCACCCCATGCTCCTGTACCGGCTGGGGAAGATCTATTACGATACCGGTCGCAGTAACAGGGCAAAAGATCTTTTCGCTGAACTTGCTCAGATACCAGACTCCATACTTTCTGAAATCCATCTCACAAGAGAAGAGCTGGAAGGTTTTACGAATATAGCGGCAGCAAATTAACTTCTACCACTTTAGGAAATGTTCGTAAGAGGAGCGCGGTTTGGAAAGAGGGGTGTCTGAAGCTATTATGCTTTGATTATGCCCCATCTCACCTAAACTCTCAAGGTACTCAAAGGCCAGGTGAATATCTGAATCGGAGATTTCTGTGCTTACCCTGTCCACATACAGTTCAAACAGATCGCTAACATCTACTCCATGATTTTCAAATGCATCAATGAATTGTCCCCTGCTGAAGCCTGAGCCATCATTATCTCTTACCAGCTGAGCCATAATGTCCTCAAATTTCACACCGTTAGCAGTTGCATTTCTTACTCTGTAATCCATTATCAGCGAAATACGCGAGCCCCTTTCATAAACGATAGGCCATGCTCCGGATGGAAACAGATTTTCCCTAAGCTGGGGGTCGGAAAAAGTTACCGCATATTTGGAATCAGAATAGTCTCTTTTATGCTCCAACAGATGATATCTGCAATCCCAGTTTGAATAATATCCCAGGCGGGCTGCAAACAGATAGCCAAGGTAGGTCGTAACTCCCTCCTTCCACCAGGGGTCATCCAGATCACCACATCGGATTCCGATATAGTGGTGAACTATTTCATGGGCAATAAGGGAAGATAGTATTGGTATAAAACCCTCGTACGGTGCGATCATTGTAAAGCCATTATACCCCTCAAGGCCTCCGTTCATATCAGAGAATACTACGGTATAAGCATCGCCCTGAGTTCGCAAATTGCCAAATATCCCCTGTATATGATCTGATAACCCGATAAGCTGCCTTGCGATAGTATCAACATAGTTGAGATAACTCTTATCAGCATTATCGTCCAGGATATCTACTACAAAATAGTGCTGATTATTGCTGCCTCCGCTCCATAAGAGGTCTCCCCCGGCGGTAATCTGTATGAAGAGCAGTTCATAAAGATTACGATAGGACGATTGTTCCGGCAAACCAAAGGATTGTACCCCGGAGCCGATTTGGGTTTTTACCTGAATTTTTTGGTGACTGCGCCAGAGCACAGCAAGATCTTCACTGATCAGCGGTATTATAAAAAAATGTGCCCCCATCAGAAAAAGCGCATCGTTATCAAAACGGAAGGTGGGCATAAACTCCTCTTGCCTGTGAATAACGCTTGCATCCACGCGATACCGTACGGTTATTGGAAATTTTGCAGTTGAAGGCAGTGAAATGATTGTACTTTGAAGTGGCCCTATGTTCTGAGTGAACATGAGAGTGTCCTGGACGTTATTTCCCAAAGAGTCTGTTATTACGATGTCTTCAGCGGTAGTTGCAGAGAATGAATCAAGGGGATTATCATAATAGTGCCCGGGTAGAATGAGTTGACCGTCAAATCCGGGAAAATCGTTGATTTTCATCACCATAGAAAAAGAGTCCGGATGAAGGGAGGGGAGTTTAACTGTGTAGGAGTAGAAGTTTTGATCTGCCTTGGGTTCCGGTTCAATGGGTGAAGAACAGGAACAGGCGATGACCCAGAGTGAGAAAAAACAGAGAAAAACTGATAATTTGGAAATTTTCATTCTATGTTTTCCTCATACTGTTCCTTTGGAAACAACAGACTTTTATTGTAAAAATATAGATAAGTGGGCAGATAAAAATGCTATTTGGTCAATTAAATCGGTGTTTCAGTGTCATGCTAACACTTTCCTAACATTTATATGGTATACTCCTAATTAAAAATCCATATTTTTAGAGTGATATTTGCACATAGCAAAAGCATTTTTTTAACCTTTCAAGAGGTAAAACATGTCACAAAGAAAAGTGTTGGTCATTGAAGATGATGAGGACATCATTGAACTAATCACCTATAACCTTAAGAGAGATGGGTACATTATCACCACCGCAACATCGGGCGAAGATGGCTTGAGGAGATTGAAGATGGAGAGTCCCTCCATAATTCTTCTTGACCTGATGCTTCCTGGTATTGATGGTCTTGAGGTGTGCAGAACCATAAAGGGTGATTCTGCCACAAAAAACGTACCGGTGATAATGCTTACCGCCAAGGGAGAGGATGCAGACATTGTTACCGGTCTTGAGATGGGTGCAGACGATTACATGGTAAAGCCTTTCAGTCCACGTGTTCTTTTGGCAAGAATTAAAACGGTATTAAGGCGTAAGACCAAAGATGAACTCCATTCAAGCGCAGAAATTACTTTTAATAATATGTGTATTCACCCCGGTCGTCATGAAGTGGTTATCAGTGACAAGCGTGTTGACCTCACCTATACCGAATTTGCTCTTCTTTACCACCTTGCAGCACGACCCGGATGGGTTTTTTCGAGATATCAGATTGTCGAAGCGATCAGGGGTGATGACTACCCGGTTACCGACCGCAGTGTTGATGTTACGGTGGTTGGCTTGAGAAAAAAACTTGGCTCCTACGGCGAATACATAAAGACCGTCCGCGGGGTTGGCTATAAATTTGTGGAAAGCGAAGATTTGTGAAACTACGCCCCATCTTCTGGCAGCTTTTCCCCTCTTATTGCATACTGACAATAGGAGCACTTACAGCCATACTTATCTATTTTTCATCGGTTGTTGAAAGTTTTTTCTTCAAACAGACAGTGACTAATTCAGCCGAAAGAATAGCGTTGGTCGAAGATTCCTTCAGGGAGAAGATACTCGCCGGAAATTATGGTCTGCTGGATGTACGGGCAAAAAAATTCGGTCACTCAGCAAATATGCGTTTTACTGTTATACTCCCTGACGGCAGCGTAATAGCCGACAGCGATGAAGACCCTGCTGTAATGGACAATCATCTTAACCGCCCGGAAATCCAGATTGCGCTCACTGATCCGATTGGCACCTCCAACCGTTACAGCAACACGGTTGATAAAAACATGCAATACTCTGCAAAAGTCATAACAGATGAGCAAGGCGTCCCTGTTGCTGTTTTACGTGCAGCGGTTCCGGTTGATGCAATTCGAAAGAGCCTCCAAAGTATCAACAGAGAAGCTGCTTTCATGGGGTTGGTTCTTATACTTATAACTGCAGTGATTTCCCTTGCAATATCGAGATACATAAGTGACAGAATAAAGCACCTCCAATTGGGTGCCCAGCTTTTCGCAAAAGGGAATCTTTACCATAAGCTTTCCGGTTCCGGAGCACTTGAATTTGAGATGCTTGCTGTATCGATGAATAATATGGCAAAGCAATTAAGTGATCGGCTCAAAACAATTACCACCCAACGCAACGAACAGGAAGCGATCCTTGAAAGTATGACTGAAGGGGTAATGGCAGTAGGGAAAGACAATAAAATTATCAATATCAACAATCCGGCTGCAAAAATCCTGGATATCGACCCCTACAATTACAAAGGCAAATATGTTCAGGAGATTATCCGTAACAGTGACATTCAGAAATTACTCCAAAGACTGTTTGCAACACAGATACCGATTGAGGAGGAGCTTACTATTTTTACTCAAAACGACACTGTTCGTCATCTCCAAATTCACGGAACACTGCTGTTTGGGGTGGAAAAAGAGACAATCGGAGTGTTGCTGGTAATGAATGACATAACAAAACTCAAAAAGCTTGAACAGATGCGCCAGGATTTTGCAGCCAATGTTTCCCATGAACTCAGAACCCCACTAACGTCCATTAAAGGATTTATTGAAACGATACTATCGGATACCAAAGGTGACCCAGAGAATACAGAACGTTTTCTTCGGATTGTAAACAAACATGTGATACGCCTTGAGACTATCATTGAAGATCTTCTGAATCTGGCTAAGATCGAAAAGGAGACGGATAAAAAGGAGATCCGCCTCTCCCTTAACCCACTGCTTCCGGTTTGCCAGAGGGCAATTGAGACGTGCAGCGACAAAGCAATGGAAAAAAATATCACGCTGAAAATTGACTGTACCAAAGAATCTAAAGCGATTTTCAATGCTGTGATGCTCGAGCAGGCTTTGGTAAATCTTATTGACAATGCAGTTAAATACAGTGCAGAAAACACCGCTGTTGAACTGGGTGTCTGTCCCAACGGGCAACAGACTCAAATCAAGGTCAAGGATCAGGGGTATGGAATAGACCGGCGAAATATCAAGCGCATTTTCGAACGGTTTTACAGAGTAGACAAGGCCAGAAGCCGTAAAGCGGGTGGTACCGGGCTTGGGCTGTCTATCGTTCGTCATATTGTTCTGGCAAACAACGGCAACATTACAGTTGAGAGTGATTTGGGAAAAGGGAGTACCTTTACAATCACTTTACCGGCCTCATGACCCTATTACAAAGGACTGCTTTTGGATCCCATAGAATCGCTCCCCAACAAGACTCTTTTAATTGGTCCGCTCTTCTGCGAGCGGTTTATTCCACTCGGTATAAGCTCTTTTCATGAGGCTTGTAATTATGTGAAGAATATGCCCTATGGTGAGAACTCGACCGATCTTCCGGAAAAGCTTTTTGCCGAAAATCAGGGAACATGCATTACAAAGCATGCTGTGATAGCCCTTCTTGCACAGGAGCTGGGGCTTGAAGTGTACCACACCTATGGACTATATGCCATTACTGAGGAGATTGTTACGGGAGTAGATGAGGTCTTTGAGAAATATTCCATACCCTATGCGGTTCTTGGGCACTGTTTCCTCTCCTGTGGCATTTTACGGGTTGACCTCACTGCAAACAACCTCAACGGGAAAAACACTCCCATCAATTCATTTTTATACACTCAGAAAATTGATCCACAAAATATTTCCGAAGATAAGGACAAGATTTACAACAACTATCTTGAACACCTTATCCAATCAGATCCCCGTTTCAGGAATACGAACAAAGCCACTCTCATTTGGGCCAGAGAGGAGTGCTACGGATTGATGTATAAGAACCGCATCAGCCTGGCTGCTCGTAAATCCGCTGGCGAAACAGACAATTGTAAAAAAAACTCTTCCTTTACACCTACTCCAACAGGATCCGTTTACGATGAAGAAAATTGAGAAAGCAAAACTGTGCAAAGTTGCAAAAACCGGTTTGACAAAGAAAAATATCAGCTCTTATGCAGCGCTGGTAAAAGATGCGTCATTTGTGTGCAAGTCCTGCGGAAGAACCGCCGCATCAAAAAAGCAACTGTGTTCGCCCAAAGCGATTGATGATCTTATTGCAGAGAAATGACGGATGTATGATTCGCGGAATCCTATTCGACAAAGACGGCACGCTGATAAATTTTGAGTCCTGCTGGCATCAAGTTCTGACCAATACATTCAGTGATCTCGAAAATGATCTGCTCATCGGTAAGAAACAGGTTGCAAAACTCAAGGGTTTATCGGGATATAAAGAGCAGGGATTTGTAAAAAACAGCCTTGTTCAGCACTGCCTGACCTCTGAACTTATCAATACATGGTATAAGTATCTTCATTCCAATACACCGAAAGGCACCAACACCCCTTCGTATGGTGCTATAGCCCGGGTGCTGGAACGCAATGCACTGAGTGATACTATAGAGATCACCCTGTTACCCGGTGTACCCGAACTCCTGCGGTATTCAAAGATCAAGAAAATTCCGGTTGGAGTAGTAACTGCTGATTCCGAAAAATCCACCATCGCATGTCTTAAAAAAACCGGTATACATGATTACTTCAGCTTTATAGGTACAGACAACCGAAACCTTCATCCCAAACCACACCCTCAGATGGCACAGCTTTTTGCCGATATACATGGCATCAAAACCACCGATTTACTTGTAATTGGTGACAGTGAGTGTGATATGGCGTTTGCTCAAAATTGTGGGGCCCGGTTTGTTGGTATTAAAGGGCAATATAACAGAACAGCTGTTTTCCGGAAAAACCGGTTCCCGGTAGTGAGTGACCTCAGAGAAATCATAGCGGTCATTTCCTGAATTGCTGTGTTGTGCACATTCAGAAGATGTACAGGGTTTCAAGAAAGACCCCGTCTCACGGTAGAGGTTTCTTACCCTGTGTATTTGGGCTCCGTTAACCGCTTTATAACCAGTCA
>SKJJ01000127.1 GCA_007115975.1 Chitinispirillum sp.
AACCGGAATCCAAACCGGAATCCAAACCGGTTGAAATGGCTTACGTGCACATTGCCTCAATTCCCCCGGTGGCAGATGTATACCTTCTGGACACACGCATTGGCAGCACCAATGTGGAAGAGCTTGAGATTGCAGCAGGATTTCATGTTTTGCGGTTTGAAAAAGATGGAAGAGTGATGTCCCAGGAGGTCACTCTGCAACCGGGGGATAATCCCACGATCCATGTACGGTTCCCCTAAGCCAATAAATTCAACTTAACCTAAAAGAGGTATTTTGACATCAACACTTGCCCTGAAAAAAATACGGGAAGAGATCATTGAGAGCAAAGTGGATGACCGCTATAGGCTTAACGCCTATGAGTTTGTCCTCAACGGCCTCGATTTTTATATGACCATTATCGGTGAGAAACGGCACGTGACAGGACAGGAGTTCTCCCAGGCCCTGCTTAAGTTTGCACACAAGCAGTACGGACCCATGTCAAAAAGTGTTCTCAACAACTGGGGGATAACAGCCACCGAGGACTTCGGCTGTATCGTCTATAACCTGATAATGATAGGACTGCTGAGCAAACAGCCGCAAGATTCCCTGGACGATTTCATTGATGTAGTGGATTTTTCAGCCTATTTTGATCAACAGCCACTTTTCCTGATTGACCCCGACTCGATAAAAAGAGTAAAAGGTGCTTGATTCCTATCTTTGGTTTATATATTTTTTAATTCTGAAATTTGACAATCCGTGCCGCTTTAGCTCAGTCGGTAGAGCAAGGGACTGAAAATCCCTGTGTCCGCAGTTCGATTCTGCGAGGCGGCACCTTTATAAATCAAGGACTTACGACCGATTTCGTGAGTCCTTTTTTTGTTCCCTGTAAAGAGGCGTATATGAAAAACGTATATGTTTTCATTTTTCATGCTGCCTTTTTGAACACTGCGAGGTCCTTTTTTCACGAATCATCCGACTCCCAGTTACCCAGTTTTTTCAGCAACATTATCTCATCAGCGTGCACATAACGCCTAAATGCCACATATGATTTCCACCCACCAATCATCATGACTTCAAGAACGTAGATTACGAACGCTTGCGAATGAACGGGGTTTCAAAATTGCCTGCCCCGCCTATGATTTGGGTAAAAAAAACACCCCCCAGCGACACCATTTGTCATATCCCCGCACTATATTCCGCCAAACAACTCTCAAGCAGAAAGAGCTGACACTTTGATTGAAGCAGAGCTCAAGGCAAAAGTGGCACGGATCCAGGCGCTGCTTGCGGCAGGTGGTACTGTGAGGTTTTCGGAGCACTGCCTGGTGGGTATATAGCGAGGCAGGAGATACATGAAGTGAGCATGCTACTATTCTTTTTGACGAGTGAGTATTTTTCAGGAACCGCCGTTGTATGGCTCTACCGGGTTCAAAACTCCTTTTTACTTAACGTTTCTTATGTTTCAGTAAGTTTATTATGGCAGAGTATTGATAAACTGGGAGTGTAATTTTATTTGTGTAAATGGTTCCTAATACTATTACACTAAAATACAGAAAGGGAGGAACCATGGACCACAGGCAAAACGAATTACTGGATTCGCTTTTAAAGGATTACAAAAAACCCGCGGATGTTCTTGGAGAGAACGGGCTTTTGAAGCAATTGAGCAAGGCTGTAGTAGACCGGGCTCTTTCAGCAGAACTGTCAATGCTGCTGGGATATGAGAAACACGAGCAATCGGGACGCAACAGCGGTAATTCCCGTAATGGTTCAAGCAGAAAGAACCTAAAGACGAATATGGGAGATATACCGATTGAGATTCCCCGTGATCGCAATGGTGAATTTGAACCACAGATTATTCCCAAAGGACACCGTCGCATAGATGGTTTTGACGCTAAGATAGTGGCACTGTATTCACGGGGAATGTCTACCCGTGACATTCAGGCACACCTGCAGGAGATCTACGCCACAGACGCCTCTGCGGAGCTTATATCACGAGCAACGGATGCGGTCATCGATGAACTTAATGAGTGGCAGAATCGTCCGCTGGAGAAGCTGTATACCATCATGTACCTTGATGTACTCTGGATCAAAGTACGACATCATGGTCGGGTAGTCAAAAGGGCAGTCTATCTGGTTATTGGTATCAACGAGGAGGGCATTCGCGATGTGCTTGGGTTCTGGCTGCACGATGGAGAAGGTGCTTCGTCGTGGATGCAGATTGTTACCGAGCTTCAGAACAGGGGAGTTGAGGACATACTCATTGCCTGTGTGGATGACCTGAAAGGGTTTCCTGAGGCCATAGAAGCGGTCTTTCCAGATACACAAGTTCAGGTATGTATTGTGAATATGATCCGCAACAGTCTAAAATTCGTTAACTGGAAAGACCGCAGGAGTCTCGCTGCAGATCTCAAGCAGGTATACACGGCGGCCAATGAGAAGCAGGCCTGGATAGAGTTGCAGAAACTTGAAGAGAAGTGGGTAAAGTACCCACAGGTACCGGCTCAGTGGAAGCGCAATTGGGACAACATCGTTCCCATGTACAGCTATCCACAAGAATTACGGAAGGTGCTCTATACGACAAATGCAATATAGGCTTTAAATAGCTCCATACGTAAAGTCGTCAGAAACAAAGGGAGCTTTTCAAATGATGAATCGGCGATGAAGATGATCTACCTTTCACTACGAACCCATAAGGGGAACGGATGGCAAAATCCCATTAAAACATGGTGCAAGGTACAACAACAACTCAGTGTGATATTTAAAGTGTAGATCCTCATATTATCTCCTGTCTTAATCTTATATTAGTTCAGGTCCCTTTCTCACTTTCTTCCCTGGCATAAGGAGCATCCGTATTTTACCACTTTGTTTCCTGCTTCCCCGAAATTAAAAATGCCCCACGATGCATACCGCAGAGCATTTACTGAAAGCCATCAAAGCCTCTGGCCGGTACTTCAGCTATTTAAGCCCAAGTTCATCCAGAACCTCCATTACCGTTTCCTGATCCACTGTGGTGAATTTTTTATTGATCGCCGCATGAGCCATTGATTTGGATGCGATGGTGTTTATCATTCTTGGAATTCCCTTGCTTGCACAGACGATTGCTTCCACTGCATTGTCCAGAAATATTTTCTGTGAAGCTTTGATTACTGACAGCTGATGGTTGAAATAGTCGTACCCCTGTCCTTTGTCCAGAGCTGTAAGATGGCAGGTGACAGATATTCTCTGTTTCAGGGGTAGATACTTAGCGTATGCAATCATCTTTCTGAGCGGAGGCTGACCTACAAGTGCGGTAGCCAGGTAGTCGCATGAGTCGAACCTGTTGTTGTGAAGAAGCCGGATTTCATCAAAGATTTCAGGGTTTAGCAGATGGGCTTCATCGATTACCAGTACGGCTGTGATCTTCTGCTGGGTATAAAGTTCGGAGATGTGGGACAATACCTGCGCTGCCACATCTGATTTTCGGAACTTGGGCATAATGCCCAGTTCAGCGGCTATCTGGGTATAGAAAGCTCCCATATTGTCAAGCCCTCTGTAAAGGTACACCACTTTGTGTGTTTGTGAGCTCAGAGATTCCAGAACTGTGCGTACCGCAGTTGATTTTCCGCACCCTACCTCACCGGTAAACATCCCGATTCCTCTGTTTTCACACAAAAGCGAGAGTCTGGCGGTAAATTCCTTAAACTGAGAGTGCATGAACAGGTAGGCTGTGCTGATTTCTTTGGTAAAGGGTAAATCTTTTAAGCTGAATGCTGCTTTTATCATTTTGTCTCCTTGAGTTCGTTTCGTTTTGCATTTGCGTTACTTAGAAAATCAATGGGCTTTGGGCTATGCACGAAGACCTTTCCATCATAGGCTTTTACTGTTCTCAGGGGATCGTCCTTGTCATACAGAACGTTGATTTTTCTGCCGACCAGATGTTCCTCTGTTTCATACAGAACATTGTTGATTCTGAACGTGCCATCATGAGCCACCTGCCTGGTTTCTTTTCTGCAGAACAGCTCCGCTGCATCAACATGTGCCTCCAGGCGACGAATACGATTTTCCGCTTTGTGAAGATAGGTCTCCAGTGGTGTTGCTCCGTCAAGCCCTCTGTGAGCTTTACGGTTGAAATCCTGCTGCAGCCAACAACTGAAACGTTCATTGAGGTCTTCAAGGGACCGGAAGGCGCAGCCTGCACTGAGAAAGGAGTCCCGCACAGTCCTGAAAAACCGTTCAACCTTTCCTTTTCCTTGCGGATAATAAGCAGTGGAGTGAATGAGCGCACACCGCATGGCAGCACAGGCGATCTCTATGTCACGGGAACAGAAGTTTCTACCGTTGTCGAGAAAGAGTTTGGATGGAATGCCGTAGGTGAGAACCGCAGTGCGAAGTACATCTTTGACATTTACTACTGCTTCTGAAAAGTAGAACCCAGCTCCCGTTACAAGCCTGGTCGAATCATCCATAAAGGCTATCAGGTATGTCTTGCGGGCCTTTCCACCAAGCTCTTTAATATAGGGACC
>SKJJ01000102.1 GCA_007115975.1 Chitinispirillum sp.
GAGCATGCGGTGGTAACCGATGTATCTACCTACGGACAAATCAAGAAAGGTGTCCGAGGCGTAAAGAAAGAAGAGGTATACAACTTCTAGTGGGTACACCAATTAAGTGCATACCCATATTTGAATATATGTGTGTTTTACATATTACCTGCTCAAATATTTTGCCTAAATGCTTTACTTGCTAAAAATAACAGCGAATTTGTGTGTTGACTGGAAGTAAGGAAGCAGAGTTAATACTAAACTCCTAAGAATGTCAAAAAAGAGTGAAGGGTACTACATGCAGAGTGGTTCTGTGATAACTTAGTTTCTATAAACGAAGTCATACCTTACTGCTGCAAACTGGCCGAAACGTTTTCTCTGTACAAGGTGTCACCGATTTCAATCATTCTCGCGACAGGACTGAAAGTGATCTTTAGGTATCTTGCGATGATTGTAAGCGGGATAAGTTCTGTTTTTTTGAGGTAGTGGCAAAACTTGGTTCGTGCTCTTGACCTGTCATTCATTCGGCCCCGCCTGAAAAGGTCTGATGGTTCGATGCCATATTTTTTGCACACCATATCTGCAGCATTCTTGCAGACAATGGGGTAATCGCACTGTCGGTGCCTGCGCTTCTTATCAATAGAGTACTGTTCAAAGGCTTTTTCCACAAATTCAACTTCACCTATTACCGATTCGTGTCCTTTGCACGATTTAACAATCTCGGCTTGTTCGGCGGGCGGAAGCTCCCCTGCAGTTTCAGGGTTCTCTTCAACGTAATTTTCCTCAAGGAACCGGAGGTAATTGTCCATAGCTTCTTTCTCTTCTTCCCCAAACTTGCTTAAACACCACTCCCGGTTTTGGAATTTTTCGCCCAAAGCCCCCTTTTTACCGAGTAAATACCCGTGTCCGCACCAGGTGTAGGTTTTAAGTTCTTCAAGAGACCCGACCTTTCCTGCCCGAATGGGATTAAAGGTGATATATTTTATCAGCACTTTTTCATAGTTCTTATCCTGACAGAGAGAGGATTTGAATCTGCCCTGACACAGATGGCCGCGTTTTTCATATTTATTGTTGTACCACTGTGCGTACCCACCGTTAAGCCCCCGCATCAGTTCTTCCAGCTTCTTATCATTGGCTCTTATGAGCAGGTGGTAGTGATTGTCCATCAGGGTCCAGGTGTAGCACTGGAAACCGGTCTTTTTCAGCCCTTTTTCGAGTCTTGAGAGGAACTCAAGCCTGTCTTCATCATCGCGGAACATGTCCTTATACTCTATGGAATGTGCCATAATGTGGTGAAGAGCACCGGGTGGTTGAAGGCGTTTGGTACGGGGCATGGGACAGGACCTCCGTGGTTAATGGTTGATTGAATCCTTGGAGCTAGCAAAAACTGGACCACGGTATCAGAAGGTGTAGAGCGAAACAAAATAAATGCAAAAAGAGCCGAAAATGGGTTTTGGAGGAAGATTGCGCAAAGAAGAGATTTCTTAAAACTGTGGATCGTTTCTTAAAAACGGGAAATCGGAAAGCTGGAAAAAGCGGTCCGTCCCCCAAACATTCCCAAAAAACCGATTGACCATCTCTCCCAAAAGGTATAAAATTTAAATGTCAGAAAACAGAACAGACCATTATTTCTGGTCTCATAATCCCGGATTGTTCCGGGGTAAAAAAAAATCGGGAAAGCACAGACACAATGCAGCAGATGAAAATCCTCATAGCCGACGATGATCCCACATCCCTTTTACTCTTAAAATCGGTGGCTGAGCGATGTGGCTACCAGCCCATAAGTGCTGTTAACGGGGCTCAAGCCTATGACAAGTTAATCTCAGAGCAACCCTTGATTGCCATTATCGACTGGATGATGCCGGAAATTGATGGGGTGCAGTTGTGCAGGAACATTCGAGCTGTTCCGGATATCTTTCAACCCTACTTAATCATTCTAACCGCCCGTGACGGTAAAGATGACATTGTGGAGGGATTTACCAGCGGGGCCGACGATTATGTCACAAAGCCATTTGACATCATTGAACTCAGGGCACGAATTAGCGCAGGACGCAGAGTCGTCGAGTTGCAGAGGATGCTTACCGAAAAAATCGATGAACTCAGCACAAGTGAGGAGAAGTATAGGCGTATCTATGAATCGATTCACGATGTTTATTATGAAGCAGCCGTGGATGGAACTATTCTTGAGGTGAGTCCTTCGGCGGTAAAAATTTTACTCTACAAAAGATCTGAACTGATTGGGATGAATATGGGCTTAATCTATGAAAATCCCGATGAACTTGATGAGGTGAAAGGTGAGTTGTTGACTAAAAACGGGTTTATTAAAAACCATCATGTCACCTTAAAGGATAAAGACGGAAGGTTAGTCTATTGCTCCATTACCGCTGAATTAATTAGAGATGAAACGGGAAGTCCCTTTAAAATTTTTGGAACACTTAGGGATATCACCGAGCTAAAAGAGTCGGAAAATGAGAAGAGAATACTTGAAGAGCAGGTAAATCACATGAGAAGACTTGAAGTCATCGGGCGCCTTGCCGGCGGGGTTGCCCATGATTTCAACAATATTCTGGGAGGTATTAACGGTTACGCCGATCTTCTTGTATGGAAACTTCAGGACGACCCCAAAGGGAAACGGTATGCCGAACAGATTATCATTTCAGCTCAGCGCGGATCGTCCCTTACCTCCCAGCTCCTCTCCTTTGCGCGAAAAGGCTCATTTGAGATTAACGATATTGACATAAATAAAATCGTCGCACGGCTGCGGGAATTATTGGAAAATACGCTTGCTAAGGATTTTATCCTTGATATTTCACTGTACAGTTCACCCTGCATTGTCCACGGAGATGCTTCACAGCTGGAAAGTGCCCTGATGAACCTTGCCATTAACGCAAGGGACGCTATGGAACGTGGCGGATTAATTAGAATTGAGACCGCAATGGTGGATATTGATCAGGATACCTTTGTAAAAGAGATGCCGTTTTCTGTTAATTCCGGCAGATATGTAAAAGTCTCTGTTCACGATACCGGATGCGGTATGGATAAGAGCGTAAAGGCACGACTTTTTGAACCCTATTTCACCACGAAGGCGGTTGGAAAGGGAACCGGTCTTGGGCTTGCCGGGGTGTATGGGTGTGTAAAGCAGCATAAGGGGTATGTGGATGTGTGGAGTGAACCGGGGAAAGGAACGAAAGTCGATTTATATCTTCCCTTTGTCGAACAGAAATAGTACAATAACTCTGTAGAATCTGCTTGCTTTAGGGTATATACAAATGCGAAGTATAGTGAAAGAAGAGAACATGGCAAATATTCAATTTGTTTTGTAAGGTCAAGAGTGATCAAAAAATGAGAGAGAAAACGAAAAGACAGCCTGACAAAGTCTCGATTTTAATTGCAGATGATGATACCGTATTCAGGGAGTTTATGGTTGATGCCTTAAGCTGTGATGAGTATGAGATAACTGAATTTGACCCTTGCGCAGATGAGACCAATATCCTGCACAAAAAGTTTGATGTGGCAATTCTTGATATAATGATGAAGCAGACCACCGGTTTTGATGTGCAGAACATCGTTCTTCAGAATTCCCCCAATGTCCAGGTTATAATGATTACCGGATTCCCCGATATGGAGAAGCATAACAGGGCGATGGAATCGGGAGTGTTTATGTTTCTGACCAAGCCGGTTAGAGCCGAGCAGCTCTTTTATGCGATAAAGGGTGCTGTTCAGGTGAACCGGTTGCGCCATGATGCCCTTAAATACAGGGTTGCAGATGAATCACAGTGCCCGGGTCTGATCGGTAAATCGGATCATATCATCGAGATCAAGCGCAAAATATTCGAATATGCTCCCATGGACACCCCCGTGCTGATTTGCGGAGAGTCTGGTACCGGTAAGGAAGTCGTTGCCAAATGTGTACATCTGGCAAGCTCAAGGGCAGAAAAGCCATTAATCGCTGTCAATTGCGCCGGCCTTTCTCCCAATCTCATTGAGTCTGAACTGTTCGGCCACGTTCAGGGAGCCTTTACGGGCGCTTCAAAAACGAGACACGGGTTTTTTGCCGCTGCAGACGGGGGAACGCTTTTTCTGGATGAAATAGGGGAGATGCCCCTGCATGTCCAAAGCAAGCTTCTGCGCATACTGGACAGTGGCGAATATTACAGGGTGGGAGATACAAAAAAACACTTTGTGGATGTGCGCATAATCAGTGCAACAAACCGCGATCTTGACCAGATGGTTCGTGAGGGGACCTTCAGAAAGGACCTCCTCTACCGTCTCCAGGGGGTGTGGTTTGAACTCCAGCCCCTGCGAAACCGCAGGGAGGATATTAAATACCTGACAAGATATTTCACAAGGGATAAAGATTATGTGTTCAGTAACGGAGCCATAAAACTGCTTCTAGAAAACAGCTGGCCCGGTAATGTTCGGGAGC
>SKJJ01000150.1 GCA_007115975.1 Chitinispirillum sp.
ACGCGCCAGGGGGGACGGAATGTGGACAATTCCGATTGTCCAGTGCCCTCCAAAAGCGGAGTCCTCGCAGCGTTATAAACGTGGCACCGAGTGAAGCGAGCATGAAGGAGAACCGGTGCCGTCCTCGGCAGGCGCCCAAATCCTTACCTAATCCCATTCTTAGTTTTTTTGTACTGTCGCGAGGCCCCCCTCCCGATATTCCTAAGCTCTAAAGTCCTCTTTTGGCGTTTTTGAGCAGGGACTTAATCTTTTTTTGTGAAATACCCTTGTTTCCGTTGTCTGCGGGGGTGTACCGGTCGCAGATAAAATTCTGTTCACCACCAAAGGAGACCGCTCCTGAGCCCCGTCCGGTGCTTCGGGACTTGAACTGGCTGCAGTCTCTTTTCATTTTGCAGTTAAAGCATGAGCTCTCTTTTTGTTGCTGGTAAGAGAGTCCCTTTTTCTCCATGGTTTTGTCTCTGCTGTTCATCTCTTCGGCTGCAGCCAAAGAGCGGTTTTTGGCGACGAAACGGTCATGGTCGTTGGAATAACTCATAAAAGAGATCCTTGTTGGTTGGTGCTGTTTAAGGCTATGATTATCACCTCAACACTTCGTTTTTCCGGAAGTGTTATTTTGAGATTCTTATTTAATATAATGTATATGTTTGGAAAAGGTCACAATAAAAGATCTTTGCAGGTGGTTTTGTGGTTAGACGTGGTGGCAGACTGTACACCCAAAAAAGGCACGGGACTTGCTGATTTTTGGGGATAGAGAGAGGACGGTGGTGAGGGGATGGTGCATCTCATCTGTTCTCGTTATCGGGTTTTAAACAAGAGGTCAGGGCGGATGCACACTCAGTCTTCAATCAACAAGGTGGCATTTCTGGGCAACTATCTGCCTCGGCGGTGTGGTGTGGCCATCTTTACCACCAGTACATGTGAATCAATAGCCGCACAGTTTGCCGGTATTCATACCTTCGCGGTTGCGGTAACCGGTATGGAAAATGGGTATGAGCATCCGCCTGTGGTGCGTTTTGAGATAAAGGAGAATGGTCTTGATTCCTTTGAACGAGTTGCGGATTTTCTGAATGTGAGTAATGTGGATGTTGTCCGTGTGCAGCATGAAATTGGTATCTACGGAGGCAATGCAGGCTCTTACATCCTTACGGAGCATGAGACAACTCGTCACACACTATAAAAAAAGCCTGTTTGCTTAGCAGGGAGATGGTCTGGAGCAACGTGGCGTTTCTTTACAAAAAAACGGGGAGGCCAGGTGAAGGCGCGCAATGCTTTTGAGCGGTTTTTTGGGAGAGATGAGGTTGGGCTGTCGGTATACGATCCCAAAGCTGGTGGGTGCAGGGATGCTCTTCATGTTGACAGGGTCAACGAAAATCAAAGAGCAGAGGCAAGTCTCTCCTTTTACCTCTCCCTTGTGGAGATGGTTGAGATGGAGAATGGCATTGCAAGTTTCAGCGAACCGGTAATGGTCTAAGCAGAGGAGAGTATGAAATCAGTTGAAGTTGAACGCACCGACATACGGATCGTCCCGGATCCTTCCCGCGTACTCATCCGGCCCTTCATTCCACGCGGTGAGACACGGATAATGAAGATCATCTCAAGGGTTATGTCGCTGCCCGATCTATCGGTAGACTTGTGGTTAAGCCGTGTAATGGCAGAGTTTTCCGGGCGTCATATTGATACTCAAAAGATTTTTGAACATCACTACCGGATTGTTAGCAGGTATATGCTTACCGATCTGGAACCCTCAGCGCAGCGCAGGCTGCTTATCGGTTCACTTTTTACAAGCGAGTACGCGCTTGAGTGTGCTGCGCTGTTTAATCCTTCAATTGTACCCGATCCCGACCAGTCGGGGTTGGCACGGGGAGCTCTTCGTTTTATTATGAGTCTTCGAGCTACCGGTGAGGGGCATGTCTCCTCGATCTCTTTTCGGTCGGGAATGATCGATAAAAATTACAACATCACTTTTTCTGAAACGATGCCGTTTGTGGTCTCTCCGGATCCGATTGAGAATTCAAGTTATGACAAGAGCACCTTTGTGCAAAAGTTGTCTGAAATGGGATATCACAACAGATTTTGCGAACAGGTGCTTGAAAGGCTGGATGATACTTTTACGCTTAGTGAGCTGAGCGCTGTGCTCGATTCATCGGTGCGCAAAGGTGTTGAAAAATCAAAAACAGAGAGTATGACCAGAGATGGGATTATCTGGCTTGCCAAATCAAACTACGAAATTGAGTTTGCAAAAGATCAAAATGTGTCTCAGAGAATAATCTTCCCAACCGGTCCAAGTGAGCAAAACGGTATTGAGGATGCACGGTTTGTACTGTTTGAAAATGAGATGGGAAACCGGGTCTATTATGCAACATACACCGCCTATGACGGAACCAAAATTCTGCCTCAGCTCATGGTTACCACCGACTTTGTAAAATTCAGCATAATCACTCTTAACGGAAGTGCTGCACAAAACAAAGGGATGGCGCTTTTTCCGAGAAAAATAGGGGGAAAGTTTGCCATGATTTCTCGTCAGGACAATGAAAACCTCTATATCATGTTTTCCGATAATATCCATTTCTGGCACGAGATGATACCGCTGCTTAAGCCCACCTTTCCATGGGAGTTTGTTCAGGTGGGAAACTGTGGGCCACCTGTCGAGACAAAGGATGGGTGGCTTTTGCTGACTCACGGAGTTGGGCCCATGCGTAAATACTGTATCGGGGCCATACTGCTTGATCTGGAAAACCCAAGACAGGTGGTAGGGCGATTAACCGAGCCCCTGATCGCACCGGATGAAAATGAGCGCGAAGGGTATGTACCCAATGTCGTTTACACCTGCGGTGCGTTGATTCACAAAAAGAGGCTTATTGTTCCCTATGCCATGAGTGATTATGCTACAAGCATTGCAACTGTTGATGTGGAATCGTTGCTCTACAGATTAAAAAACTGAGGGGTGATTCTTTGTCACCCTGATAACGGGCTTGATGATGGTTGTAAAAAAAGCTCCCAGCAGGTTGCAACCCCGCTCTCTGCGTTTTAATCTTACCTTTTGTAACGAAAATGACAAAGGATGTAGGAGAATTTGTACTGCCGGGAGGTCTCCCCCTTGAGGCTTGGTTCGGCTACAGTGTAAGTTTACGTTCGGGGGGACCACCAGCGGGAGTGCCGGGTTAGGAGAGGAATGAAAATCTTGGCTTGGTTCCGTCACTCCTTTCCACAAACTTTCAGATGAATGAAAAACCGAGTATCCACAAAAAATGCTGCTGAGCAAAATGAAGATAGAGATGATAGGGACTTTTTGGGTGCGCCCGAGGTGTTTTATGACTATCTTGAGTTGTGCTAAAGGGTTGAGTGTCTGCATACGCAACTATGCCTCGACTAAGAAAGGCCAAACATGCCTGCCGGCGGCGCAAGGCCCCCCAGTACTCACAAAATCCCGGTTATAGCAACTGGCTTGATGTTGACTGAACGCGAGACAGATCAAAACCCGATACCCCAACGGAAGCTTATTTTAAATGCTTTGGGGTGGCAAGGGTGTGGTATTAACACCGAAGCCCGAATCCCAAAGGGATAATCCATTTTTAACCCAGCGTTTTAACGCTGGGCCCCGCGCGGGTAGCGCTGTGGCACCACAAAAGCCTGGGTAAACGCACCATGGGGGGACGGCCTGCCCCACGCCCCGATATTAATCGGGGCTACGGAGGCCAGGGAGGGAGGACAATTCCGATTGTCCAGTGCCCTCAAAAAGCAGGGGAAGCTTGCAGTGAGCTTGTCGAACTGTCTTCGCAGCGCTAAAACGAGGCACCGAGGAAGAATGACGAGCCCGGAGGAGAACCGGTGCCGTCTTCGACAGGCGCCCAAATTATTATCCTTATCTTCTTAACGTCCGATCTAACTCTCTCCCACAATAACATCAATAACCAGCCCTTCAAACACGCATATTCATCAGACACATCATACGTGCAAAGGAGCTTGTTATGAAAATCAAGCTAACCCTGAAACTGGATGCAGAAACAATCAAAGCAAAGCGTCTGATTGTCTTCCTTAAAATATTCGCTTTATCAGAAGCAATTAGTTTGTTTTTGAGGAACCCAGATGACTATCCTTTTTTTCCTACCCGCATCCCCCAAAAAACTCTTTTTCCGAAAATATTTGCCCCAGAAAGTAATATATTACTATAGGGGTAGCGTACTCACATGAAAAGTGGAGATAGAATTTATGATTATGGGTATGCACTTAATTGGTGTAACCACTAGAAGTTGTATACCTCTTCTTTCTTTACGCCTCGGACACCTTTCTTGATTTGTCCGTAGGTAGATACATCGGTTACCACCGCATGCTCAAGAAGCCTGTAAAACAATTTTCCCCGA
>SKJJ01000080.1 GCA_007115975.1 Chitinispirillum sp.
CTTCCGCCACTTCGGGAGAGAGCGGATGATATACCACTGCTTATCGATCACTTTATTGCACACTTCAATACAATTCAGCATCGACTAATTGAGACGATTGCACCGGATGCCATGTCTATTCTCTTAAGTCATAGCTACCCTGGAAATATCCGTGAACTGGAAAATATCCTTCAGCATGCATTCATATTATGCCAGGGATCGGTTATAGAACGGAAACATCTTCCTCAATACCTGATAAATTCTGCTGATACTACCCCATCTTCTTCTGTGGATGAAGAATCCTTTGAAGCCATAGACAAGCGGCGTATTATCAATGCACTTGAGCGAAACCGGTTCGTTCGGGTGAAGGCTGCAAAAGAGCTTGGGATGCATGTGGCCACACTGTGGAGAAAGATGAAAAAGTACCAGATTGACGGGTAGGGTAGTGGTCTGGTACTTGTGTTATCGTACATCACAGCTATTAGCTCCATAATACCGACCACCTTTTGTCATGATAATCGACTCCATGTAGCAGGCGTACCAAGTGTCTGCTCAACACATTGCATTAATGCAAAGATGTGTTGCAAACATTGCATTAATGCAATGTTTGGGTTTCAACCAAAATTTAAAAACTGCTCCGTTTAGCCTCTATTGCCCCCTTTTTCAATCCGGCACAGCAATTGCACATGGAATTAACCATGGAAACGATTGCTGTCACGTATTGGAATGGTATTATCTCACCGATGTTTGATGCCTCCTGTTGTCTTCTGGTTGTGCACGCCGATGGGCGGCGGTGCTTCATCGATGTCAAAAAGATGTCCCTGTTTGAAAAAATCGAGTGCTGTTCAAAGCAAAGGGCAAAGGTGGTTATGTGCGGGGCAATTTCAAATGTCGCTTTGAGAATACTGGGTGATGAGGAGATTAAGGTCCTCTCATGGGTAAGGGGATCGGTTGAGGAGATTATCTCTGCATATAGAAAGGATCTTGATGTGATGAATCTGTTTTCGATGCCTGGGTGTAACCGCAAAATGTGTGGCAGAAAGCGCCGTTTTCGTCATCAGGGTAAATTATTTGATCAGTAATACTGTTTGAAAAAGGGGATGATAGTATGAAAATTGCAGTTACAGCGCAAAATGCTCTGCCAGAGAGTGAAATAGACACCCGCTTTGGAAGAGCCAGATTCTTTCTTGTCTATGATGATGAAAAGCAGCAGTGGAGTGTGCTTGACAATAAGCAGAATCTCCAGTCAGCACAGGGTGCCGGGATACAGTCCGCGGCCACCGTTGTCAATGCTGGTTGTAAAGTGCTTGTCGGGGGGCATTGTGGCCCCAAGGCTTTTGCCGCCCTTTCCTGTGCTGGGGTGGAAGTGTACACCATCAATGGCGGGACTGTCAGCGATGCGGTACAATTATATAAGTCAGGAAAACTTACAAAGATTGAATCCGCCGATGTTGAAGGACACTGGTGAAAGATGATTCATCAACAAAGTAAAACTATTGGTGTTACAATTTAATAAAGGAGGTTAGTATGCCACGTGGAGACAGAACTGGGCCTATGGGAATGGGTGCGATGAGCGGCAGGGGTGGCGGATTTTGCGCAGGATATTCGGTTCCCGGGTTTATGAATGCCGCTGTACCGGGAAGAAATATGAGATGGGGTCGTGGGCGCGGAGGTGGTTTTGGCCGGGCTAATAGTGCGCGGGGTGTTTCAGTCAATTCGCCTGATGCATTGGATCAAACCGATGAGTTGTCTGCTCTTGAAAGTCAGGAAAAACATTTTCTGCAGGTGCTTCAGTCCATTAAAAACAGAATTTCTGAGCTTGAAGCATAGAAAATGAATTTTTGAATCTCTGTAACAGGCTCGGGAGGGTGATTTGTTAAATCCTCTTGAGCCTCAAAGTAAGCTATGCCAAAAAGATTTTGATGAGGAGGTATATGCGGACCTTTTTTGAATGTCTGCCGTGTTTTATAAATCAGGCACTTGGTTCACTCCGAAACTGTAATGCCACCGATGAACAGATTAAGGATGTCATGCATTCAGTTTTGGCTGAGTTGTCCGGGATGGATTTCAATGTGCCTCCTCCCGTTACGGCACAAAAAATCTATCGTATTATTTCAAAAACACCCGGATTAGGTAATCCCTATGCTTCCAAAAAGCAGCAATATAACCGTTTCGCCAGGGAGCTCTTAGCCGGTATTCAAAAGAGAACTGCCACTGAGCAGGATGTTTTCTCTTCAAAAGTTATACTGGCTATTGCTGCAAACATTATTGATTTCGGAAAAAACAGTGAGCTTTCAGAAAGTGATGTTCTGAGGAGTTTCGAAAAGGCGGTGGGAGTTTCTATTGATTCTGTTGCCCTGAGAAATCTTAGGCAAGAGCTGCAGGAAGCAGAATCTGTTCTTTTTCTTTGTGATAATGCCGGAGAAATTGTATTCGATCGTTTCCTGATCGAAGAGATGCCTTGTCACAAGGTGATCAGTGCGGTACGTGGTGCGCCGGTGATAAATGATGCAACGCTTGAAGATGCTCAAGCGGTGGGGCTTACTGAAATGGTGAAAGTAATACAAAATGGTTCTGATGCACCCGGGACAATTCTGAAAGACTGCTCCCCGGAGTTCAACACAGTTTTTAATCAGGCTGATGTTATTATCTCAAAAGGGCAGGGAAACTTTGAGACCTTAAGCGACATCACCAATAAAAGAATTTTCTTTCTGTTTCAGGTGAAGTGCCCGGTAATTGCCCGTAATTCAGGGTATCCAGTTGGTACTTTTGTTCTTAAAGACAATCAGAGCGCAGAAGAATGTACTATACAAACTAAAATGGAGATGAAAAATGAATAATGGAGAGGGTATGGGAAGAATGGGTGGTGGAGGTGCGGGTCCCGGGGGAGAATGTGTTTGTCTTTCATGCGGTCATCGGGAATCTCATCAGCAGGGGCAGCCATGTAATCAGAAGCGATGTCCTCAATGTGGTCAGGTGATGACCCGTGGTTAGCTGTTGTTGTGATGGGGGTTGTTTGGGGGTTATAGACTGTAAACTACTGAGGAGAATAGTATGCCGATGCTGGATAAGACCGGCCCTTTAGGTTTGGGGCCTAAAAGCGGCCGGAGAAGAGGGCGGTGTTTGGACGGCTATGATAGCAGAAGAGTTGCGCGATTATTTTTTAACAGAAGGTATGGCAGAGTGTTGAGTATAGCTGTGCCGCTGAGTGTCGCCGTGGTTCGGGAGCTATTGAAACCATCAGGTTTGATTCGACAGATTGTAAATGCATCAGTATTAAAAAAAAGAGTTGGTTCATACCACAAAACCTTAGAAGCAACAGAATATACTGTTGTTGATCAAGATTCAGTATCGGTGAGCTTGGAAAAAGATCATCGTTATAAAGCACAGAATACGCTTTTCTGATCACCACAGAAAAGATGAGACTGATGGTTAAGCGGTAGTTTAGGAAAGGAATGTCGGTAATGAAAATCGCCGTAGCGAGTGGCAAGGGTGGAACTGGTAAAACGACAATTGCAACCAATCTTGCTCAATATGTGAATAACAACAGTTACAGAACAGTTTATCTCGATTGTGATGTTGAAGAACCAATGGACATCTGTTTCTCAAACCTGTTTTTGAAAAGAGGATCGCATCTTCGATTCCGGTTCCGGTATTAGACAGTTCAAAATGCGTCGCGTGCGGAGAGTGTGTTCGTTTTTGTGAATACAGGGCACTGGTAAGACTTGGAAAAAAAGTCATGCTGTTTGCGGAACTGTGCCATGGATGTGGTGGCTGTACTCTTGTATGCCCACATCAGGCTATAACCGAACAGCCAAGAGAGATCGGATATGTTGAATCGGGAAATTCAAAATCGGTAGGGTTTGTACACGGGCAGCTCAATGTTGGTGAAGCGATGAGTCCGCCTCTTATTCGGGATGTACTGGGGCAAACTCATCACCATGATATAAATATCATCGATTCTCCACCAGGTACATCCTGTCCGGTGATTGCTTCCATCAGGGATGCTGATTTTGTCGTTCTTGTTACTGAACCAACCCCTTTTGGCCTTAATGATCTGGGGTTAAGTCTTGATATGGTTAAAGAACTCGGTATTCCTCATGGGGTGGTTATTAATCGTGCAGATGCACAAAACGGTGATGCGGAGGAGTTCTGCAAGAAGTATCAGGCAGATATACTTGCTATGTTTCCTGATGATCGCAGGGTTGCACAAAGCTATTCAAGGGGGGAAATGATTTTACATACTGTTCCGGAGACAGAAGAGCAATTTTGTAATCTCTGGCAGGCAATACTGAGGCGGGTTAACCAATGAAAGAGATCGTAATTATAAGTGGTAAAGGTGGTACAGGTAAAACAAG
>SKJJ01000027.1 GCA_007115975.1 Chitinispirillum sp.
ATAATCGACAAAGGGTGGATCCATTGTTAATTATACCCTGCGTGCCTTTTTAATTGCTATAGTGGGAGTGGAGTTTTTTGAGGGGTTAGGTGGTTTTACTGCCGAAGGCTTTGTTCAACAGACGTTATGCGCAATGCCTGTTTACCACAAGACAGAAGGCAGGCGTGAAGAACATAAAAAGATATACGAAGAATAAAAAGTAAGCTCGGCAGAAAATTTTACTTATACCATTTTCATTGCTTTTAAACATAGAGAAACCATATGAAAGAATCAGAATACAAAGTCTTCTTTGTTAGCTTTACAATACAAGGCGTTGATAAAAAACTAACATATCGGGTGAACCATGAAAACTGCAGAATGCTCAGAAATGTTTTATGCAATCAAAACAAAGAAAAAATGATCATGCTTAATCCATTAATATTTGAGACATCCGATGATCTAACAGTAATAATTAATCCTTGCTTTATCGTCTATGTCAATTTCCTTTGGGAACCCCTGAAAGACCATTCAGATGTCGATGCACCAGATTTAGAACCAGAGCAACTTAGGATTTTTGTAGGTGGCGAAAACAAACCACTCACAATAGGCATAGGAGACAAGTCAGATTTTTGCAACTTCATGAATGTGCTGACATCATACAGAGAATTAAATGGTTTTTCATTTTTCAAGGATGCAGATGAAGAAGATGTCTCATTCAATTTGTCGATGCTCAAAGTGCTGGAAGTTGGCACAACATTCTATGCAGAATGCGAAGCTGCATTTGCCGATGCGCATACACCTATACTCGATGATTAGCAAACAGCATCCGAAATGCAGAGCCAAGAAAAGAGTGAAAATAGCGCCGAAGACGAAGAGTGCCCTGCAGAGAGGACTAGAATGAAAAAGGAAAAAAGCAAACCAAAAATATTGAAGGACAAACGTGGGGAATACATCAAACAATGGTACTTTATTAATGGAAAGCAGAAGCTTATGAAAATCAATGTGATTGATGGTATTCCAGTCTATGAGTGTTATGAGCAAAACGCTGATCCAATTACCCTTTTGGAAAATGGTAATTACGAATTGTTGCATGAACTGGGGTATTGAATGTCGATGATAAACAGAAACTATCCTTGCCCATGTGGGAGTGGAAAGAAATATAAGAAGTGTTGTTTAGCGGATGAATCAAAAAATATTGAAATTTATAGAGCTATTAGTTTGGCACAAAGCCTGAGGATATTGCAGTTATTCTAAACGAAAGATTGAAGCAATATGTTTTAAAGGTTAAACTGCTTCGAATGGGCTATAGGGATATTCAGGAATATTGATCTGGTGTCTTACCGATCTTTGAAACGATCTTTGCGTGTGTTGATTCTTGACCTTGTGTTTCTTCTATTGCATTTACTATGATTGAAGAATGAAGATCGCGCCCGAAGAGAAGAGGGGCAAACAGGCACAGACAAACAACAGCGCAAATGCAAAAGTTTACTCCATTGCATTCCGTAAAACTTCGTGTCTTGCGCGGGACGCTGAACAAAACCGCTCCGCGGCGGTAAACCCACTTTTTCCCCTTACATTTGATTACCACTGTAATTATTGGTACAATTATCCTATGAGCATGGTGCTTACATTCCCCCACTTTTCTCACAGGAAGTTGTTATCTCAGCAACAAAAAGCATTACAGTTACAGATCCCAATAGCTCTGATAAACTTTCCCTTAAAGAGAGCCACTTCAGGCATGCCCTTTCCAAACAGAAAACGCATTCTGTGGAAGGGTCCGGTTCCCCCGAGAAAAACCTGACAAACAGGGGAACTTTAGCACAGGTTCAAGACCTAAGGTTTATTGCCCCCACATCTATCAGGTGTAAAAAATGGTTCTGGCCACATTTTTAATATACAAGGCTTATTGTGATGCGGTAAAGATGTGTTACGGTCAATGACATTCCTGAGGTGGTCGACTTTTTTTGACACTTTTTACATCAATGCCGACCAGACAGGCAATCTTCTTGCTGCCGATACCCTTTTCATGCAGGGTGACAACGGCTAAGTGATCCGCTCGGCGCTTAGAGGTGAAATATATCAATATTGTCAACAACATTTGATTTTGTTCTGAAAACAGCATTTTCCCTTAATCAAGTGCACCCGAAAAAATACGCTTAGCACTACCAAAATTGATTCCAGGCTTTAGCAAGATCAGTTCTAAAAGAGCCGTGGCCGGTTTTTTGCTCCTCTAAACTCATAAAAACTTTTCGCAACAAGCCTGCTAAGAAGAGGAGGCAAGATGAACATTGAAATCTATACAGTTGTAAATACAGCCCACAATCTCATGACCCACGGCAAGGGAATTCTTGCTGCAGATGAGAGCTTTAGCACCATTGCCAAACGGTTCAAAAAGGTAAATCTTGATTCCACCCCGGAGCTTCGAAGGGTATATCGGGAGATGCTCTTTACCGCTCCCGATCTAGAGCGGTACATATCGGGAGTGATTATGTTTGATGAAACGATTCGGCAAAGGAGCAGTCAAGGTGTCCCCTTTGCCACGCTTCTGAGGGAACGGGGAATAATTCCGGGAATAAAGGTTGATCTTGGCACAAAGCCCCTCCCCTTTTTCCCCCAGGAGAAGTTTACCGCAGGGCTCGACGGCCTTGAGGAGCGGCTTACAGAATACCGGGAGCTTGGAGCCCGGTTCACCAAGTGGAGAGCGGTGTTTAAGATTGGCGATACCACACCTTCCATTGAGTGCATAAAGGCCAATATCGCTGCACTGGTCCGTTATGCAGCATTGTCCCAGCAAGCGCAGCTTGTGCCCATAGTGGAACCGGAGATACTGATGGAGGGATCCCATGACATGGAGAGCTGTGAGTATCATACCCGCAGAATCTGCAGTCTGCTCTTTAATGAGCTTGTAAATAACAGAGTTGTCCTTGAGGGGCTTATCCTTAAGCCCAATATGATATTGCCGGGCAAAAACAGTGAGCAGAGTGCAGGAGCAGACGAGATTGGGGCAGCCACGGTACGGGTTTTAAACCGTACCGTGGCCCCTGCGGTTTGCGGTATTGCGTTTCTCTCCGGCGGTCAGTCCTCCGTCAGCGCCACCGAAAATCTCAATGCAATTAATAGTATGGGAAAATCCTCTCCATGGAGCCTTACCTTCTCCTTTTCAAGAGCATTGCAGGAGCAGCCGCTTTCGGTCTGGAGGGGCAGAGAAGAGAAGATAAAGGAGGCTCAGTCGGCATTTATTTACCGTGCCCGCTGTGCCAGCGCAGCAAGCAGTGGCAATTACAGCAGTGCACTTGAGGAGCATAAATAACAAAGAAAATTGGGAGGTGAAAGAGTATGCGTGCTATATGGAATGGAGCACTTGCTTTTGGGCTTATTTACATCCCGGTGAAGCTTTATGATGCGACCAGTTCTCACCGGATAAGTCTCGAACTGCTCAGAAAAGATGATCTCTGTAAGGTAAAATATGTAAGAGTGTGTGGAAGAACGGGTGAAGAGGTCAGTTACGACCAGATCGTAAAGGGGTATCAGTACAAAAAAGGGGAATATGTGACACTGGAGCCGGAGGATTTTATACGGGCCAATGTTGAGAAGTCACAGACGGTAGCGATAAGCGGCTTTGTCTCCTCGGATGCTATCGACCATAAGCTGCTGGAAAAACCCTACTATCTTGAACCAATCAAGGGAGCCTCAAGAGCTTACGCTCTTTTGGTAAAGGCGCTTGAAAAGAGCGGTAAAGCGGCCCTCTCCAGATATGTGATGAAAACCCGGGAGCACCTTGCAGTCATAACCCCGCAGGATAATGTGCTTGTGTTAAATCAGATGCGTTTTGCTGATGAAATCAGGCCCGTTTCTCAGCTTGCTATCCCTGCAGAAAGTGTCTCAGAGCAGGAGCTGGAGATGGCGGTCACTCTTATTGAGCAGCTTTCGATTCCCTGGGAGCCGCAGAAGTATCACGATACCTATTATGAAGATCTCCAGCGAATAATAAGAGATAAAATTGAGGGCAGGGTACCGGAGGAGAAGGTTGAGGAGGTGAAGGCAACCGAGGTGAGTGATCTGTTTCAGACGCTCACGAGGAGTCTGGAGGAGGCGAAAAGAGAGAGGAAAGCGGCGTAAGCTGGCTCCTAAATCCCATAGGTGTTAAGGTAAGGTACGATCTATAGTGGAGTAATGTGGTATGTTCCGCTCACCCTGAGTTACTATGTTATGAAAGAGAGCCCATAGGGGTTGCGTTGAACCATAAAAAAAGCTACCTTCCTTTAAAATGTCTTCTAACATTAACGTGGTCACAAAGTGCCA
>SKJJ01000143.1 GCA_007115975.1 Chitinispirillum sp.
ATAACTGCCTTTCAGATCAGATTGTCCCCGAATACTTCATAGTCTGTGCTTATGTTCCAGCTTTTTTTTCGATTACAACCCGCAGAATACCCATTTGTAACACATACCATCTTTTTAGGGCCTAAACCACTGTATTAACAGTACTTAAGGTCAAAAAAACATGAGGCCAAGATTGAGCGTTCATGGGGCGCCCAAGTTACGTTTCTAATGAAATCACTCCGCAGAGCTGGTTCACTCTCCCCCTGCTTTTCTCTCCCTACCACTCTTAATTATATTTAGAGCATTACGTTTTTCCGACCACAGTTTTCCCTTCTGCATCTGTCAGAACAAAGGCCACACACATGAAACCTATCCATATCCGGGATTATGATCTGCTTGTCATCGGTGAGTGTTTTGTTGAATTTCGCTGCGATGGTGATATCATTCACAGTGAAACATTCGAAAAAGGGATCGGCGGAGCCGATCTGGTTGTTGCTGCTGCGGCTTCCCGTCTTGGTTCCGGTGTACAGATGGTATCAGCAGTCGCCCGGGACTCCTTCCACACCTTTATCCGTGAGCGGCTCCTGTCCCAGGGGATAAATATCGATCACGTTGTCACCAGTAAGGGCTACAACGGCATCTACTTTTCCTCAACCAGACATCCTGATGTACGTGAATATCTTATACACCATCCCGGCAACGCATCAAAAAACATCATACCCTCCATGATCTACGATGACCTGATCGAAAACTGCAAAATTGTATATGCCTCAAGTGAGCTGCAGTCAGTCTCAAAGGCTGCCCGGCACACCATTTTCAAGGCCTTTCACTTTGCTCACAGTAATGATATCATGGTGGCCTATGACCCCAATCTACGCCTTCAGAGATGGTCTTTGGATGATGCAAAGGAGTGTCTGTGGGGGGTACTTCCCCTGCTTGACGTTATCTTCACCTCTGCTCCGGAGGAGACCAAAGCACTCTTTGGCTACGAACGGCCCCTTGACGTTATCGGTTTTTTGTGGGACAGGGGGGTTCATATCGTGGTGGTTAAAACCGGACCCGATGGATGCCTTGTGGGCTATGACGGTAAGATAGAGGAGTTTCCGCATCAAACAAGCACCGATGCAGTTGAAAACAGGACCCTCATCGGCAGTGCATTTAACGGAGGATTTCTTCACTGCATCGCCCGGGGATTTGATCCCTTTACCGCAGCACGATTTGCAAACGGCGTGGCGCTTTATAAGGGAATCAAATCCGGAGGTATAGACTCTTTGCCTACCACCGATGATTTGCAGATGAGCTAGAGGGTGAGTCCAGTCTTGGGCAGAGTCCCAAATTAAATATAGAGAGGAGAGTCTGGATAAACTCACCTTGAGCGTTTACCTGAAACCACACCGTTACCTTTTGACAAAGGCTATCCAGAACTGCACTAATAGTTCCCCAAAGACGATAAGTTTTTTAAGCGCCGGAAATGACTTATCACCTCTGAATTTACTGCTCAGCCATACAACAAAGGCTCTAATTGTACTTTTTTAAATAACCCACATGGATAGACAATAAGTACAAACCGCCGCCATTCGTCATAAAGAGTGCTCGGCAGTGCTATGCCCAGTCGCTTTTTACTCCCCTTTAGCATCACAACTGGTTGTCGAGATGCGGGGGCATGTTGACAAATCATCTTTCCTGAGATTTATAACAGTCGACTCCTCACCAGGTGAAGCACAAAGACCAATTGTCCTGTCAATTACCGGGATATCGAATCCACAGTATCTCTTTCCATCAATTATCATCAATGGACGCCGGATAAGCAGGCGGTCGGCAAGCATCATGGGAATAGCCTGGTCCGCAGAGATGTTCTCAGGTACCACGTCCCCCGATTTTACAGAAGGTGCAGCACGGTTAAACCACTTCCAAACCGACATCTCCCCAAAAAACAACAATAGCTCATCAGCGTTAATTGCAACGTTTAGAATATCCACTTCCTCCACTGTATGACCGCTTGCGCGAAGGAGTTTCTTTTGCTTTTCGTTGTTAATACAACCGGGTTTTTCATAAAACAGAATAGTCGCCATGCCACGCTCCTTGGTTGAGTGGGGTTTTTTTAAATCAATTCCCGTGCCAACCAAAAAAATCGATTTTTTCAGTCATAGAGAGGAGTAGGCAGGAACATTTTTGTTGTAACAAGATAAATTTATTACAAAAATGTTCCACACGCTATTATCATAGCGGTATGCATGAGTAGTTTAAAAGCCTTTTAATACGCCCCAAGACCGGGCGGTAGAAGATGAATCCAATCCCTAACAGAATAAATGGGATGCTTAACATCTGTCCCATACTAAGGGACAAATTTTCTTCAAACGCCACGTGTCGCTCTTTGAAAAACTCGATATAGAAACGTGCGGTGAAAATCATTGTCATCGCCAGCCCGAAGTAGAATCCATCTTTGACTTTGCTGTTTTTTGTTTTGTAAATAAAGAACAACACCAAAAAGGTGGCTAGATAAGCGATTGCCTCATACAGTTGGGTGGGATGCCGCGGGCTAGTATCGTTACGGAGGAAAACAAATGCCCAGGGAACATTGGCCGGCAGCCCGATTATTTCAGAATTCATAAGGTTGCCCAACCTTATGAAAAAAGCACCCAGAGGCGCGGCAATTGCGATCAAATCCATTGTACGAACCATAGGTAGTTTCGTTTTTATCGAACAGATAATGTAGGCGATAATCAAACCTATTGCACCACCATGGCTTGCCAATCCCTGAAAGCCAGAAAATCTGTACCCGCCCTCAATTGTCTTCTCAATGGGAAGAAATATTTCCAAAGGGTTACTCAGATAGTATTGGGCCTGATAGAACAGGGTGTGTCCCAGTCGTGCTCCCACCAAGGCACCAATCATTAAATAGAGACTTAGCTTTTCATATTTTTGGGATGATATGCTTTCATTTACAAAAAGCCCTTTTAGGATATAGAGACAAAGCAGCAGTCCGGCGGCAAACAGTAATCCGTAATACCTGATTGAGATACCAAATATGTTCAGGATCTCGGGGTTAACATTCCAATTGATATGACTCATGCAGTCTGCTCTTTTCGAAAAGGATTTGGGCTTACAAATGGGGGTTCACGAGAAAAAAATTCGCCAAAACTGTTTTGAAAAATACATCTATCCTATTGCTTTCGTTTTATTGGCTATTAAATTGTGTGTGGTTTGGGGTCCTCATGGTCACGAACTTATTAATCGCTCAAACAATTAATAGTAATACGTTTGAAAAAGAAGTGCTGCTGGCAAAAGGAATACCGGAAACCATATCAATGCAAATTACTGGTGCGAAAGGTTGGTTAAGTTACAACACCTCTTTCCTTTTCCGACGGCATCTGCAAAACAAGGTCACAAAATAGTATCAAGCAGAACAGAGATCAACCACTGAAGCTAATATACACATGAGAGGTGTGGGCTCCAAAATCCAACTCAAATCTTAAACCATTTCGTCCCTACGGGACTAGTAAAATGTTGTTGGTATGATTCTGGGCTACAAACATTAGGCCTCTATGGGGCTATAAGCATTGCATTCATATCCCCTACCCCAACTTCATCCTCAGCATATCTCCAATCCTTAACTTCACCTCTGCACAAACCACCTTCACCAGCCTGTTAGAAGGAGTCCGCTCAATAGAATTGCCGGCCAAATCGGTTATCTGCTCAGCGTTGATATCGTAAGGTTCCAGTTTATGCTGCACAGGCAATATATTGAGAGTAATACCGGAGTTGAAACTGTTTTTGACATCCACGACTGCAGCGGATTCATGGATCTCCTTAACCGTACCAACCAGACGATATCCGGACTGTGCCTTTGAGGAGAAGGTATCCTGGCAGAGCTGTTCTTCCCCGTAAAAGCCCGTGGTGTACTGACGGTGTTCGATGGAGTCGAGCTCTTGGGTCCACCATGGCTTTATACTGTAATGGGCGGGGCTATCGGTACAGGAATCGATAGCATCCCTGTAGACCTTTACAACCGTGGCAACATAATGAGCGCTTTTGTTTCTGCCCTCGATTTTTAGGGAGGAGACCCCGGAGCTTAAGATCTGGGGTAGGAGTTCAAGGGTGCACAGATCCTTTGAGTTGAGAAGATAGACACCGTTTTCGCTCTCTTCGGCGTCAAAGGAGACCCCTTCATGCCCCTTTCCCTCAAGGGGAGTTATGTGGTATTTGTACCTGCAGGGCTGAGGACAATCGCCAAGATTGGGGTGGCGTCTGCCAAGGTAGGCCCCTAAAAGGCAGCGTCCAGAGAGTGAGACACACATGGCTCCGTGGACGAAAATTTCTGTATCGATAATTCTCTTACCATTTAAAGAACGGATCTGCTGCAGGGAAAGCTCCCGTGGAAGGACGACCCTGCTTATCCCCTCTCTTTTCCAGAACGCAAGCGACTGCGAGTTGAAACAGCCGGTCTGGGTGCTCAGATGCATTCTGCACCCGGGAAACAGGGACTTTAGCAGTTCCATAACACCTGGATCTGACACGATAAAGGCATCGGGATGCGCTCCCTGTTTTTGGAGATTCAGAAGCTCCAGCCTGAGTTCACGGAGCATCTGGTCATCGGGCATAATATTCACCGCAAGGTACACTCTTTTGGCTGATTTGTGGCTGTAGTGAAGTAGTTCGCCCAGCTCTTCACCGTTGAAATTGGGTGAATGTGCTCTGAGATTAAAATTACCAAGCCCTGCATAGACCGCATCTGCGCCATGATCAAAGGCCGATTGAGCGCAGGCAAAGGAACCGGCAGGGGCGAGAAGTTCGGGGATAGCCATTTTTATTTTACTGTTTTTCGGATTGTTGGCGGTTTAAAATGATCTCATCGAGTTTTTCAGCATAGTGTTCCTTTGGTCTGACTCCCGGAATAGAGGAGAGCACATTGCTGTTATCAACGAGAAAGATGGTAGGAATAACGTTTACACCAAAATGGGCCGATAACGATTTGTGCCTGTCCACATCCACCTTGATAAAAAGCACCCTGTCTTTGTACTCCTCTTCGAGCTCTTCGATGATGGGGTCAAGATATTTGCATGGCGGGCACCAGGCAGCCCAGAAATCGACCAGTACGGGAATTTCGGATTCAACTATCTGCCGTGCGATCTGATTGGAAGAATCAACAGTGGCTGTGGTTTTTTGCGTTGCTTCATCGGCACTGATCCCTTTTGCGCATAAAAGGAGCACGCTAAGGAGTATGAGTGATTTAAGAAGTCTGGGGTTACGTTTCACTTGTGTTCCTTAATATTGGTGTACTTTGATTTGTTTTTTTGTTTCAGGTGGATCCCCTCTTTCCCTAACCCTTTTGTTCTCTCCATTTTCCACCTCTGCGGTCTTCTTTGCGTCCTTTGCGACCTCTGCGTGTAATCGCCCCCCACTCTATACATTTAAAAATGAGAATAGTAGACGATTTTCATCTCCCTGCTCCATCCCCATCTCCGTCCTTCAGTACCCTTGTTCTCCAACAGATCCTTAAAGTCCAGTTCGATATAGAAGCTGGGTGTAAAGGCCCACCTCAAACCGGCATTGAGATACCCTTTATGAATTCTGGCATGTTTGCTGTCATCGAATGCCCGGTCATTTAGTCCCATATCGTATTCCAAAACAATTGACAGCTCTTCGTTAAATCCCATATCCAAACCAAGGGCGAAATTGGGCCAGTGTATATTCAGGCGCTCCTCAAGAGAGTAGTTTGCAGATCCATGAAACCCTATCTGGATTTTATTGAGCATCAGAAAGTTCTTGCTTGCAGAGATAAAAAAGCCGGGTGATTTGTAGAGATAACCATCGTAGTCAAAATCAGTGCCTGCAGCTACACCACCGTAGCCCTGATGATCATAGCCGAATGCAAGCGCAGGAGCAGCAAATCCCTCCTCAAACAGCCGGTATTTAACCTGAACACCGGGTGAACGGTTTAACCGTGGTTTACCCGAGCCGATAATCCCATCCCCCCCATACATAATGCCAATATCTAACCGGTCTGTTAATCCAACGGATAATCCCATCATCATCCCCGTACCGTACATACCATCCAGGGGGGTGTAGATTCTGGTCTCAAAATCATAGTATCCTTTGGGCAACACACCTGCGGTGTGACTGTTGACCAACCTGCGCGGCTGAATCATATCAGCATTAGAACCAATTGCAAAAGAAAAGATTACTGCGGCCAATAGCAATCCTGCCACTGTTTTGCACCCCTTTGGATTTGACACTTATTTCCCCCTGTCCAGTTTTTGCTGTCGCATTTCATTAAGCCTGCGGTATTTCAGTTTTTTTCTGTTGTGTTCCCGGTAGGTTTCAGAAAAGTCGTGGGCACCGGTGCCATCCCATTTTGCCACAAAAAATAGTTTATTGGTCTTTTCCGGTGCAGCTGCGGCCTTGATCGCTCCGCGGCCAGGAGAGCAGATCGGTCCCGGAGGTATACCCGCAAAACGCCTGGTGTTGTATGGATTGTCAACATTGAGCTCGCTTACATACAGCGGGCCATCAAATTTCCTGAAGATGTATCTGACCGTGGGATCTGCACCCAGGGGGTACCCCCTTCTGAGGCGGTTGTGGAATACTCCGGCAATTAACCCGCGCTCTGAAATCAGTGTGGCCTCCATCTCTACAATCGAAGCGATGGTGAGGATTTGATGTTTGGAGTATCTGGCGATTATGGCACTGTCACCATCAACGGATTGCCAAACCTGCAAAAATCTGTTCACCATTCTTCTTATTATAAGCTCTGGGGTGCTGTTTTCGGGGAAACGGTAGGTATCGGGGAAAAGATAGCCTTCGAGAGAGTTTTGCTCTATGCCGGTACTGCGGACAAATGAGGAGTCATAACAGAGATCAACAAAGGCGGCACTGTCGATATTGATCTGTTCGGCGAGCCGTGAAGCGATCTGCTCAACGGTAAGTCCCTCATGAATGGTTACCACCAGATCAATTGGTTCAGCTTTCATTAGTTTGCCTGAAGCGCTCAGCGCTCCCTCGCCCTTGTTGAAATGGAACCTTCCGGCCTGAATTTTTTTATCCCCACCGGTAAGCTTAAGGTAGGCAACCAGTGCCCTTGCGTTGGTTACCACCTCCATATTCTGGAGTCTGTTGGCCACGGTAATCAGAGGTGTTCCCCGTTCAATTACCAGCTCAAGAGTGGTATCACTTGTATCAAGGGGTAAAAAGAGATAGTAAAAAAGAACCGAGCAGACAACAAAACAAGCAGCCAAAACAAGTAAAAGTCTTTTCATTTTTTTGTGATCCGCCTGAGAGTCCAGAGTGAAAAATAGAACAGATGACCCAGAATAAAGAGTATTAAAATTACTCCGGTGAGCCATAGTTTGTAAATGCAGTGTGTACTTCTTTTTAATATCATAAAATGATTACCTTAAAGCCAACAGTTTTTATCTTATAGTATGGAATATATTTAATTCAAGCTGGTATAGCCCAATGAGAGGGGAAGAAAGTTGCGACCGTCCCGTTTTTTGCTCGGTAATTAGGGTAGAGAGGTTTTTGTGGGGGATAAGGAAGAGAAGGAACAGTTCGATACAGCCTGGCGCAATGACGTCAACTTAAGAATTGTTGTTGGCACAGTATGCTAAATTGGTGGTGGGCTCACCCTGAGCTCCCAGTCGAAGGGCTCCTGCGGCTTTTAAACCGGCTCAGTTAGGGTAACACTTCGATTCGACCGACCGGAATTGTCCTGCACGTGTGAGTGAGAGGAGAACAGTGACCGTAAACAAAACACTTCATAAACGGATCAAAACAGGAGGTAACAGCATGAAAAAGAGGACTGTTAGGGGAAATTATCCATTTGCAGCAGCACTTATTTCGGTTATCACTTTTGGTGGGTTTTTATTCAGGAGGAATATGGGAAAAAGGAGCGTAAAAATTGAGCAAAAAGAGGTGTCCTGGAAAGAGACACTTCTATGGACGGTGCTAAGCGGACTTATCAGTTCGTTTTCCAAGCTGCTGATATCGGAAACCAGTCGCAAGGCAGAGCGGCGCTTTCAGGGGGGCTGATCTCTCTTTTTCACTACGCATACTATGAAAACTGGAGAATCAGTGTACGGTCATATATATTATTTGTACAGATTGTAATCAGAGGGGGCAGGCAGATGACCGATCTACTTAAAAGCTGTTTTACCAGGTTCCTACGGGATAACGGACCACGTCTTGCTGCGGCACTCTCCTATTACACGATTTTCTCCATTGCCCCCCTTCTTCTCATCGCAGTGGTTGTGGTGGGATTTGTCTACGGGGAGGACGCCGCTCAAGGACTTATTGTCCAACAGCTTGAAGCATTTATGGGGGCGAGTGCAGCCCGTTTTCTTGAACAGCTCATTTTACAGGCCGCTCAGCCTAGCTCCAGCCTGCTTGCAACCATTGTGGGTATTGGATTTATTCTCTACGGAGCATCAAGGATTTTCAATCACTTGCGCTTTTCACTCAATGCCATTTGGGATATTAAAGACAAGCCCGGCCTTGGAATTCTGCACACTCTTAAGATCAAGGGCATTGCCTTGATGCTGGTCCTGTTTACCGGCCTGATACTTCTTGGGACAATCGTTTTCAATACGGTTATTGTGAGAATAGTGCTCTATTTCGAACAGCTTCTGGTACCTCTTCCCTATCTTTGGTACACCATAAATTTCTTTATACTTTATGTTGTAACAACAGTGGTGTTTGCGCTCATTTTCAAATACATTCCAAGTGCAAAAATCAGCTGGAACCCTGTATGGGTGGGCGCACTTTTTACTGCTCTTCTATTCTCTTTGGGCAGAATACTGCTTGGTATATACCTTAGTCTGGTATCGCCGGCATCAACCTACGGGGCCGCAGGCTCCCTTGTGGTGATTCTTTTCTGGATCTACTTCTCCGCCCAGATACTTTTTCTAGGAGGCGAGTTCACCCAGGCCTATGCGGCCAAACGCGGCACCCCCATCGAGCCCTCCAAGGATGCGATCGTTGTACCCCCCGAGAAAAAAACTGGTATATGATTTGCACTTTCTCCTCTTAAACGGGAATGTGTGCACACTCCAGAAAAAGCAAGGGGATAATCATGTTTACAGTCGCCTTTATATTTCTGTTACTTACCATTATTTGGGCAGTTTTTGCACTGATTGGTGCTGCATTTATCGCCTTTGAAATAGTGTTGAGTCTGTTAGTTGTCTCCTTTTTACTCTTCTTGCTGTTTCTGATCTCAGGGATAAAACAGGGGCCGCCACGCTTAAACAAGCAGGCTCAGCAACATTACAACCGGAGGTATTGATGAAATTGTTCAAGCTGATCATTTTTTCGGCACTATTCACCACCATTGCAAAAGGTGCAATCAAAGTGATGAATTTCCGCAGAAAGCAGATGAAGAGGAGTTTGTACCGTAAAACAGGCAAGTATTTCAAAGGGTTGCCGAAACAGTTTACTGGGCTATTCGCACGAAAAAAAGGTTTCTCAGGTATTATCAAGGCCAGAGTATAACAGCGCTGGCTGTAATTTTTTCAACAATCACAGGGCAGTTGAAAAGGAGAACTTATGAAGCATTCACTTTTGACAACAATCATTGTTACCACTCTGCTTGGATTCACCACCCCAGGCTCCGCACAAAACCTCCGCCTCACTCTCGATGGCGGTGCATCACGATCCCTGGGGGATAATTTCGATGAGTTTAACTGGGGCTACTCACTCGGAACATCACTTTTTACCAACATAACGGAAAACCTCTACTTTGGGGGACGTTTGGCCTACAACCGATGGGGACCCGATGAAGCTGAATTTCTCGACAGAATCGACCCCTTCGATATCGTCGACAGCGCCGAAGTTCAGGGATCAGCGGTTATTGTGGAAGTGGTTCCAGCACTCAGACTTATGAGTAATTACACCGGCCCCTTTAACTTCTTTGTCCACTCTGGAGCCGGGCTGTACATTATGAACACCGAAATCACTGTCAATGGAGCAGATGAAAACGGTGACACCTTTCAGGAAGTCTTTGGAGATGATACCAGATACCGCTTTGGACTGCAGCTTGGCACCGGTGTGATTATAGGCAGCCTGCGGTTCTTTTCCATTGAAGTGTACCCCATGTTTCATCTGATTTTTGATGATCCGGACGTCTTTACTTATCTGTCATTTAACGCAGGCATCGGAATCGGACTCTAAATAACACTTTGAACAGCCCGTTTTGATCCTCGGCTCAGGATTGGAACGGGTGTTTTTTTCTGTTCTACAAACATTTCGGCCCGATGAGTCTGGGGATCCGGGTGTCGGCGACTGCTGTTTCTGATGACCATACCGTGCTCACATCATCTGGACCCTATCTCCCCGTTGCGGCACGATACTCCAATTCACGCAGATCTTCCTTGGGTATTTTTTCAGCTGTTCTGAGACAGATGTAGGTCTCCTTCGAGGGCCTTTTGTGCACCCTGAAACCACAGGTGCGCAACATGGCCTGAATTGCTGTATGGTTGGGAGCCCACCAGTTTGTAGGATCCCCATCAAGACGGTGCTCGATGAAGGCCATAGTTGGCCATGATTGCCGGAGCATCACACCCCTTTCAAAAAGATCCATCTCCCTGCGCGGTGTATGGTTTTCCCTTCCCGGCATCAACAGTGACTGAAAAACCATCATGTTACGGGTAATTCTGGAGATGATATCAAGTGCAAGCAAGGGGTAGCGCAAATGATAGAAAACACCCATAAACCAGACCAGATCATACACTCTGCCCTGATGGGCAAGATCATAGAGCTGCATCTGATGAAAGGTTATCCTATGATCCAAGCCATAGAGCGAAGCGGCCCACTTAGCCTGATTAAGATAGTGGGGATCAATATCTATGGCTGTTACCATCGCTCCTCTTCGTGCAAGCTCAATGGAGTAAAAGCCGGCATTACACCCAACATCCAATACCGTTAACCCACTGATATCAAATGGAATATAGGGCTCTATCTCAACCCATTTGAAATTGGGGAAATCACCCAACGTATGCTCCGGAGCAGTCTGTGTACCATCGGGCAGGTGCAGGTTGTGAAACCATGGCCCCAAACGTTTGACTTGCACTGCAATTGCACTCATTTAACCCCTCCTAACCAGAAGCGGGAAGATGATTTCAGCTCATATGAGGTGCCCGGTGTAATTTACCGCACCGATAGAGACCGTTGATGCAGTCATATCCAGAACACTTACCGATCCATTATCTACGCTAAGGCCATGAATTGCATTAACATCTATAGCACAGTAATAGGACAAAATAGCCTTTATGGGATCACTGTGTGAGACGATGCAGACAGCCTGATCAGATGGCTCTCTACGCAGCTTTTCCATCTTTTCAACTACCCTGCACTGAACATCAATCATCATCTCCCCATCCGGAATTCTGCTAAAAGCCCTGAATCTGTTGAATTTATCCCACAATTTATCATTTCTCAGCTCACTGAAAGACTTATCAGTCCATTTACCATAAGAGATCTCCTGAAAGGAATCATCGACAGTGACCTCCCGCTGCTGTAAAAGAGCGATCAGCTGGGCAGTCTGCATTGCCCTCATAACCGGTGAACTGATTATCCTGTCAAACTGAATGTCCCTCAGTGCAACCGATAGTCTTTTTGCCTGCTCCACCCCCCTGTCATTCAGGTGTGCATCGGTTCTCCCCAGCAACTTTAGCTGCCCGCAATCACACTCACCATGCCTGATGAGATAAAAATGGTTCATCAATTTCCTCCGTGGCTCAGAAGCAACCTGTAATTGTACGATTTTGATGCTCCCCATCCATACTTATACCCCTCTGCACCCCTCAGAAAATCAAAGAGATAGATATCCCTTCCAACCAGATCCTGCATTATTTTATAAAGACAAATCGATCCCAGGCTGAATTTTGAAAGGGAAGGATCAAAACCTCCGATGTAGCCGTATGACGAGTGCCCCTGGATCAGGATATAAAAGCAGGCACACACCCTGCCACTGAGCCGAAACCGATAGAGTCGCAACTGCTGAGTCCTAACCATCTCCCCTGCAACCCTGCGATGAAATTCCTTTACTTTCCGGCTGGTTAAGATTCCGTCCTCCTGCTTTATTTTCCAACGACTTGCGTGCAACGCAAAGAGATCTTCAAGATACGCTCCAACTGAATCTACATCAGCCACCTCCATCTGAAGTTGCCCCATTTGCCTTAATCGGGCAGTGCCATAACGGATATTTCTTCTCAGTTTTTTGGATGTAATCAGCCTGATCAGTTCATCTTTCTGCAGCGGCAGTCTGATAACGGGACACACATCAATAATACTTATAAGTGACTGGAATTTATGATTGTTACGGGTTTCACTAAACAAGAGAGATGAAGCTCTCAATTGCTGCAGGTCAACTATATCCCAAAGTGATTGAATCGACTGAAAATAGTCGAATATGCGGGGCAGAACTGCACCTACAAACCGCTTATCGATAAGAACGTCCGAATAATCACTGATTCCACTTCCAACAAAACTCAACGTCCTGCCATGGTCCGAGTTGTAGATAAAAAAGAGCCCCAGCGCTATCAACTCCCCCCCGTTGAACTTGAAAGCAATTGCCCTGAGGTTGTCGTTTCCGAAGGTATCCCACCAGTTTATAAGCCATTGAGGCCCCATAAAGGGAGTGGCAGAACACCGCTTACACAGATCGAACCATTCTGTTTGTACCCCATGCAGCTGACTGCCTGTGGTGATCTCAAAAGCATTTATACTCATGGTAACCCGTCTTTCTCCCCTGCACCCTCAGCGATCGAGCGGTATAACTGCAGATACCCCTCGATCATGGTTTTGTCTGAAAATCGTTGACGTGCTCTGTTGTAACACACTGATTTATCGATTTTTGCGACATCTTTTATCGCACGCGCCATATCTTTATAATCATTTACCAGAAATCCGGTCACCCCATGCTCAACAATGTCTGCAAGTGCACCTGATGGGTACGCAATGACCGGAGTGCCCGCAGCAAGCGCCTCCATAGCAACAAGTGAACTGGTCTCCGGTGCTCTGCTGGTGATAAGACAACACTGTGCCCGGCTAAACAGTTTCCGTTTGGCCTCAGAATCGACCAGCCCTACAAATTTGTACCTGAAATCATCAAGCCAGTGCAGAATCTGCTCAGAAAAATAGTCCAAATGCTCCTTATACCGAAACACACAACCCGCTAACACCAAAGCAATTCCAGCTTCCCGGGCAGCCAAAAACGCTTCATGGAAATTCTTTTCAGGACATATCCTTCCCATCGCTACCGCATACCTGCCCCTTTTGAGGGCCTCAAAACGACAAGTGACCTCTACCCCATTGGGAATACAAAAGGTGTTGAGGCCCCCAGACATCTGTGACCCCTTATACTGATGCTCCGAAACGCAGTTGAAATAGGTATTTGGCCTGGTGCAGCAAAGTGCCGATAAGGGGTACCAGCAGAGGGGCAGATGGAGTGTAATCAGTGCCGCAGTGCTGGATTTAGAGAGGTAGCGGTGAAAATCTACTCCATGATAATGAATAAGATCTGCACTATAACGGCCTACTGCCCGTTCCACAGCATCAAGCAGACGCCGGTACGCCCTGAGAGGGGAAAGTTGGTCCATTGAATCGTACGCAGGAATTTGAATGTGAACACCGTTCACCTGTGAGCCCTCCGGTGCAACAACCACTGAAGTATGCCCCTGCTCGGTGAGCGCTTTGTCCAGTTTTAACAGTACCTGTTCTGCTCCACCTGCAGTATCAGAGCGAACCAGCGCAAAAGGATAAGCGACAGTAACTACTCTCAGTTTCATGTTCTTTGCCGTATCTTTAACAGCCCCATAGTTTGCTTAACCCTTAAGCGCCACAGTTCACCCCTCTCCCAGTCCAGATACTCATAAAAGAGAGTACCCTCATGAGGAGGGCTCTGATAGCAATAATTTGGAGCTAACCTGAACGTTTCAACCGAGGGATCAAACTGATCGATCATTTTGCGCTGGGATTTGAAACACTCAAACATACGCCTCTTTTTTTTCTCCTGTTCATGATTCAGTTTAGCGACAACTGAAGCGCCAGTATGGGGTTTGAGGAATCTATTTGTACATAAAACTCCACCCCTGCCAAAATAGGAGGAGTACTCAAGTCTCAGCGGGGCACCACCTTTCATCAACTTGCAGGCAGCCCACACAGCAAAACTTGCCGTGTCGTGATCAGGGTGTCCGCCCTCATAGGGGTGGGTAAAAACATGAGTAATTGTATGTTCGGAGAAGATTTTAAGGATGGTGAGGATCAAACGGGGCAGATCCGTGATCGATTCCTGATCAGAGAGCCCCAAGCGCCATATTTGCCGCGGACAGCATCCGGCAACAGAAAGGGCCCTGACGGACTCCTCTTTTCTGACTCTTATATACTCCTGGCGTGAATGAAACCCGGCCTCAATGGCATAGGAGACGTTCTGCGGGACCCCATCGGTGACGTAGAGCATAAAAAGGTTTTCAAATCTCGAGATCCTGCTTCCTATACCAATGATTTCATCATCGGGATGTGCAGCAACAATCAAACAGGGCTCTTTGATCTTAGCTCTTTCCAACGCGAGGAGGTCAAGGAAACTGCTCATATACTTGCTCCTGATGTTTTTTTTTACCATCTGAAACGTTTCCATGCCCCGCAGCAGAACTACTGAGCAGCTCAATGGCCTCATAATACCCATTTACCGTCCCAACATCCACATACTTTGAACCTGCAGCAACACCACACACCGTCTGTCCCGAACCAATAAAGGCATTAACGAGTGTACCGATATATTCATCCCTGCAATCCCTCGAAGCCCAGAGGGTATGAAGAGAGTGAAGGGTAGAACCGGGAATTTTAAAAGCACCCCAGATAAGATTTGTCTCATTCTGTGCCCTTTTGACCACAATCTCTTTAATCCTATTCTCTTTGTCCATCACGACTGCATCATAATTCTGAGGCTGATCAACAGGAAAGAGCAGGAATGAAAACGCCCCGTCGGGCAAACTGCACAAGCCATCTACCGGGTACCAGATGGTATCCGGTAACCCCACTACCACCTGATCATCAGCTCCTATGAGAGTTAGCGCCCTGAAAATGGAATCACAGAGGCCACTGGGCTGAGGCTGAATAGTGTAGGAGAAGTGAATAGAACCGGTACCGTGACCAAAATAGCGCATAATATCTGACTTTCCCGCAGAGATAACAAAACAGATCCTTGTCACCCCTGCCTGCGCCATTCGCTCCACCAGATATTCACCAACCGCTCTTGGCCTCAGTCCGCTGCTCTGAATTTGACTGCCTACCGGTAGCAACTCCTTTGAGAAAGCGAGTGGCTGAATGCGATTGCCCGATCCAGCAGCCGGAATTATCCCCCACATTGAGATGCCCTCCTCTTCTGACACACACCCTCTATTATTCCCTCCAACTGCTCAGCTCTTTTAGACGCCGTATGCTCACAGAGGACCCTCTCTCGAGCCTTTTTTGCTATTCTGCTACGCTGTGCCTCATCCATCTCCAGAATCTGCCCCACCTCATCGGTATCGCTCACAAGCAGGATCTCAGTGCCGGGTGTGAGAAAAAGATCTATCCCCTGCCACTTATCACTTATGACAGGTACTCCACAGGATGCGGCTTCAAATATTCGGGCAGACGGACAATAACCACAACTGGCCATATCAGCCCTTGTTACATTGAGCGTAAAACGGGAAGAGCAGTAAAAAGAGGGGTGATCCTTTACATCGATATGCCCCAAAAAGGAGACGTTTTCACCCCAATGTGTCTGAGTCGGGTAGAGCGCACCTGCGATACAGAACTTTTTAAGGGACATCCGTAATGAGACATCGAAAAAGAGACGGTTCAGCACAACCTGGCGGTCTGAGGCATAGGTGCCAAGGTAGGACAGATCCGCTGCGCTATTTTTGGTCCCCACCGTGGGACAGTGGACCTCCGGGTCTACACAGCCAAAAAGGGTGCTCACCCGGGCCGCTCCAAGGGCCTGCTGCAGCTGAACAAGTGAGCTGCCTGCCGTATAACTTAACACCATATCAAAATCAGCCAAACCTTGGGGCATAATGTAATCGGGCCATTTCCCCCGGCTCATCATTCCAAGCGTTACCGGCGTATCCATGTCATAAAACAACCGGGTACGGGTATTGGAATCAAAAACAGCCTCATATGCCGCGCAGGAGTCGGGGCAGTATGAAGTGATAATTGCTACATCACTCCCACTGAGCGAACTGAAAACCTTTGACCGGACCTCATTCCATCTTGAATAGAGCACAATCTCCAACCCATCAACCCCACCAAAATCTCTGTTGCAGGCATAATAGGGGACATCCTTCTCAAAGAACATGACCCTGTGTCCCCTTTTAATAAGGGCTTTTATGATTCCTCTCCAAAGAGTAGCATGCCCGTTTCCCCATGAAGAGCTTACCGATAATCCAAAAATCACTATTTTCACCCTTAGCCTCCACTCTCACGGGCAACCAGCACTTCAAAATGACAGTTTAAAGATTGAAGCATCGCAGAGTCCTCAAAGATCTTCAGCTCACTGAGTGATCCGGGATCAACCCTCAACCTCAACTGCATTTCAAGAGCCATGCCACAAAACCAACACACCATGAGCCTCACACAGAGCGTATGAGTGACCATCACCACCACACCAGTGGGCTGCAGAGCAAACACCCCATACACCAGCCCAACAAGCCGCCTCTGTACCGAAATCAACGACTCTGCTCCAACTTGCCCACTATACTCACCCCCCGTTACCCATCTGAACTCACTGTATGCACCTCTTTTCTGCCCGAGACTTCCCCCATCAGCACCAAGCAGATCCTCACGTATCTCCACTTTACACCTCAACCTCTCACCAATCGGCTCAGCTGTTTGTACACACCGCCTTAACGGACTGGTGTAAACAATACCAATTTCACGGCTGCAGAGCTGCTCTGCCAACACCAGCGCCTGAAAACGCCCCCCAGAGCTTAAATTGCCAGCTTTATCGTTGTCGGTCTCACCATGGGTTACCAGGATCAATTCACCCATTTTACCTGCTTTGTCCTGATTTTATCACATTTTTATGCTGTTTGTCCCTAACGTACCGCCTAACGATATCTGCTGCAAACTCTGCAAATTCAGTTAGTTCTACAGGTGGGCTTGTGATGGAGGAGACCACCCCCCGCGAGGGTGGAGTGAAACAGAGCGTCAAGGTAGTATCAAACTCCTCAACCTCTGCCATAAAGCGGTCAAACCACTCCAAAGCATCCGGCCTGTGCCAGTCGGCCCAGCTTATTCCGGTCCTTAATTTGCGTACCCCCATTTTCCTAAGCCACTCTAATGCAAATGTGAGCCTGTGGTCCTGAAAATGAAACCACTGACATATCCCCATTCGAGGATCAAAGTGCTTTAAAGCCGGCTTTGGTGTGCCATCGGCCCTTATAAGCCCCATGTAAAAGTGGCGGTAATAGGAGCTGCCCTCACTCTCCTTGTGCCGGGTGGTTGCCTCCCATGCCGGTGGAAGGTCCAGTAAGCTGTACCAGTATATCCTCTCCACCTTGCCCAACAGCAGCTGGGCGGTTCGATATAACCCAAACACCTGCACATCTTCGGCTCCAAAACTTGATGCTCCCACCTCTGTTACCCATACCGGCAGGTCGCACACCTCCCTGATTTCCTCAATTTTATCCGGCCACTCATCGATCTGCCAGTGATTCCAGTCCAGAGGAAAGCCGTGCACCGCAACCGCATCAAGCAGATCAAAAAGCCCATAACTCTTGAGCAGATTTACAAAATTGGGATCTATGGGCGATATTCCCCCCAATACCAGCGTTAGCGAAGGCACAACACTCCGTATGGCCTGCGCTGCATAGGAGGTCATATCCGAAAAGTGCTTCCAGTCCGGATCAAGGGTAAAATCCCAATGAGAAAGGTTATTTGGTTCATTCCATAACTTAATGGCCTCTATCATAACACCTCTCAGACATGACGGGAAACATAGATTCTGTTGCGAACTTTTCTTGCTTTAACCTTTATTGCCTCTGAAACATAGTGGTCCAGCTCCTCAGCCCTGTGGGCAGCAGTATGCTCCACAAGAACCCTCCTTCTTGCCCTCTGCCCCATGGCAGCAATCTCATCTTCAGCCATATCGGACAAAACCCGCAAAGTCTCTTCCCATGATCTGCTTACAATTATTTCGCTTCCTATTTCAAAAAACCGATTCAACCCGTCCCAATAATCACTGATAACCGCAACCCCACACGCTCCTGCCTCAAACAGCCTTACACTTGGGGCATACCCCGAAGCCACCATATCGGCACGGGTAACATTGAGCGTAAAGCGCTGTGAACAGTAGAATGCGGCGTGTTCACCGGGAGGTATATGCTCTTTTCTGCACACATTTGGTGGCCACTCTATATCGTCGGGGTACTGGGGTCCGGCCACAATAAACCGCCCCTGAGGCCATTTTTCGGCAGATTTGAGCATTAATTTATCGAGGACCTGCTGCCTGTCGACACTGTAGGTTCCCATATATCCCAGATCATAACTCTTCTCAGTATCCTGGGGATAGTACTTCAACGGGTCAACCGAACAGTACAGCGCCCTGCTCATTACAGCCCCATACACCCTCTGAAGCAGATCGAGAATGGGGCCACCGGCAAAGGATAGATAAAGATCGTAACCTGATACCTGCTCCGGAGTGATGTAATCAAACTCCTTTCGGGCCAGTTTACCTAATGTGACAGGAGTATCGATATCGTAAAAAGCACAGATACCCGTTGCATTGGACTGCACCCACTCTCCTATCTCCACCCCATCGGGCACAAATGAACCCACCATCACCAGCCGGGCATTTTTCACCACAGCACCAAAACGACTCCTGAGCTCCCGGACCGATCCATACAGCTGCACACTTCCCTCAAAAACCTCCGGTGGATCCCGGTGTGGGGCATACCAGGGTACATCCCTCTCCAAAAAAAGCACACTATGTCCTCTGGCCTCAAGCTCACGAACCAAACCCCTATAGGTAGTAGCATGGCCGTTTCCCCAGGAGGAGGTAATAGTAAGGCCGATTATGACAATATCAAACGAAGAAGAAGGAAGCATCATCTGGCGATCTCCTTTCTGCCACATTTATACTGAGTTAAAGTATCGTGCACCTCTTTTGCCCGGTGCGTGTAGGTATGGTGCTGCAAAATGCGATTCCTTGCATTTTCCCCCATCTGCCTCGCTTGTTCTGTTGTTAAATTTTCCAGAACTGAGGCAACCTCCTGCCCGTCAGATACGACAAAGCACTCTGTGTCCGGCTGGAGAAAACTCTCTATACCCTCCCATTTATCTGAAATGATGCAAGCACCTGCCCCCGCGGCTTCAAATATCCTGGTAGGAGGAGAAAAACCGTACTGTGCCATACTGAGCCTGTTGATATTGAGAACCGCAAGCGCAGAACAGTTGAAGGCATTGTGCTCCTGGGTGTATACATGACCCAGTCTTTTAATGTTCTCAAGATGGGGCATACAGCTCTCCCACCCATTTCCCCCAAGTAAAAAACGCCTGCCCGGAAGAAGTTGCGCCGGCTCGAAAAAGAACTCCTTCACCCGCTCCTCCCTATCAGGCATCCGGTTGCCCAGAAAGCCAAGGGCAGCAGTGAATCTGCCCTCTGAAGAGACCGGAAAATGGGTAGAGGGATCCAAAGCATTATAGATTGGTATGCAACTTCGCGCCCCGAACCTCACATAGGAATTGATAACCCTGTGACCACCACCATAGGTGAAGACCATATCATATTCACCGATCAGCTTCAAAAAAGGGTCCTCGGGGTTGGCAGATACCCTGTCTAAGGTAGCAGGCGCATCCACATCCCAAAACGCCACTATTTTCCCCTCAGACTGAAACTCCAACACCGCCTCATCAAGATATTCGTCAAAACAGCCCACCCCACTGGTCTTTATGACCATGTCTGCTTGCCGAGCCATATGCAGTGCGCTTTTAATTCCCTGATTATCTGCCCCATATACCACACTTTTGGCATACGAGGGTTCATCAATATCACGATGCTTTTGCCTGTTATAAGCATCCGGCTCAAAAAAGGTGATCCTGTAACCCAGATCAGATAACCCCTTCAGCAATCCTCTGTAATAGGTTGCCGCGCCGTTCCAGTAAGCAGATACCAGACTGGAACCGAAAAAAGCCAAGTGCATCCTCTCGCCCATTAACTCCTCCTTTTCTCTTATCTCACCTGCCGGTGACCTATATCAGACGTTTTTAGCCCTAATTCAGTGCATATCATTATGAGTTCATCAACCCGGTGACTACATGTATGGCGCTCAAGAACAGCTTTATAGCCGCTTTGAGCCATTTCGAGAGCAAATTCATCGTCCCGTAACAGATCATTGAGAACATCTTTCATCTGTCTGCCACTTTTGGCAATCAGGTAATCCTCCCCCTCCCTGAACAGCTTTTCGCAATCACTCCACGGAGAGCAAACAAGCGGAATACCACAGGAGAGCGCCTCAAAAATTCTTATGGTAGGTATGCCGGGTAACGCCTCAACATAAGGCCTTCGGGGGATATGTACTGTAACCCTGAACTGGGATAACACCTCAGGAACCCGGTAGTTGGGCACCCAGCCGGCATACTCTATTCCCCCATTTTGCAACATCTTAAGAGCCTGCTCATGATAACGTACTCCATGCACCCTGCACCGCAACCGTAATACTTTTACCGGCCCAACAAGAAACTCCCAGAGCTCCTCGCTGCGCTCCTCATCCCCCCAGTTACCAATCCACACAAGATCACCCTGCTTTTGAGTATTTTGCCTGGGAGAAAAGATTCTGGTGTCCGCAGCTTCATGCCATGTCCATACCCGCCTTGCCCAACAACGCCGCAGATAGATCTGTCGGATAATTTCCCCGAAAGCTAACACTCCATCGTAATTTGAGAGATCAAACGCAGACATCGCCTCCGGATCGGTGACAGAACGATGATGTGTGTCGTGGAAAAGAGCACGGCATGAAGCTGTTTTACTTCTGTATTCCCCGATCTTGCGAACCAGTTGAGGATCATTCCACTCATGCACGATGATCAGATCGGTCCCTTCAAGCTCTTTATGCAGATCCAAAGAGTGAAGATCATACCTTTTGCTGCTTAAGGAGGGGTAGTGCTGTCTGAAACTCTCCACCACCCCTTCACCATAGTCCCGTATAAGATTACCCAAACTCCAGCTTTCACGTGGCTCATAGAGACTGACCTCATCTCCCCTGCTCTGCAACTCCACTGCAATGCCTCTTAGAAAATGGGCGTTTCCATGGTTCCAGTCGGCGATAAAGGAGTGTGCAAAGATAGCTATGCGCACATAACCCCCTTTTTACCCTCACTGGATGCACCTTTTTTCCACTCAATCAGCTCTTTATACAGCTGCAGATAAGAGAGGGTCATTTTGGAGACGGAGTACTCCAAAGCTCTCTGACGCGCCATCTCGGCATACTCCCGGCGCAACCACGGTTTGTGGATCAGGCTCTGTAGAGTATCCACAAGCTCTTCATTGTTGTCGGGATCCACATACAGCGCACTCTCTCCCCAGATCTCCCGCAGCGAAGGGATATCACCCAAAACCAACGCAGACTCACACAGTGCAGCCTCAAGAACAGAGAGGCCAAATGGTTCATATCTAGCAGGAAGAGCATAAATGGATGCGGCTCCCATCCATGACGCAAGCTCAAATTCACTGCATTTTCCAAGCCAGTACACTCCAATCTTCTCCCCTTCTTCCATCCTTTCTCCTGCTGCCAGTACATGCCAGGGCAAACGGTGCGCTACCGAAGAGAGCGCTTTTATATTCTTTCCCTCATCCCAAAGCCGACCAGCGGTAAGTATGAAGGGATCTTTAACCCGGGGAACAAACCGGTGACGACTTCTTCCATTGCTTATGACTTTGCCGATAAAGGAGACGGAGTAGATATCAGATAATTCATTTAGCATATATTGCGATGGAGCAACCAGAAAATCAGCTCCCCTGATCCCCTCAGCGATCCGCTTTTTGTATTCACCCCATTGACTCGGCGGTGGTTGGTGCCCCTTAACACTCCTGAACCACGAGTAGACACAGGAGTGAGCAACCATCAAAACGGGAATATTCCACCCTAAAGCCCCATGTGCATACCCATTAAGATGCACCAAGTCGGGAGAAATCAACTGGGCAATAGAGCCTATCCACTCCCCGGCCAGATCTACCTCCTCCCAGGGATCATTCATCCACTCCAGCTTATAACTTCCTTCAAACAGTTCTATATTCTTCAACCCGGAAATATGGGTCCGCTGTTCTCTGTCGAGGGACTTTCCCATGGTTACCAGAGCGACCTCTACCCCACAAATTCCAAGGCCAGCAGCTAATTCAACCGCATACGACCACACCCCCCCAACGGTATCCGCTGTCATCAACACTCTCAAACCGACCTCCCGGATAAAACCCTTTTATTCCCCATCAAGACTAATAAACTTAAAGAAACGATCGCCGTTTTTTTGAGTATGCTCATCAAATACAAACATCAGATGTGCCTGATCGAATTTTTCAAAAAAATCATCCCAGCTCACCGTTTCAAGATCGTCCCCCGACTCCTCATTAGGAAAGAATATCCTGATCAGCCCAGCCTCTTCCTGGGCTGCATAACGGGATTTCACCTCTGCCGGAACCCCGCCGTGCTGCTCTACCCATTTCCGGATAACTTTGTGGTCTTTTGTCATCCTTGACCCGTCATAATTATGCATACCTCCCCCTTTTTCATAAAAAACCCGAATCTGCTCACCTTCCGTAGATCTTATCCAGAGCAACGGAGACCTTGTGATACTGCTCACACTCAGGATTAAACCCCTGCCCTGCAGATAGTCTCTGAGCCCAATCGACTATTGCACCAGACCCCCAGGGGTCAGGAGGTTCACACAACACCTCCCTTCTGGTGGCGAAATAACGCTCAAGAGTAAAGTCGTAGAAAGAACCATTCACATTTTTAATGGAAAGCGTGCCGTCTGTACCGTAAAAGGTCATCTCGATAAGTGCATCCTGCCCCACCGAAAGCCCCCATGAACAGGCCATGCGAAGAGATGTCCCATTTGAAAGCTCAAGGGAACAGAGCGCATGGTCCTCAACCCGGTCTGAGTTGTACCTGGTCCCACGGGAATAGAGCCTGCTTGCCACGTTTTCCAAATCGGGAAAATCAAACATCCAAAACACCAGGTCTATTAAATGAACCCCCAGATCCATTACGCATCCCCCACCGGATAACGCTTTATCATAAAACCAGGCCTTGTCGGGGCCATAGCCGTTGTGAAAAACAGCGTCAACCGTGTAGATCTCACCAATATGCCCCTGCTGTATCATTCCCTTCGCAATCTGCACCGATTGAAGAAACCGGTAGGAGAAATCAACCCCCAAAAGCTTGTTGTTTCTTTTAGCTGCATCCAGCACCATTGCACACTCACCCGCAGTTCTGGCAAGTGGCTTCTGACAGAAAACCGAACACCCCCGGTTAAGAGCAAACAGGGCCTGCTCTGCATGCATGGCACTCGGAGTGGCAATCACTATTCCATCAACCGATTCGAGGTCTATCTGATTCATTGATGAACAGACTACCGCATCATCAACACCGCATGTCCTCTTATCATCACAATCAACCAGATAGCATATCCGGGCAAGACCACTGCCAGCAAGCGCCTCCATCCTGTTACGTCCAATCCAGCCCAGACCAACAAAAGCAAGCTTTAACTTTTCTATTTCCACGGTTTTTATCTGTTCACTCATAATATCACCATCGCTTTCATAAATCCTTCGGGCCTTTTTCTCATCATATCAAAGGCCTCGTTTATCGATTCAAGCGCAAAGGAGTGCGTAAGCAGAGGAGAGAAATCGATCATTCCCTCAGCCACCAGCCTCACCGCTGTTTTTATTCCTTTCATATATTGTGAATTTTCCCGCTCATGGGCATTTATAACATCCACTCCCTTCCAGTTCCACTGCTGCATATTGACGGTGCGAAGCCCGTCCTGATGATACCCGGCAATTATAAGCTTGGAACGCAGGGCAGTTATTTCTGAGGCAAAATCCAAAAACCACTGATTCCCTGAGGCTTCAATTACCCTGTCACAGCCCCTGTTTTGAGTAAGAGACATCACCTTTTCCACAGCCTTATAGTGGTCATCCATAAGCACCGTGTGATCAGCACCAAATTGTTGGGCTAGACCAAGAGCAAAGGGGCGCCTGGAAAGAGCTATCACACGTGCTCCGGCGAGATGACAGAGCCGTGAAACAATAGTCCCCAAAAAACCTGCCCCTACGACTCCTACGGTCTGACCGCTACGAATCTCTGCCCTCTCGAAAACATTCACCGCACACCCCAGAGGCTCACCCGGAAAGGGAAGACCATGGAGTTTTGCGGGCAAGACCACAAGATTCTGCTCTTCTACCGTGTCAAAAGTTGAAAAGGCGTGTGAAGAGAGAAATGTGACCCTGTCACCAGGGGATACAGTGTGCACCCCGCTTCCGCAGCGATGAACCACCCCCCACCCCTCATGCCCCGGCGCTCCGGGCTCCAGGGGGTAACTAAACCACTCTCTGCCCTCCCAAACCGGAAGATTCGAACTGCAAACCCCGCACCCCTCAACCTTCACAAGCACCTGCGTTTCTTTGGGCATTCGGGGCTCAATGGTTTTTACCACGTATTTTTGCTCTGCCTCAATTGCAGCAGCCACTGCATTCTGAGGTACACTCCCTTGCCCGGGAGATAACTCTGCTCTATCTGTTTTGTTCATCTTCAAGACCGCTCCCTTCATACAACGGTGTATTTTTTACCCGCACGCCTCAACTCAAGCCATCTCAAAAGCCTCCCTAACCCCTCCCGGGGAGAGACTAGAGGACTCCAACCGGTTGCGTTGAAAAAACGGGAGGTATCACTCACATAGTATTTCTGATCACCGCAGCGTTCCTTTTCGAAACGAATTTCGGGCTCTGAGTTATTAATCTCACCCAACATTTGAGTCAGCTCAAGAAGACTTACCGTATTATCGATACCACCTCCGATATTGAATGCACACCCAGAAATACTCCGGATATTTTCTGCGGCAAGAGAAAATGCCCGCATCAGATCATCGACAAAGAGAATATCCCTTACCTGATACCCACTGCCGTAAATGGTAACGGGTGCCTTTTTCATCGCCTGAATTGCGAAGTGCGCCACCCAACCCTGATCTTCATTGCCAAACTGATGCTGACCGTAGATACAGCTCATCCTGAATACAACAGCCTCAAGCCCAAATGAACGACAGCAATCAAGCACATACTGATCGGCACCACCCTTTGAACAACCATAGGGTGTATGAAAATCAAGATTTCGACTCTCACTTACCCCCCCCGTGTACAAGGGATCCCGGGGGACATAACGCACCCCACTTTTTTTAAGTGTAATGTCGCAAAGTTGGCCGTACACCTTATTGGTGGAGGTGTAAAAAAGGAGCGGTTTTTTTGGCAACCTGCGAATTATTTCAAGAAGATTGATTGTACCGCTCAGATTAACCGCGAAATCCTCCAGTGGAGCATGGAGACTGGTGGTGACCGCCACCTGGGCAGCGAAATGAAACACCATGGAGGCCCCCTCAAGAGCGCTCAAGAGTGAAGAGCTATCCCGGATATCTGCAACCACAACCCTCACCCTTCTGCCGTAACAGTTTTTGAGGTACTGCATATTTTTCTCTGAGCCTGCTCTTGAGAGGTTGTCGTAAATTATCACCTCATGGCCAGCCTCAAGAAGTGTGATACATAGATTGGTTCCAATAAAACCTGCACCTCCGGTAACTACCACCGGCCCATCTCTGTTTTCAAACTGTAGTTTCATAGCGACAACCCCCGTTTTACCAGTTCTTCATTGGCACTCTCCACAAAATCGTAAGCCACCTGCCCCTCAAGCCATCCAGCCATATCGGTGAGCCCCCGGATAAGGTCCACCTTGGGTGTGTATTGAAGAATTCTTGATGCAAGAGTGATATCCGCAAAACAGTGTCTGATATCACCCACCCGGTATTTTTCGCTTACAACCGGATTAATATGTTCCCTGCCCACCGCGAGGGATATTTTGCGGGCTATCTCCAAGATCGTGTAGCTTTTTGCGCTGCCTATATTGATGACGATATCAGCCGCTGCAGGCTCCTCAAGTGCAAGGCGGCATGCCCTGCTCACATCCTTTACACTCACAAAGTCCCTCATCTGCTTTCCGTCCTCAAAAACAAAGGGCCGCTTATTGTTGAGAAGTCGTGAGGCAAAAATTGCAAGCACGCCGGTGTAGGGATTTGAAAGCGACTGGCGGGTACCATAAACATTGAAAAACCGCAGCGCGACAGTGTCGAACCCGTATGCCCTGCCAATCATTAGAGACATTTTTTCCTGATCGTATTTGGAGAGAGCATAGAGCGAACTGAGATCGGGCCGTTTGCTTTCGGGTGTGGGAACTGCGCTCAGGTACTCTCCGTTACTGCTTAAGGGCTCCCAGATGCCATTTTTAAGTTTCTGAGGGGTTCTGCTGACACAATCAACGCACTCGCCTTGAGCCGTTTGGTACATCCCCTCCCCGTAAACGCTCATACTGGATGCCACAATCAGCTTCTCTACCCCGCTCCCAACAAGCGATTCAAGCAATACCGCTGTACCCTGGTTGTTTGTGTCGGTATACCTGCATATCTGATACATACTCTGTCCGACTCCAACAGCTGCAGCAAAATGAAACACCGCCTCTGTCCCCTTTATCGCTTTTTTTACCGCTTCAGAATTCCTGATATCGGCGTAAATAAACTCTACATGCGAACTGAGATACGCCGGAGGAGCGCTTATAGCCCCATGGACTTGAGGATCTAAATTATCCAAAACAGTTACCTCATAGCCGTGCTCCAGAAGCTCGTCAACCAGATGAGAGCCGATAAAGCCAGCTCCACCGGTAATCAGAATTTTTTTTCCCATAACAGTATCCAGTGCTGTAGTTGTAAAAGGGTTCAAATTTTTATTGTTGGGAGTCGAGCAGCTACTTAGCTTTTTTATTGGATCAATTTCCGTGCCATACAGCTGGCCTGATGCTCCTCGGTGTTAAGGTGAGGCTTGAGGCACCGCTCACACTGAGTCCTGATGTAAAGTCGGGATTGTTATTGGCCGTATCGAAGCGTTCCTATACTCAAAAAAACCTTCGACTGGGAGAGCCCCCACGGATAATGCTATTTGGCACAGAAATGCCAAGCTAACATTATCAATATTCCTTCCAAAGGGCATTTCTGAGAGAGATTGCCATTTGGCTGGAATATAGGGGGACTTTAAGAGCCTGCCCATGCATATAATTCTTCTCACTATTTTGGTTGGTAAGTGTCTCTGAAATGCTTACATTGCCGACTGAAACAGGCAGTACTGCTTTCCGGAAGCCCCCCTCCCCCAGCTCACCGCCCTATACATTAATACACTGACCTTTTATAAACCCGCTGAAATCCAACAGCCCTTTCTCAAATTGAGATAGAGGTCCCCTTATGCAGGCACAACTGTTGCTCTAAAACAGTTTCACTCATCACCAAACCCATTTGCCGTTCTGGAGGCCAAAAAATGAGACTAAACACACTCCGCGATCTGCTCCTTATCCAACTCAAAGATCTCTACAGCTCCGAAGGACAAATTCTCCAGGCCCTGCAGCACATGGCTGAATCAGCCTACTCCCTGGATCTTCGCCAGGCACTCATTGCCCACATAAAAAGAACCGAACACCAGATCAGCAGACTTGAAATAATCTTTGAAAAAATGGAGATGCAACACAACGGCGAGTGGAGCGAAGGGATGGAAGGGCTAATAAAGGAGTGCAGGATATACATTCGGGCAGAAGGAGAGCCCCACATTAAGGATACTGCACTGATTACCGCTGCTCAGAAGGTGGATAACTACGAAATCATCTGCTACAGCGCTGCCCTGACTTACGCAAGAGAGCTGGGATTTGACGACGAAGCGCAGCTGCTTGAGGAGTCACTGGACGAAGAAAACACTATACACAAAGACCTTATCAATCTTGCAAAGGGGGGGTTCTTCTCTGCACAGGAGCAGTAAACAGATCACCCCACGGTACAACTCTTTCGCACAACCGAAAACCGGGTGATTGGTTTTTCCGGAAACAGGAATTTCAAAAGCTCCGAAGGCTTACAGGTCGCAGAGGGAGCAAGGTGCAGAACTCCCTTCCAGCAATGCCGGTCATTCTCAACTACAACTTCCAGATCGTCGATAAGCGGTCTTATATCTTTGATAACCCGCTTACCCTTCTTCTCAATCTCTAAAGAGAGCTGCTCTGCATCAAGAGCATCCCGCACCCTCTGTTCCATCAACTGAACAGCAATCTCCTCCACAGGAGAAAACAGATACTCTGCCTTTAAAACAGATGAGTTTATTGATGGTTGCTTTGTTAAAAACTTCTGAAAAGAGACCACCTCAAGATCATCAGGAAGAAAGCCATTCACTTTTAAAAGGTCACCCTTAAAATCGGATGAAACCTCAACATCAAAGATTTCAGCATCCCCCATTGCTCCAAACGGAAGCGGTGGCCCAAAACCCATCCGCGGATGAGGATTAAACCCACAGGAATAAGCAACAGGAACCGATGCTGCTGCGAAAGCACGGTGAAATACCTCAACCATGTCGAGATGGCCAAGAAAACGAACCTTTTCACCTTTGCGGTAAATAGCCCGCAAAAAGTGGCTCGCCTGCACTTTTTGTTCGCCAGTGGGTACACTTTGGCCACCTACAGGACCTTTACTGGAATCAGCAAAAGAGATAGTGAGCTTGTCGCTGCAGACTCCGCACTCTGAGCAGACGCCGTCTCTGCAATCGGGAGTTGTTTCTTCTGCCAGCGAGCGATTGAGCTCCTCGACAAGAAAACGCTTCTCCACACCAACTGAAACCGCATCCCACGGTAGCGGCTGCCCGGGATCCATTTTTGACGTGTACAGCGAAAGGTCGATATTTTCCAGCCGGGCAGCTTCGAGCCACCTTTCAATATTAAAGTGCTCATCCCAACCATCAAAACGGGCTCCGGCCTCCCAAGCCCTGCAGATAAGCTGACCGACTCTTCGGTCTCCTCTTGCCATAACGGTTTCAAGCAGAGTGATGTGGGGATCCCTGTATGAGACCTTTACATTTTTACAGTTACGAAATGATCCTTTTATAAACCGTCCTTTATCCAGAAGCTCCACGAACCCTTCCATCTTTTCCCACTGAAAGGGTGTATTCGCTTTGGGAGAGAAGGGTGAGATTGCGACATGAAGCATTTTTCTTTTCGAACGCACACGCATCATATCCGCTATTTTACCCACCACACCAACAATGGCGTCGATATCACTTTGGGTTTCGGTGGGCAGACCGATCATGAAATAGAGTTTAAGGGTCTGGACATTTCTGTCCAGAAGAACTTCCACTGTTTTATAGATGCTTTCATCGGTAAAATCCTTATTTATGACTCTCCTGAGCCTCAAGCTGCCTGCTTCCGGTGCAATGGTAAATGATGAGAGAGAAGAGAGCCTGTTCAACAGGTCTACCTGATTTTTATCAAGAGCATCGATACGAGTTGACGGAAGAGATATATTCAGTTTTTCAGAATCTTTTAGAAAGCAGACCGATTCCAGTAATTGAGAAAAGCAGGAGTGATCTGCGGTTGACAAGCTTAAAAGCCCCGCATCACGCCATCCGCTTGCGTTAACGCCCTCAGAAATGTGTTTGCAAATATCTTCACCGCTCCGTTCTCTTACCGGTCGGTAATAAAAACCAGCCGCGCAGAAACGGCATCCCCTCGAACACCCCCGCATCACTTCAACTGCAAGTCGGTGATGAACAACACCCATAAGGGGGACCAGTGGTTTTGACGGATAATTTTCTGAACGGAGTTTTGCAACTTTGGCCGGTTTAATGACCTTTTCTGCTTGTGCCTGAGGAATGCACAACCCATTTACAACTGATGTTTTGAAATCAGTGGGCACATACACCCCCTGAACACCGGATAATTTTCGGATGATCTCAGTCCTTGTGCTACCGGCTGCTTTACACTCTTGGACAATATTGCACAATTCGACAACGGCCTGCTCCCCGTCTCCAATAACAAATGTATCAACAAAAGAGCTCAGTGGTTCGGGATTTCCAACGCAGGGTCCACCGGCAATGATCACCGGGTCATCCTCTGCCCTATCCTTTGAGTAAATGGACATACCGGCCAAATCTATCATATTCACAAGGTTAGTATACTGAAGTTCGTATTGAACAGAGAATCCAAGCCAGTCAGCATCCCTCAGCGCAGTGAAATACTCCAGTGAAAAGAGGGGTATGGATTTTTCCCGCATTATCTTTTCTGCATCGAGCCATGGCGCAAAAGCCCTTGACAGAGCCCAGCGGGGATTTGAATTGACGATATGATACAGAATCTGAAGGCCGTGGTGTGACATGGCGATCTCATAAAGATCGGGAAAGCAGAGTACGCCATGAAGAGCAACCTTCTGCAGCTCTTTTCTCTGACAATTCAGTTCACTTGCCGTATACCTGAGTGGTTTTTCCACAATGGGGAGAAATTCATTTTCGATAATTGTTTTTAATTTATGCATTGGTATTAGAGATAGACAACGGGTTAGAGTTTTAACGGCCCTTCTCAAGCCGCTCGGCTAAAAACAGTGGCAGACGACAATCTTTGATTCGCCTCTGTGTTGCCTTGAAGTTGTATTTGACCCTGATCAGTGAGAGTTTGACCGTTCTTGTGTCGTATATGGCATAACAGCTTCTGCGGTCGAAATCCCTTGGTTGCCCTATACTGCCAACATTGATCAGATAGGTACAGTTATCCTTTACTTTGATACTGCTGTCGGTGTTGATTGTAATTCGGTCCTGTTTTTTAACCATTATTGAAGGCCAGTGTGTATGACCGATAAAGCATAGTTTGTGATTAAGATTGTTAAATGCATCAACCACCGCTTCCTCATTATCGGGAAAAACATATGACCACTGCCCAAGCCTTGCAGGAGATGCATGTGTAAAAAGCATCTGTTCTTGCTCAACACTCAGTGGCAGTGAAGCCAGGTACTGTCTATCTTTATCAGAAATATTCTGTTTAGTCCACTCCATTGCAGCAAAGGCGTAGAAGGTGAAATTACTGGTATTGATTTTTTCAATTGCGGCATAATCGTGATTTCCTGCAACACACAGATCCACATGCTTTTTGATCAGGTCGATACATTTTTGGGGATTGGGATAGTAGCCGACAATATCCCCCAGACACACGATTGTGTCAACTGAACGCTTTTTTATATCAGCAAGAAGTGCCTGCAAAGCCTGCAGATTACCGTGAATGTCAGAAATAATAGCATATCTCAAAACGTAAAACCTTGCATATCGTGTTATAGTCGGTAACCGGGAAATTTTTGTTTTTCCACGTAATAAATTATTATACAGATTAAATAAATTATATTATCAGAGGCATTTTATTGCAATTTAATTAGAAACAGGGCACAATTTTTCTGTTTTCGTCCAAAAACCGACTGATTCAATCCTTATTGGCAGCCATATGATGACAACTATCAATCCGGGCGAGGATTTCTCTGCAAAGGCAGAAGAGCTCAAGAACAGCCTTCTTCCAGCTTGCTCTGTTCTTATCCTTACTCATGATTATCCTGATCCCGATTGTATCGCTTCTGCCTATGGGGTTTCCCACCTTCTCTCTTTCTGGGGTGTGAAAACATCAGTTATCTCCTTTGGAGGGTTTGTAGGAAGAGCTGAAAACAAGGCGATGATCCGTTTTCTCAATATCCCTACCGTTCCCTTTGTACTGATCGATACAGCAGAATTTGACAGGATAATTCTGGTTGACTCTTATCCGGGTAAAGGCAATGTCTCCCTTTCGGGTGATGTTGCAGTGCATGCGGTTATTGATCATCACCCCAATGACCCGGGATGTCAGGTACCCTTTTTCTGTGACATCCGCAGCGAGATAGGCGCCACTTCCACTATAATCACCAGATATCTCCAGACGCAGAACTGCCCAATCACCTCAAGAATTGCAACTGCGCTCTTTTATGGGATTAAGACCGACACCGGCGATATGGGACGCCCGATATCCATTGATGACAATGAGTGCTACAAGTTTCTTTTTGATAAGATGGATCATGAGATTTTTTCAAAGATCGAAAACCCCGACAGGAGTGTTGAGTTTTTTCGGATTTTACATACCGCAACCCGCTCTGCTGTGTGTTACGGCACTTTTGGCTTCACTCACCTTGGCAGTGTGAGTACCCCCGATTATATTGCGGAGATGGCAGATCTTTTTCACAGTCTTGAAAAACTGGAATGGATGATCTGCTCCGGTGTTTTTAAAAACCAGATATTCTTCTCGATTCGCTCCAAAACCATTGATGAAGCGGGGCGCAATGCAGAGCAGCTGGCCACCTCCCTCAACGGAAGCGGCGGCGGACATTCACGGGTTGCTGCGGGAAGAATACCCTTTGTGGATGAATCAAAAAATGAGATGCTCGATAGGTTTGTGGCTACCTTTGAGGAGATGTTCAAAGTGGATCTGTCCGAGAAGAAGTCGCTGTTATGATACGAAAAAAATTTTTCAAGCAATAAAGGAAAGGAAACTACTATGTGGGAGTACACCGAAAAAGTAAGGGATCACTATTTGAATCCAAGAAACACCGGAGAGATTAAGGATCCCGATGGCCTTGGAGAGATCGGCAACATCACCTGCGGGGATGCTTTACGATTGACCTTTAAAGTTGATGAAAATGGTAAAATAGCTGATATGAAGTTTAAAACATTTGGCTGTGGGAGCGCCATCGCCTCTGCTAGCGTACTTACCGAGATCTGCATCGGCAAGACCATCGAGGAGATTAAAAAGATCAGTAACAATGATATTGCGCAGGAGCTGGGCGGACTGCCAAAAGAGAAAATGCACTGCAGTGTTATGGGACAGGAGGCGCTTGAAGCAGCAATAAAATACTACGAAACCGGTGGGGAGACGAGTGTGCCTGATGTTAAAGAGGGTGAAATAGTGTGCACCTGTTTCAACATAACCGACAAAGAGATCGAAAAAGCGGTACGGGAAAACAATATTACCACGGTTGAGGATGTGACTAACTTTACAAAAGCCGGTGGTGCATGTGGCGGCTGTCAGGGAGAGATTCAGAGTATCATTGACAGAGTAATAAATAAGAAGCAGGAACCTTCTGCCGCACCCGCAAAACCCGCCCGTTTGACAACGTTGGAGAAAATTGACAAAATCCGTGAAGTACTCCAGAATAATGTCCGGCCCATACTTCAAAAAGATGGCGGTAACTGCGAACTGGTCGATGTCGACGGCAATGATGTCTACATTCGCTTTACCGGCCAGTGCTCCGGATGTGCATTCTCTTCAATGACCCTGATCTCTGTGGTTGAAAAACAGCTCAAGCAGAACGTTTCCGATCAGCTCACGGTCAAAACAGAATAGTGATCATTAAAATGCACCATTAACAGAAATTTCAATGCTGCCATAAAAACGGCATTTTCATTTTCAAAACAAGGCTATCGATTCAATGCTCACAAAACAAGACTCACTGGACTATCACGAATTAGGCAGAGCTGGAAAAATTGAAGTAATCTCAACAAAACCCTGCAAAACACAACTGGACCTCTCGTTGGCATACACCCCCGGCGTTGCAGAGCCCTGCAGAGAGATTCAGAAAAACCCCGAAAACGCCTATCGCTACACTGCAAAAGGAAATCTGGTGGCAGTTATTACCAACGGTACAGCAGTGCTGGGGCTTGGAAACATAGGACCACTGGCTGGAAAGCCGGTTATGGAGGGTAAGGGTATCCTTTTTAAGCGATTCGCAGATATCGATGTATTTGATTTGGAACTTGATGTCAACGATTCGGATGAATTCATAAACATTGTAAAAAGCATGGAACCGACCTTTGCAGGGATCAACCTGGAAGACATTAAGGCTCCTGAGTGCTTTTACATTGAAGAAGAGCTTAAGAAGTGCATGAGCATCCCCGTGTTCCATGACGACCAGCACGGAACCGCCATTATCTCCGGGGCTGCGCTGCTTAACGCTGCACTTCTTCAGGAAAAACCCCTCTCTGAGTTAAAGGTGGTATTCTCCGGTGCCGGTGCTGCAGCTATATCGTGTGCAAACCTTTACATCGCTCTTGGCGTAAAAAGAGAAAATATCATAATTGTTGACAGTAAAGGTGTAATCTTCAGTGGACGCACCGAAGGGATGAACAAATACAAAGAGCCCTTTGCAGTTGATACCAATAGACGCACTCTTGCCCAGGCAATGGAAGGTGCAGACTGTTTTGCAGGCCTTTCGATGGCGGGGCTTGTAACTGAAGAGATGGTGAGAAGTATGGCAGAGCGACCCATAATTTTTGCAATGGCTAACCCGGACCCCGAAATCGGCTATGATCAGGCCTGTTCCGTACGAAATGACCTCATAATGGCAACCGGCAGAAGCGACTACCCCAATCAGGTTAACAATGTATTGGGTTTCCCCTTTATATTCAGGGGGGCACTCGATGTGCGGGCAAGCAGCATCAATGAGGAGATGAAAGTGGCTGCAACAGAAGCACTGGCGGCACTTGCCAGAAAATCAGACATTCCCGAAATGGTCCTTGAAGCATACGGGCTTACAAGCCTGAGCTTTGGCCCCCAATATGTGATTCCCAAACCAATGGATCCACGGGTACTTATTGAAGTAAGTATCGCAGTTGCAAAAGCAGCCATATCTTCGGGTGTTGCTGCCAAAACCGATATCGATTTTGCTAGCTATAAAGACCATCTCGAAATGCTGGCAGAAAAAATCAGTCTTCGCTGAGCAGATGAAAATGAGAACAGTTGATTTTAACACCATATCCGATTCTGTACAAAAACTGTGCATACAGGCAGCCTGCAACCTCCCGGCGGATGTCTCTGGGAAGCTTAAAGACGCTCTGGCTTCAGAACCGTTTCCAAGGGCCAGGTATTTTCTTGATCAGATTTTAACAAATGAGAAGATTGCTTCAGACAACCGCACTCCCCTCTGTCAGGACACCGGCTTTGCAGTCTTTTTTGTCTCGATCGGCTCGCAGGTTACCTTCAATCGGGGAACACTTGTTGAAGCAATCAATGAAGGTACAAAAAAAGGGTATGCTGAAGGGTATTTGCGCAAATCAATAGTAAATGATCCCCTATTTGCACGTAATAACACCGGAGACAACACTCCGGCAATAATTCATATCGATCAGGTTCCAGGGGAAAAGCTTGAAATTACCCTTCTTCCAAAAGGAGGAGGGTGCGAAAATATGAGCTATCTTTCGATGCTTAAACCATCGGCCGGCAAACAGGGTGTGGTTGACTTTGTAACGGATTGCGTTGTCAAATCCGGTGGTAACCCCTGCCCCCCGGTTATTGTTGGTGTTGGAATAGGCGGCACTGCAGACAAGGCTTGTTTGTTGGCAAAAAAATCTCTTCTCAGAGAGACCGGCATACCCAACGGCGATCCACAGTACGCCCTGCTTGAAGCACAATTACTTGAGGCGATAAACAAAAGCGGCCTCGGCCCACAGGGTCTTGGCGGCAAAACGACTGCACTGGCGGTACACATCGAACATTTCCCGTGCCATATTGCCAGCATGCCGGTTGCGGTAAACCTTAACTGCCACAGTGCCCGCAGGGCGTTTACCTCCATTTGACAAACAAGGTACATATATGACACTAAAAGAGCTATCTCCCCCCCTTAGTGAAGACGTGGTAGCAGATCTCCAGGCTGGTGATTATGTATCACTGAGCGGAATAATTTACACCGCCCGCGATATGGCCCATAAGCGTCTGTTCGAACTAATTGAAAAAGGGATAGACCTTCCGGTTAATCTCAAAGGTGCAATCATTTACTACTGCGGTCCGACCCCCGCTGCGCCAGGAGCGACAAGTGGCAGTGCCGGACCTACCACAAGCAACAGAATGGATATGTACACCCCAGCACTTATAGAAAGTACTGGTCTTAAAGGGATGATCGGTAAGGGGGCAAGAGGTGCAGAGGTGATAGCGGCTATAAAGAAGCACAAGTCGGTCTATTTTGCAGCTACAGGAGGTGCCGGAGCACTTATCGCCCGGTCAATAAGGTCATCGAAAACAGAGTGTTATGAAGAGCTGGGACCGGAAGCAATTTACAGACTTGAAGTGAAGCAGCTGCCTCTTCTGGTCGCGATAGACAGTTACGGCAATAACCTTTATGAGCTGGGCCCTAGGGCGTTTTCAGCGAACAAACCACCAAACTGAATTTTTCAGTTTAGACCTTCTTCAGCCTCACCCTCGGTAGAGTAGGTGTGCACCATTTCCCCGTAATAGATCGTATGATAGTCTTTCATAGGGTAGAGATGTTTATACGACTCGACCAGAGCAGATGGATCCATTTCTGACTTATACACTATTTTGCATTCAAAGTGAATACCGGGCACATTTATAATTGGTGTTTTTATACGGCTTGCGGGGAATATTTCCAGCGAACACTCTTTAAACTTGTCGACGTTCCTTCCTGATTCGGAGCCGCAGAAAGCGAGCTGGGAACTCATATCAACAGATGGCACCGATACGCTGAACTCAGAGGAGCGTTCGATAATTCCGAAGGTATAGCGTGATTTTCTTACAAGTACAGTCATTATGGGGCGACCCCAGATGTATCCCAGGGAAGCCCACCCTATAGTCATAACATTCAGGTCATCGCCAGCCTGTACAGTAAGAAATGCACCCTTTTTGATCTGTCGTATCACTTTTTCAGATACCGATTCAAACTCTATATGTTGCATGAGCCAAACTCCTTTTAACCTGTCAAAACCTGTAATGGCCGTTTCTGGAACAATATACATTTTACCTTTTTGTTGTGCTACCAGTTTGATTCAGGAGTGTGGATTTGCCGCCATCCCACAGGTTTCAAAAATAATAACAATATAGAAAGTGTGTACTAGTCAAACACTTTAACGGCACGGCCCTTTTTTCTCCATCTTTGACCCTTACTCTCCCCTTCCCCTTCTTATCGCTGCTCGCTCTACCAACCGGTGTGTAGACGGTTATAGCCGTTACACCGATAACCTGCTGGACAAAAGGCCTCAAAGGCTTATTGTAATTGTATATCGTTTGGCTTAGGCAGAAATAGTAGTGAGGGAAGACAAATAACACGCACAGCGATTTATCAGGAACGTTCAGTTCTGCTCCATGCCGCCGATTGTATCCCTGCAGCGAAGCGGAAAAAACCTAAAAAGAGGGCACTGTTCATTGTGAGAAAATAGAAAACATGCCGGCATATTTTGAGCGGAAAAACCTTATTGACTAAACTGAAAAGGATTAGTACTGCGCCAACAGAAAAGATACTTCTATACACCAACCAATCGGTAAAGAAAGTAAGTATGGTTACAGCTATCACTGCCAGACCGAAGAAAAATGGTGAAAACCACCTGGTAACTTTATGTGAGAGATAACAGTACCAGGGCCACCCCCTAAACGGGTTAACAAAGTCCAGTAACCAGAAAAAGGCCTGAAAATTACCAGCTCCGATCCTTACTCTTCTGGAAAATTCAGCAGATATTCTCTCAGAAAGATCCTCCTCAGAAACAGCATCCGGTTCATACACCACTCTGTACCCGGCGCGTATGGCACTCATTGGTATCAGCACATCATCATTGGAGTATGCATTTGGAGGAATGGGAGTAAAAAGGCTCTTTCGTAAAGAATAAAACCCGCCAAAAGCAGAGATCGTACTGTGTAGTTTTCCTTCCATAACCTTTTGCCTCGACTCGAAGAATCTGTAGAGAGCCTCAGCGTTCTCTTCTCCGTCCTTGGTGATATGCTCAACATGTCCGGCCACTCCCCCTACGGCCGGATCGGCGAAGTTTCTAACAATCGCCCGCAGGCAATCCAAGTGATGAAGGGTGTTTGCATCAGTAAAAAGAATTATTTCAGCATCTATTAAGGGAGTCAACCTGTTAAGAACACCTGTTTTTCCACCGCGTTCAGGCGCTCTCCACAGATGCACCCTGCTGTCGTTGTAACTTTTCACAATTTCATCGGTACGGTCATTGGAGCAGTCCGAACCAACCCACACCACTATCTTTTCTTCTGGATAGTCAATAGAGAGAATGTTGTCGATTTTTTTTCGTATTACACTCTCTTCATTGTAGGCCGGAACGAGAAAACCAACCGTGGGGGTAAAATCCTGGTCTGTTTTTATCGGTCTTGAAAAGCAGCGACTAAAGATAAACAGAAGACAAGGATAGATGATATACGAGTAAGCGACAAAGAATAATGATATCCAGAAAAGGACCGCCACGACCATCAGCATTATTTTACAGTCTCACTTTTTTAATTGACGGCTTGATCAGATATTTAAAAAAGGTGCCGGCAGCCTTTACGATTCTCCTCGACTCTCCCGGATTTGTAATCATCTGCTTCAATTTGGCAAGAATATAGGCTGGGCGGAGGTAAAATTCTCTGCGGGCACGATCACAGAAACAGACCAATTCATCATAGGTAAGGTCGGGGTTTGAAACAACGGAAGAGTGGAGTCCTTCATCAGTAAGCCATTTTCTGAAATTATCCGATACCAACCAGCCTTTGTCCTTGTAATAGGCGTAATCACTTGTTCCGGGATAAGCCATGATGGGATAGAATTGAGCTGTGTCGGGATTGATTTTTTTCGCAAATGCGAGGGTCTTTTCCAGGGTTTGTTTTGTTTCTCCCCTGTTTCCCACCATATAACAGCCATGAACCATTATTCCCGCTTTTCTTGCATTAGTCATAAAGTCGGCAATTTTGGTAAGCGTGATCGATTTTTTAATATTGTCGAGAATACCCTGATCACCACTTTCAAAACCCACACAGAAAAGCCTGCATCCGGCCTTACGCATCAACACCATGGTCTCATAATCCACATCGGCCCTCGAGTTGGCAGACCACGGAATAGTATTGGCACTGGTACTTATAAGAGCTTCAGCAAGCTCCCTGCACCTCTTTTTGTCAGCGGTAAGAGTGTCATCTTCGATCATGATCTCTTTTATACCGGGAAAGTTGTCTTTAATGTAAATGAATTCTTTTACAATTGATTCTATGGAACGTTTGCGGTAGCGATGCCCCTGAAAGGTTTGGGGGATCACACAATAGGTGCAATGGAACGGACAACCACGACCGGTAACGATAACCACAAGGGGGTGGCGACTGTGGCCGTAAAAATATGGGCTGATATCGAGATTTTTTTTATACACTTGGGAGACAAAAGGAATAGCGTCCAGATCATCGATATAGGGGCGCGGGTCATTTCTGACCAACGATCCATCGTCAGCCCTGAAGGCCAACCCCAACACAGAGCTCAAATCAGCTTGTTGCTGTTTATTCCCGGAAAGAATCTGTGCTACCTCAGCGAGTGTTTTCTCATACTCACCAATCACCACCGCATCAATATCTCTGGAAAGTTCAAGCGTCTCCAAAGGCAGCGCAGATACATGCACCCCTACCAGAGTGGTGAATATTGCGGGGAGTGCTCTTTTTATGGCACTACCCACTTCTACATCGTTATAGATACTTGGAGTCGATGTATCCAGCACAACCATATCAGCAGCAAAATCTCTGACAATTGGGATAATCTGATCAGTTGAAAGATCTCCTGCCGGTGCATCAATCAACTTTACATGATGCCCGCACTTCTCCAGGTATCCACATGCATACGCCAACCACATGGGATAATAGAGTGTGCCGCTTTTAGTGACAGCGGGCGAACGGGACTCCCTTGAATACTTTGGTAAAAAGGGTGGATTAAGAAAGATAATATTCATTCTATTGTGTCTATTGTCAAGAAAATGTTCTGTCAATTTTCACTTTGAGCGGTCCCTTGGCAAGCAATCCGGTATGCTGCTCTACGACCTCTCCATCCTTGAAAAAAAGCATGGTCGGGATGCTGTTGATGCTGTATTTTGAAGCTATCTGAGGGTTTGAATCAACATTCAGTTTACCAACAACAACTTTCCCCTCGTACTCCGGCGCTATATCTTCCAGTATAGGAGTGAGCATTTTGCACGGTCCGCACCACTCTGCCCAAAAGTCAACAACTACCGGTAATTCTGAAGCTAGCACTTCATCGGAAAA
>SKJJ01000212.1 GCA_007115975.1 Chitinispirillum sp.
TCCCAGCTGTAACTGTCAGTTGCCTCCAGAACCACCTCATAGATGATTTCAGAGTCCGGAAAAGGTGGTATGGTGACGGATGAGAAAAATTGGGGAGGCCCCCCGGAATTGACAACATTGATCACTCCCCCATCAAAGTTCACACTAACATCCAGTTCCTCATCGGGATCTTTATCAAGAAGGGTGAAATTGATCCCTATTGAGTCCATTCTAGCGAGCACCGTTATTGTATCTCCGTACAGAACTTCCGCAACCCGCACTCCGCTTACAAGAACAGAGTCGGGCTGAGGAAGGAACATCGGTTTACGGTTGTAAGGGATGGTTACATCAAGAAGCACCGGTGTGTTAAGAGAATCGGTTGCGACACCACTGTTTCGGTTAAGCGTGAATTTATACTGAAAATGGGTGTTTGTACCCCGTGCCTGGTAGAGGGCACCATCATCATTGAGAGAGACCCATGAAGCGGAGGCCACCTCTTCGGCAGAGCCTCCGGCGCGAACGGAGTCAAGAACATGCCAGGAATCAAGTGCGGTGCTAAAAGAGTAATTGCTTTGGTCGGTAGTGTGAAATCGTACCGAATCACCCGGCGCGACAGGTAGTTGAACTACGGAGGAGATCCATACCCCCTCTCTCTCTCTTATTGCTCTTCTGGCGAGTACCACCCCCTCAACTGTCGCATCGTTTCTCCATACAGCGGCTATGGAACCTTCGGGACTCAGGGCGATATTGAGAGCAGTACTGAAGCTGTTGCGTTTTGTAACCGGTACTGCGGGCTGTGATAGCAGAAATGTTTCTGTTTCTGAAAAATCCAGAGTGGTTGCATCGATAGGGATTCGGATCACTTCTATGCTACTATCAGCGCTATTTCTATAGGCAACTACGACAAACTCTTCATTTGCATCTATTGCAGTATGTTGCATCTGACCACTTGCTATTTGCCTAGTCTCGATAATATTACCGTTTAGACCGTTGATGACGTGAAGGTAGATACCATTGTTGTCCCAAGTAGCTATTGCAAAGCGGTCGTGAGCAAAAGCAATTACCGGAACTTCATCGTAATAATAGTGAGGATTATTATTCAGATCAGAAACAACAAGACCCGGATTGTTAACACCTGTAATGGGGTTGAGATCCCGGTCAAACAATCTGTAATGCAAATTTTTAGCGATATTTCCCCTTAACCAGGTAACTAAGATATTCTCTGAAAGTGAATTATACGCCACTGATGGTTGGATAATAACCGAATCGTGATTATTTGGTTCGGGATTAGCGTGTACTTCTGTATCATCTTGAACCGTAAGATTGTTGTCCCGGGAGTAGATTTTTTTTAACATTAGCGAAGCATAATTTTCCGAATGTACGACCAGAAAAGTGTCTGAAGAGAGTATCGACACAGACCCAAAGAGTCGGCGCCAGTCGGTTGCATTTGCGGCCACAACTGTTTGTTCACTGTTGTTTTTCAGGACAAATTGCAGATTGTTTCTGTTTGCGTCATCAATTCGTTCCACATAAGAATACAGTGGATTATCTATAGGTCCAACTACATGCAGATAAGAGTACTCGTGAGGAGTGATAAAACCCTTATTGTTTACATTTTCAATAAAACTCTCTGTAAGGGTAAGTCTGACATTTCTCCTTAAGATGTTTCCTGTGGTTGCACTTATGCTGTCTGTCCAGAAAAACACCGCAATGTCATCCTTATCAAAGAGCACATTTGGAAAATTACTGTGATTATCGGTATCGGGAATTGGTCCCCCGAAAAGCGCAGCCATATCCCTTCGGCTTACACTTAGTCCAAGCCCTGATTCTGTTGCAACCGTAGTATCAAAAAGAGTTGAGCCAATGATTGTACCGTCGTCAAAACTGCTAAAGGTGTGCACAGAGGAGTTGGCGGCTGCGCAGACAACCAGAAGCAGTAAAATCTTAAAGCACTTCACCCCTGCTCCTTTTGCGAATATAGCCCTGTGTGGACATCTCATCGAGTTGTTTTTGTTCATGTTTGTTGTACATTTTTAACCATTCCCGGTATCGTTTTTCTTTTAGGACTTCAACCGCTTTTTTTTCCTGAGTGGCTTTTACAAGGTCTTTTCTGATAAGATGTGCCTGCGCTGCAAGCTCATTAAGTTGCTGTCCATTTTTGAGCATATCCAGCTTCAACCGGTTGCGGTATGTCACCGATTGACGCATTGAGTGTATGTCCTCACCGGCTTTACGCTTCTCTTTCGCTTGGTGCAGGAATTGTTTGAGTTTATTTTGAAGATTGAGGATATCACTCCTTGCCTCTTCTATCTCCCTGTTTTTTTGAGCAAGTCGCCGCTCGACCTGCTCCTGGGCTCGGATTCTAACCTGAAGCAGATTTTCAAGTGAAAAGGTAAAGGCTCTCATTGTTCAATGACTCCTGATTTTTGGGCGATCTCTTTAAGGGCAATGATGTTATTGTCGAACTCACAGCTTGTTTTCACCTGTTGGCGCAAATAGCTGTTTAACGGTTCATTGATTTTTATCGCCTTGTCGATCCTGGGGCTGGTTCCAGGAGCATAGGCACCGATCTGAATGAGGTCCTCATTTTCCTTGTACACAGCCATGGAATCCTTCACTATTGATGCGATTTTGATCTGTTCGGGGCTGACAACATCATTCATGCACCTTGAGATGCTTTCAAGAATGTCGATGGCAGGGAAATGGTTTCTGCTTGCCAGTCTTCTTGAGAGAAATATGTGTCCGTCGAGGATGGATCTGACCGTATCCGCAATGGGATCATCCATGTCATCCCCTTCAACCAGCACCGTAAAAAGTCCCGTTATTGTCCCCTTATCTGAATTGCCTGCCCGCTCAAGAAACTGCGGGAGAAGAGAGAAAACCGAAGGGGTGTATCCTTTTGTAGCCGGTGGTTCTCCGACCGCAAGCCCTATCTCCCTCTGTGCCATTGCCAGCCTGGTGACAGAATCCGCCATAAAAAGAACATTTTTACCCTGATCTCTGAAATGTTCTGCAATGGAAGCGGCAACAAGGGCCCCCTTTATCCTTATGAGTGCAGGCTGATCGGATGTGGCAACCACCACTACCGAGCGGGCCATCCCTTCAGGGCCAAGATCTCGCTCCAGAAATTCCCGTACTTCTCTGCCCCGCTCCCCGATCAGTGCGATGACATTGATATCTGATTTACAATTTCGTGCCATCATTCCCAGAAGAACGCTTTTGCCCACGCCGCTTCCGGCGAAAATACCCATTCTCTGCCCCTTACCAACAGTAAGCAGGCTGTCTATGGCCCTGATACCGGTGTGAAATGGTTCAGCGATTCGTATTCTGTGTAGTGGATTGGGGACCGCAGAGGTGACCGGTCTGTTTCTTCCCGGCAAAAGCGGCCCCTTGTCATCCATCGGTTGCCCAAGCCCGTTGAGTACCCTGCCTATCAGGTGTTCACCTACCGAAACGGTAAGGGGGTGACCTGTAGCTGCAACGGTGAGTCCGGGGTAGATGTTTTCAACAGTACCAAGGGGCATAAGAAGGGTTCGATCCTTACGAAACCCTACCACTTCAGCACTGCCGATCTCTTTACCATCATCTTTGAGCAGATTGCACACTTCCCCAATCGACGCTACCGGACCAGTTGACTCAATCAGCAGCCCGACAACTTCGGTGATTTTGCCATGCTGTCGTATTGTTTTGAGGGAGTTAACAGAGTCCATATATTTGCTGAAACGTTTTTCCAATGTATCGGCACTAAATTGCATATGCGGCCCGTTGGTGGAGGTCAAAAAATAAGTGTTTTGAGTTCAGAATAGCCCTGTTTCCGTTCTTGCCTTGCGGATAGGGTCATAATACACGTTTAAAAAGTATATAGATGCTTAGGTTATGCTCCGCTCGCACTGAGCGCTCCGGTCTTCGGGAGCGATCGAAGTGTCCCCCATATTTTCTGCAAAAAAACAGGAATCCTTCGACTGGGAGCTCAGGGTGAACGGAGTATCAGTATACCACCAATCATTATGATTATGACCCAGCCCCCTGTGCGGGAATAACGAATTATTATACTACCTGTTCTGAACAGAGACTAATCATCAGAGGTATCTGAACGCCACATTGTCTCCAGGATTCCAGCAACTTCTTCAACCTGAACACCCAGACGGGCATCTACAAGACCACTGCCGGATTCGATGATACAACCACCGCGTTCGATCCTCTCATCCTCTTCGATGATGACCTCTTTGAGCCGTTCGGTAACAGTGCCCCAGAATTCTTTGCCCTCCTGCACCGCCTCCAGATCAAGGGGAGAAAGTCTTATTATCAGCTTATCCTTTTGTGCGATGGCTGCCAGAGATTTTTTCAGGACTCCGTTAATGATTTCCCTGTTACAGCTCACCTCATTTGCGATGATCTTTTTGACAATCTGAATGCAGAGTCGCAGCAGTGTATGTTCAGAATTTCGAATCAGCTCTTTTCGTGAACTCTCAAGTGTTTCCAGGGTGTTTGATACCTGGTTTTTGATTTTTTCAATCTCTGCGGCGTGCACGGAATCAGATTCATCCTTACCTTTTTTAAACCCCTCCTTAATCCCCAGCTCTTTGCCTTTAAGATATGCATCCTGTACCGCTTTTCTGGCACTTTCCTCTTTCTGGTTGATCTCTTTTTCAAGCTCCGCAATCCGTTTTTCAACCTCAAGAACTCTTCTTTCATCAACATTGAGGACACTTTTTTTCTGAGATGTTCCGAACACCTCAAGTTCAGGGGTTTTTAGTGGGAAATCATTGGCCAGATCAACTTTTCTGCGCAGGATACGCTTGAGGCCGACTTCTGCAGGATCTTTGGCATCGAGAAGCTGATCGATAAGCTTGGTTACGTTGAGAGGATTTTCGGTGTTTTGATCGGTCATATCTGATGCCTCACACCACTATGTCTTCTTCGCCACCGCGACCGCTGATTATGATCTCTCCGTCCTCTTCGAGCCTGCGCACAACATCCACGATACGCTGCTGCACCTCCTCTACATCCTTGAGACGTATCGGCCCCATAAATTCCATATCTTCTTTTATCATCTCGGAGGCACGTGAGGACATGTTTCTGAAGAACTTCTCCTGTAGCTCTTCGGATGCCCCCTTGAGAGCCATCGAAAGTTCTTTTGTGTCCACTTCCTTGAGAACACGCTGCATGGAGCGATCGTCCAGGAGCAGTACATCTTCGAAAACAAACATAAGGTTCTTGATCTCGGTGGCCAGTTCCGGATTGTCCCGTTCCAGATTTCCGAGGATATTCTTCTCAGCACCGCGATCCACATTGTTGAGCATCTCTGCAACAGCCTTGACACCACCGACTTCAGAAACGTCACCGCCAAAGAGCGACTTCACCTGACTTGCAAGTACCTCCTCAACCTGGCTGAGTGTTTCTGGAGAGATACTCTCCATGGTAGCTATTCTGGTTGCCACATCAACCTGTAACTCCTGAGGAAGTGAGGAGATGATCGGTGCTGCATTGGCTGGTTCCATATGTGCCAGCAACAGAGCGATTGTTTGAGGATGTTCTTTTTGTATAAAATTTACCAGCTGTTTAGGGTCGACATTTTCCAGAAGGTTAAAACCAGTGGTGCGGATTGTCTGCTGTACTCTTTCGAGTATCTCCTTAGCTTTTCTTGGGCCAACCGCTTTCTCAAGCACTTCTCTTGCGTATTCCATTCCCCCCTGGGAGACATACTGGTGCGCCATCGCTAGGTTATGAAACTCCTCCAAAACAGCTTCACGCACGTCGGCTTTAACGTTGTCAAGGCGGGCAATTTCAGTTGACAGGCGTTCAACATAATATTCTTCGAGATTTTTGAAGATCTGTCCTGATGCGTCCGATCCCAGTGCCACCATGACAATTGCAGCCTTGGTTGGCCCCGGAATAGTGGAAGTGTCAACCATATTCGCTTGATACTTTTCTGTTTTAGGTACTTCGTAGGTCTCTTTATAAAAACCGGCTTTTTCTTTTCTATCGGTAATTCCCATTTTTCGGGCCTCTCAAATCTCAAAATAAAGGGGACAGTAACAATAGTTATATTATACCATCCCCGCGCTACTTTTCAAGATTTCTGATCTATTTTTTTCTTTTTGATGTTTTAGGTTCAGAAAGCCAATCTTTAATAATGGCGGATATGTTGACGGGTTCTTCTCTTGTCATTATTTCTACCCTCTCAAGAAGCTCTGTGCGGCTTTTTACATCCTCTGCAACTTCGGGCACCACCTCATCCTGCAGCCCAAACCGTTCGAAAGCCGGAACCGGTGGATTCATCGCCTCAGCTAGTGTGTTGGCAAGATAGCGCAGGAAGAGTATGAGAAGGAGTGCAATGATAAACCCAAGAACATATTTGGCGATGGTGATCCTAAATTCCCACTCTTCACGTGTGCGCATGTCCTGGCGCTGTGTACGAAGCAGCTCATTATCAAACTGAAGACCACTGACCGCTATCTGGTCACCGCGTGCAAGATCGTACCCAACGGCATTTTTTACGATATCCTCGATATTTTGCAACTCTTCAACGCTGCGTTCTACATAGAGCATCTCCCCCTCTTGGCCTGTCTGATAACGCCCATCAACTGCCACCGATATACTGAGTCTGCGCACATTACCAACTTCCTGCACAACACTTTCAAGCGTTCTGTTGATCTCATAGTTTGTCAGTGAACGCTCACGGTTATGGTCACCGTCCGGTGCGTTTTTGGTGTTCTCTTCAACCCGCTCTTCAGAACGGATAACCCTGCTTTCAGGATCAAAGCTTTCGATGGATCTTTCAACTCGGTCAAAGTCGAGGTCTGCAGCAACTTTCACATACGCCTTAGAGGGGCCAAGAATAGCTGTAAGCATCTGATTTGACTTGCTTTCAAGGTATCTCTCAACAGTTTGCTGCAGCTCCATATTGGTTGAGCTGGCAAGAGCAACGTCATCGTGTGCAAATGGGTTTGAGAGCAGTTTCCCTTGAAAATCAACAAGCGAGATATTCTGCGGGGTGAGTCCGTCGACACTGGAAGAGACAAGATGGGTAATACCCCGTATCTGTTCACGTGAAAGTGTGCGACCATGGCTGTTTCTGATTACAATTGAGGCTTTGGCATCATTTTTACTGTCAAGAAATATGGTGTTTTCGGGGATAACGATATGAACCCTGGCCTCCTGAACTTCAGTGAGCCCTTCGATTGTTCTTTGTATCTCCCCTTCAAGTGCGCGTCTGGAGTTTATTTTCTGAACGAAATCAGTCATACCAAAGTTATTCTGGTCGAAAATCTCATAGCCAAGTCCTCTTCGTGCCGGTAATCCCTTGCCTGCTAATGACATACGAGCCTCATACACCTGTCTTGCAGGCACCATTATGGTGCGTCCGTCTGCCTCGACTCTATAACGGAAATTGGACTGGTCGAGTGCCTGGGTGATTGAAGAAGCTTCTTCGATATCAAGGTTGGAATAGAGAACCCGGTAACCGCTCTCCGCACTGGAGCCAGTACTGTGAGACCATACAAGCAGCCCCATAAGACCAAACACAGTGAAACCAACCAGTGCCGAAGTGATAATTTTCTGCTGAAGCGAGAGCTTCTGCCACACTGCTGAAATCTGGGCTATTAACTGCTTGAAAAAATCAGACATCCTCTTCTCCTTTTACTCTTGTTCCCTGAGCTCTTTTTTCAATTCCAAAAATTACAATTACAGACGTATTCTCATGATCTCCTGATAGGCATCCATCACCTTGTTTCTAATCTCCATCATCATGTTAAATGCCACATTAGCCTCTTCAACCGAAGACATCACCTGATGAACGTCAGTTATTTCACCGGCAGCCATTTTTTGGATTGAGACATCGGCTTTCTGCTGCATCTCATTTACATCCTTGAGAAATCCATTGAGCGTGTCTTTGAATGAAGGGCCCTGTGCGGTTGAAGGTACATTTTGTCTTCTCCCAATGGGATTTCCTTCTCCGGCAGGTCCTATCTGATTGATATTCATTTAACTTCTCCAGTTGGTATAAAGTTACAAATTAGGCGTATGCATCAAAATTACAGCCCACCGTCTTACCGGAAAACCTTGCAGATGCGGGTTGAAAGTGTACGTTTTTCGGTATAGCCGGTGTTACTTCATTAGCTCTCTTAAAAGAATTTACATTATTAACCGACTGCGTTTTGGATTTTTGCTCAACTCCTGCAAGACCGTTATTGCGCTGTATGGCCTGATCCTTGAGTTTTAAAAACTGTTCCCACGAGTTGATTGATTGAATGCTTTGCATGATAATTTTCCGCTCCCTTAGATCTGTAATGCCTGCATGAGCATGCTTTTGGTTGCATTGAAAGCAGTAACGTTCGCTTCATAAGCTCTTGTAGCAGCAATCATATCGGTCATTTCCTGAATTATATTCACATTTGGCATGGCAACATATCCACTCTCATTTGCATCAGGATGCGCAGGATCGTGTACCATCCGTGCCGGACGGGAATCCTCTCTGATCTCTGCCACCTCCACCCCTCTGCCGAAGAAACGTTCATCACGGGGGAAGTTTGATGCCGGGATGGATAAGTGGTTTGACGTTGTTCTCTGTCCATGCAGACCCACCTCTCTGTTGATAATTTTTGTGTCTCGCTGGTTGCTGGGTGCAATGAATGTTACAAACTGTCTGCGGTATGGTCCACCCTCAGCAGTGCGGGTAGTCTCTGCATTGGCCAGATTTGATGAAATAGTATTCTGGCGTACACGCTGAGCTCTCATGCCTGAAGCACTGATTTTTAGACCTGAAAATACACCACCTACTGACATACATTATCTCCGTTTATTGGTTATTGTAGCGGAAGAGGACGCGCCTGAATAGCTGAATTGAGTTTTTTATACGCACCCTGAGTTCTTTTTGTAGCAAAATTAAACAATATCTGAGTTTCGGCAAGCTTTGCCATTTCCATATCGATATCCACATTATTTACACCACTGGGAAGAGTCGGATCATTGGGACGATGAGCCTGGGCATTTACACTGCTTATGTCTGCCCCGCCCAGCTTAAGATGATTTTTTTGTGTGTGGGCGCCTTTAAGACCGGAACCATCCATCGCCTTGCGTAGCTGACTCTCAAAACTTACCTCCACCCTGCGATATCCGGGAGTTGTCACATTGGCAATATTGTTAGAGATGGCTCTGTTGCGAAGCATCGCCGCATCCATGGTTTTTTTCATAACCGATAATGAATTGCTGCTAAATAGTCTGTCTGTAAACATGTGCAAGACCTTTCACCTTTTTGTTGGACTCCCCTATTATATGCAACTGCCGTGCCAGTGTGGATTTGGGACAAAAGCCGGTTGTGACCCATTTTTCTAAATTCCTTATATGACATTGATATTAATGATTTTATACTGCCCGAAGTCCTGCCTGAAAACCAAACTGTTTTCAAGTGCAATTCTGCACAGGGAAATACTTTCCCCTCAGTAGGGATCTTTTTGCCGGTACGGAAGCTTGTCCAAACCTGAGGTGTTGATTGTGCCCGAACAATTAGTATTTTACAGTTTCTTTTTACCCGAAATCACCGATATTCCATTGAAAGCTATCTATGTCCAAATACATCCAAGGTCTCAACGAGAGCCAGAAAAATGCCGTATTGCATAACGGGGGCCCACTTCTTGTCCTGGCAGGTGCCGGAAGCGGAAAAACACGTGTTTTGACCATGCGTATTGCCCGTCTGGTGGATCAGAAGCGGTGCAAACCTGAAGAGATACTGGCGGTAACATTTACCAATAAAGCGGCAAAAGAGATGAAGGAGCGGGTAGCAAAACTTACATCAAAAGCCTCTGCGGATAAGATGACACTGTGCACGTTCCATAGTCTTGGTGTTAAAATCCTGCGCCAGGATGGTGAAGGGATCGGTATCAGCAAGAGTTTTACCATCATGGATGACCACGAAAGGACTTCCACAATAAAGGGCGTAATGCGTGCTGCAGGGGTAAGAGGATTAAAAAATGAGGATCCACGGGAGTTTGGAACCAGGATCAGTTTGGCTAAAAACGGTTCTCTGGACCCGGCGGAGTACAAAAAGCTTAATCCCGAAGAGCGGAAGCTGTATCGTGTATATAACTCGTACAGTCAGATTTTGATGAAACGGCAGACGCTTGATTTCGATGATCTGCTGTTGTTGCCGCTGAAGCTGTTTCGAGCCTGTCCGGAAATTCTCAAAAAATACCAGCAGAGGTATATGTTCATCTCAATTGATGAATTTCAGGATACCAACACGGTTCAGATGCAGCTTGCCGCACTGCTTTGCCACCCCAAAAACAATATCATGGTGGTGGGTGATGACGATCAGGGGATCTACTCCTGGAGAGGAGCTGAGATACAGAACATTCTCTCATTTTCAAACAGCTATAAGGGTGCAAAAACGGTCATTCTGGATAAAAACTACCGCTCTTCAAGCCAGATACTCGAAGCTGCGCATGCAGTTGTCTGTAATAACAGGGTGAGAAAGCATAAGACAATCACTGCGGTAAATGGTGAAGGGGATCCGATTTTTCACTACAAGGGAGATGATGAGATCGATGAAGCTGAATGGATCGCCCAGACGATCGCCGATCATAAGAAACACACCTCCTTCTCCTACACCGATCATGCCATGTTGGTCCGAACCAATGCAATGATGCGCCGCTACGAGGTGGAGTTGCGGCGGAAGCTTATTCCCTACACGGTTGTAGGGGCACAGAGTTTCTTTGAGCGCAAGGAGATAAAGGATATCATGGCGTATCTGCGTTTTTTCGCCAACCCTCATGATGAGCTGAGTTTTGGCAGAGTGCTCAAGGTGCCCTCCAAGGGGATCACTCCGTCTACCATGGAGAAGGTTGACGATTTGGCAGCATTGCGCAGAGTGAGCCTTTGGGATGCACTCCTTTACGGCAAAGATTCACTGGATGTTTCCGCTGAGCAGAAAAAAAAGGTCGCTGAATTCCTGGATTTTTTCAGCCGGTATGACACCCAGTTTAAAAGCGGTAAGCTATCAGTTACACTTCGTGAAATGTTAAATGAGTGCAACTATTTTGAGCTTCTGAGACGCACCTATAAGGAGGAAGATCAGCACAAACAGCGTCTGGAGAATGTGGAGGAGATGATTCACGGGGTAGAGATCTATGAGGCAAGATGCAAAAGAAAAAGCCCCGATCTGAGCTCCTACATTCAGGAACTCTCGCTTGTCACATCGGGTGATGAAGATACTCCCCAACGAGGTGTGGCAATTTTGACTCTCCATAAATCCAAGGGCCTTGAGTTTCCGGTGGTATTTCTGGCCGGGTTAGACAGTGAAGTGATGCCTTCACCACGGGCAGTAAGTGAAGGGAATATCGATGAAGAGAGACGCCTCTTCTATGTAGGGATGACCCGGGCACAAAAGAAGCTCTTTCTTACCTATCCGGGGACAAAGATTTTCAGGGGAAAGATGCAAACGGTAACCCCCTGCCCTTTTTTGCGGGAAATCCCTGAAGAATACCTTGAGGGTAAAATCGGCGAGAAAGAGGATCTGGAGAAGCAGCAGTTTATTGATGATTTCTTTTCTGACATGAAGCAAAAGTTCAGCAATGTCGATGTAGAGTAGGAGTGTTTTGGCTTTCACCTCTGCCTTTCTTTGCATCCCCTTTTCTGTTTTCATCTTCTTACACAAACAATACTACCCGACGAATATATCGGGTATCAGATATGGTCACATTGGATTGGCCACAAGTGTAGAATGCCTGGTCGTTGTACGCGGTTCCGGATCGTTTGGTACAGTTACAGCGGTGCCATAATCCCAAAAAGCACTCTTTTTTCTATGCTTAACCGAATCAATATCTATTGAAACAAAATTGTTTCAGATATGGAGAAAACATGTATAAAAGGTCAACCTAAGCAAAATTGGAGAGCTGTTTGGTGTTTCTCATATACAAGTGAGAAAGTATGTGGATTTTCTGACGAGAGCATATTTTCTCCGGTCATTGCCACCCTTCGAAGCAAATATCAGAAAACAGATATTTAAGACACCCAAAATCTATTATCACGATAGTGGATTACTTCACACGATTCTCTCAATTGATTCAATGGATACGCTTTTGGGTCATACCATGCGAGGAGAATCGTGGGAGGGATTTGTTATCGAGCAGGTCATTTCATCAATTGATAAACGATGGCGTGCTTCATTTTACAGAACGCATAAGGGTGCAGAGCTGGATCTCGTTTTGGAAAAGGGCAATTACCGAATTGGTATTGAGCGCAAAGCAAGTACAGCTCCCAATGTAACTAAATGATTCTGGAGTGCCTTGAACGATCTGGAAATTCCAACAGAACATAGCTGGATCATATGTCCTTTTGATGAACAGTACCCATACAAAAAAGGATCAACGATAGGTGGAGTACGGCAGGTAATGGGGTATTTGAATTTATTAGAGTTCTAAATCAGGTCAGATTTTTTCAACCCTGATCCAACATTCAGCCGTTTCAGGTATAGGGCATATGCCCCATTTCACAAAAACAGTTCGTTCCCCGCATCATTATCGTTATCCCTTCTGACAAAGACTAGTAGTCACATCACTTTGTTTTGGCCAGAATTACATGCTTACATCATTTTCTACTACACCTGTTCTTGTTAACAGGTTGCTTTGGGGCAGATCTCAAATTCTTTTCTGCAGAAGCTTGGAACCTTTTTTGAGTCGAAGTAAAGAGCATCTGTTTTTAAAACTCGGCATGACTTTTTCGCCATTACTCTGCGTTTTAATCATAATCTTTCCAGAACAATTCTGGTGTGTATACATAGAAGTCTGGCGATCCAGCTGAGCTGTAAATGCAGGGGCACTAAATCAGGGTGAGAGGAAAATCCTGAACACCTGATTGTTGCCACTATGAATATCTTTGAACTGCAGAAAATAGAAACCACCGGCAAGTCTGTTATTGATAATCAAAGATGCCTTTCCATCTCTTTGTTGTGCAACCCACTGCCCCGCCTTTTTGCCGGAGAGGTTAAATGCTGTAATCTCAAGGGAGCTGTCTACATTGAGGTTTGCGGAAAAATATTCAACCCTGTTGTTTGGATGTAACTGTATACTGCCTGAACGGGATTTTAGCCCTGTGCGGTTTTGCCGTATAGTACTGGTCGAAAGCTCAGAAATAAACATTTCGAGAGAGACAGACACTCCCTTGTACTTTTCATGAATTATATGGTTTTCATCCGTAATGTAGAACTCTTCGGGATCAAAACACACTGCAGGCTCCGGCAACATCGAGAGATAATCAGACATATCATCGGTGAAATTCAGCAATCTTTTTCCACACAGGTAATTATAAGAAATGGGGCCAGTGCTTATCATCACATGATGGAATTTTACAATGGAAAAAGAGTACCCGTCAAACAAGCTGTTGTTCTCCGTTTTGAGCAAGGAGTCTATCACCACCACAACGCTGTCGATCTGGGGCGTTATCTCCTCATGAAAATAGCCACCTGTCAGATAAACCACTCCGTCTTCAAAGAGGGTGTCACTTTCAAGGGGTTCTCGTTCCGGGTCGTTATACCATAAACAGGAAACAAAGAGGCAAAAACTGTTGATCTGGTAGCACTGCCGGCTGCAATTGCAGAGGGTAAAATTGCCGGAAGGTACACCATGGCTGCCAAAGCCTCTCCGGACACAGTGATCACCCAAAGTATAAAGGGAAAAGGGATTCTGGCTGGATCTGAAGTGAGTGTGGACAGAGAGGAAGCCGGCAAAATGGGGTTCGATGTAACCATACAGCCCAAATCAGGCAGAGGTTCACCACGGCTTTCGGATACGGTCTCCTTTCGGGAGATGATGGTCAAAGCAAATGAAAAATGCCCTGCCATTGAGCGAAAAAAAGATGATCTGGCTGCACTTATTTACACTTCAGGCACAACCGGTCTGCCCAAAGGGGTGATGCTGACACACGGAAATTTCCTTGCACAGTGCGAAGTGGCCGAGTATATGATTAAAACTGGAAGTGATGATCGCTTTTCCAGTTTAGTACCGTTTTTTCACGTTTTCGGACTTGCTGACGGGCTGATAGTTCCAATGCACAGAGGATGCGCTTCGGTAGTTTTTGCTCAGTATGCCCCAAGACGATTTCTGGATTGTATCGATCCTTACCGCATCTCGGTTATTCTTGCAATACCCAATCAGTATCAGCACATTCTTTCTGTAGCACGTCGCAGAAACAGGAGATTTAATGTCAAATACTGTATCTTCGGTGCATCACCCCTTCAGGAAAAGACCATTGCTGAATTTATCGAGCTGTTTCAGGCAACAATTATTGAAGGCTATGGCATGACAGAAACAACATCCGCAGTAACCCTTAACCCTCCCCAAAGGATAAAACCCGGCTCCATCGGTTTACCAAGCCAATTGGTCGAGATGAAAGTGGTTTCAGATAATGGTGAGGAGTTACCCCACGGAGAGCATGGTGAGATACTTATCAGGGGCCAGATGGTCACATCCGGTTATTACAATTTGCCTGAGGAATCAAAGGAATCTTTTAGCGATGACTGGCTCAAAACCGGCGATATAGGCTACAAAGATGAGGAGGGTTATTTTTTCATCACTGATAGAAAAAAAGATATAATTCTCAAGGGGGGGTATAACATCTCTCCACGGGAAATAGAGGATATCCTTTGCACTCACCCATCGGTTCTGGAAGCAATGGCGTTAGGGATACCGACAGACCAGGGCAAGGAAGAGATACGGGCATTTTGTGTACCGATCGAAAACAGCACGGTTACGGTTAAGGAACTTACCAAACACTGCCGCAAGCATCTGGCTTCATATAAAACTCCCGACACAATTCAGTTTGTGGAAAAAATACCCAAAACAGCAACCGGCAAGATGCTTAGAACAGCAATGCGCGACGATTACAAAGATAACCGATTAATAGAGCGGAGCAATTGATGAATATTGCACTGGATATTGAAAAACA
>SKJJ01000101.1 GCA_007115975.1 Chitinispirillum sp.
TCATCATATTTTGCCTTGAAGATTATTTTGCCGGAGATTTCCAGTGTACTGTTGAAATTCACTCTCCTGGACAAGGCGCGCCTTATTCTGTACAGAATGGATCTGGCCGAGGATCGTATGGTCTTTCTGTTAATCCTGCTCTTGCAGTTGGATAAGTCAATATGGAGCGGTTTACCTGTTACAGGATGATAGGCATTTCCAGAGCTGTCGGTGAGCGCTGCAATAACCTTTTGGCTTTTGTCGGTGAGAATGGATACGCAGTTTATGGTTCCTGTAAGGTTTTTCAACATGGCACAAAGAAAAAGAAAATCACCGGTATGAGAAAAGCGTTTCCCATCCCGAGTGTAAAGCGTGCCTTCATCCGGATATGACCTTGCTAAATCATTCACCCTGCAATTTCCACCTGCATCACCATTCTCTTTGAATATCATCATACGCTATGCCTCATTTCTGTATAGTCACCAAGCAGAATAATAATTTCTGCTGAACCCGGTTTTTTTGATTACCGGTCTTTGTTGAGTGTAATCTAATGCTGCGGGATGACATTTCGTGTCGTAAAGACGAAAAAAGTTGGTTTCGGCTTTGTTGTATAATCCTATTGAAAAATATCCGATACGGAAAATACCGGGAATCCCTCTGCCTCGAAGATATTTCTCTGCCTCCTGTTCCCCATCCGCTCCCCTTTTGAACCTGCGCCTGAGGGTACGCTTTCTGAAAAATGCAGATATATATATCGGTAAAGCAGCCCTGGTCTTTTCTCACCACGCCGATATCACCGTTATAGAGATTGAGGTCCGCGGGGATGCGATCAGGCATGCTGACTCGGGTTACCAGTATCGGTAATCTATGGGTCGGGTTAAAAATGGGGACGGACTATCTTTTTCAAGCCTGAAAACATTAAAAATGTGGCTTTGGGGTAAATAAAAGCAGTCCGTCCCCTTTTTTGGGGGAATATTGCAATTGACACAGCGTCGCTTTGGCCCTTTTATTAAAGGTGAGCAGGGAGAAACTGTACCTACTGTGAAAAGGCATGGGGCAAATCGACGACTGGATCTGAGTGGGTCACTTGTATATCATCGGGTAATTCTCAAGATTTTCCAGGGTGCTGGTGTGAAGATCGATATCAAGAGCAGGCCAGTACAGATGGCCGTTGGGGAGTAGTTGAAGGTTGAGAATGTCATTCACTCTGGCATTTTTAAACCATGGAAACTCAGAATAGGAGAGGTAGTACTCTTTTTCATCGAGGATAAGCCACACGCCAAAAGCACTTATGTTGGTGATTTCAGCTTTTGAAGTGTTTTTCCCATCGGGTTCTGATTTCATTTTTTCGCTTCCTTATAATCTTTTCGATTTCAGTTAAATCTGTTTGGGAAAGCCCATTATTCTTAGCTAAAGCAATTTTTGGTTCAAGCCAGAATTTGGCCTCCCCGTCTGAAGTCATGATATGTACATGCACCCTTTTCTCCTCTCTGGAAAAGAAGAAAAAACGGTATCTGTTTTCATAAAACAGTGTCGGACTCATATCTTAAAAATAGTAACATTACGTCTGATGTGCTATTAATATATGAATCCTAAAAGGTTACGGGTATGGACCAACTGGTATTGCCGCGGGGACGGCTTATTTTTTTCACTTAAAGGCATTCGAAACTGGAACTCTTTGGAACTAAAAAGCGAGTCCGTCCCCAAAAACGTCCCCACAAAGCGGTTAGGGAGAGATCGAATAGATCAAAAACCCGCCAACATGGCCGATCTCACACAATTTGACCCCTGAATCTCATTTAATTTGACCCCCCCTGTCTCACACAATTTGACCAGGCAATCTCATTTAATTTGACCACCCAATCTCAAGTTATTTGACCGGTTTTCCTCTCTCCATAATTTACCTTTTCAATTTTCCTGTATTTCCAATTCTTTTCAGGGAGGTTGAATGTCACGAAGGAGAGTTACAATGCGAATGACACGTCAGATTTTGTATTACCGCCTGGACAAGGGAATAGGTGCAGAGAAGACTGCTCGTGCACTGAGTGTGTCCAAAGGAACTGTAATAAACACAATGAAAAGATTTCAGGAGAGTGGCTTGCCCTGGCCACTACCAGAAGAGGTGAGCGACTCTGTACTTGAAGCCCGGTTGTACCCTGTCAAACAACGTGTTTCTGTTGTAAGCAATGAACTGCCCGGCATAGATTACCTGGAGAAGGAACTGGCAAGGAAGCATGTTACACTGCAATGCCTGTATGATGAGTACCGTGCTACCTGTGAAAAGCCTGTAAGCCGTGCAAGCTTTTATCGTCATTATGGCAGAAACCGCCCTGTATCCCCAAGTATGCCCGTTGAACATAAAGGTGGAGACCTGGTGTATGTGGATTACAGCGGTGACGGGCTGTTTTACACAGAATCTCAAACCGGCATCCGGGTTGATGTGGATCTTTTCTGCTGTTGCTGGGGGTTAAGTAGCTTTACCTATGCCGATGCCACAGAGACCCAGAATAAACGGGACTTCTGCCAGTCTCATGTGCGTGCATTCAGATATTTCGGCGCAGTACCCAATGGACTGGTGCCGGATAATCTTAAGAGCGCGGTCACCAAATACCATCCCTTCGATCCACAACTCAACCCCTTATACGAAGAGCTTGCCAAACACTACGGGGTAGCAGTACTACCAGCCCGCATCAGGAAGCCAAAAGACAAGGCAAAGGCAGAAAGTGCAGTACTTCATCTGCAAAGATTTATTCTGGCTCGTTTGCGTAACCGGCAGTTCTTTTCACTGAGCGAAATCAATGAGGCAATAGCAGAGCTTCTTGAGCAATACAATGACCGCCCGATGAAAGACTACGGCTACCAAACACGCAGAGAGCGGTTTGAGCTGCTTGACAAACCCTTCACCAAACAACTGCCGGCGGACCCGTTCAGAATAGTAGATGTGAAATATGATGTTCTGGTCGGGAAAAATTATCACATACACTATGACCGCCACTTCTACAGCGTGCCCTTTGAACTGGTGGGTAAAAGAGTGAAGGTGCGCCGCTGCGGGGCTATGGTTGAGATATTTTACGACGGCCGGCTTCTTACCCGTCATCTTTACAGCAACTACAATTACCGGTTCACCACCAAAAAAGAACATATGCCAAAAGAGCACCAGTTTGTCAAAGGGCTCTCGGCTGGCTGGATAATCGCACAGGCAACCAAGGTTGGTAACAATGCGGTAAATGTTGTAGCCCAAATCATGAAGAAGAATGAACACGTTCAGCAGGGATTTAATTCGTCACTGGGGGTTCTGAAGCTTGCAAAAGTCTACACTCCCGAGCGACTGGAGTCGGCCTGTAAAAGGTGTTTGCACTTTAAGACCGTCACCTACCGGTCAATCAAATCAGTGCTGGAAAACAACCTTGATCAACAAGCCTTACCCAACTCTTCAACTACAGGGGAAACACCTGCCCAGGCCCTTGTGCATGAGAACCTGCGCCGTAATTTTAACTAATCAAACAAAGGAGAAGACAACATGAATATGGATACCGTATATCAGCAGCTTAATGAAATGCGCCTTACATGTATGGCCCAGCAACTGCGGGATAAACTGTCAAACAGTGATTACCGAGATTTGTCTCATGAGGAGTTTATTGCATTCCTTGTGGAGGATGAGTACCTCTCGCGCAGGCAACGACGCCTTGCCCGGATGGTTTCAAGGGCAGGTTTCAAACCCGAACAACCAGCAATTGAAGATATCATTTACTCAGATACAAGGGGTTTTTCCAAAAAGGATTCCCTTCTGTTTAGCACACCAAAATGGATAACAGAATCCCGTAATATCATCTTTACCGGGCCAACCGGATGCGGTAAAAGCTTCATATCACAGGCAATTGCTTTACAGGCATGCCGCATGGGCTTTACATCAAAACACCTTCGCTATGCACTTCTATTTGAGGAGGTCAATGCAGCACGGGGGACCGGACAATACCTTAAGCTTCTCAAAACAATGGCAACTACAAAGGTTTTGATACTGGATGACTTCCTTATGCAGGAAACTTCTGTTCAGGATCTTTCACCGCTTATGGATATCATTGAGGAAAAACAGCAAACCGGGTCGATTATCATCACGACCCAGTACCCAATTGAGAAATGGCACCATAGAATGCCGGATCCGACAATGGCAGATGCAATATGTGACCGACTGGTAAGCACTGCATACAAATTCAACATGAAAGGAGACCAGTCTATGCGCGGAAAAGCGTTAAA
>SKJJ01000065.1 GCA_007115975.1 Chitinispirillum sp.
CCTCCCGGCAGTACAAATTCTTATCCTTTACGATTTAGGTTTAAAAAAAAAGGTGCAGGACAAAAAACGGGTTTTTGGGGTTTGAATATATGGAAATACAAATGTATAATGAAAAACACTCGCTTCCGGTTTAATTATGAATGCCTGTTGAGGAATTGTGTGGTGGAGAGTAGTCGATTTCGATTGCGAGGCTTATGTGAGGGGAGAGGAGTAATGAGCGTACAGTTTTGGGATGATATTTTTTCATCCGGACAGCACCACCCCTACAGCAGAGTGGAGATGCCGAATTTAGACGATCCGGTGCTAAACAGAGCCCTGTCCTATTTTGGTGATATAAAGGGTAAGATTGTTTTGGACCTGGGCTTTGGCCGAGGGGCCTCATCCCTTTTCCTTGCATCTCATGGTGCCAATGTAGTAAGTATCGACTCAAGTCAGGTTGCAGTAGATAATTTCTCTGATTATTGTCGGCTACACAGTATTGAAAATATAGAGACCCGATGTATCTCAGCATTTGAAATATCCAAGTGTAAGGGAGTTGACTTTGTGTTTGGTTCTATGATCTTGCACCATATTGAACCGTTCGGTAAGTTTGCAGAGCAACTGCGGAATGTTTTAGCACCGGGTGGGAGGGGTTTTTTCTGGGAAAACAGTGGAAGAAGCGCTTTGATGATGTGGTTCAGGGAGAATGTGGTTGGGAAACTATGGGTTCCTAAGTGCGGGGATTCTGAGGAGTATCCTCTTACGGTGCAGGAGATTGATCTGTTGAGGGGATTTTTTGATGTGGAGATCGAATATCCTGAACTGCGCTATTTTTCAATGATTCCAGCCTATCTCTTTGGCAATCGTCTGAGGGAGCCTTTTGAGCTGCTTGACCGCTATTTTTATAGATTCCCCGCTTTCAGGAAATACAGCTATCGGCAATACATTTTGCTGAAGTGACCATTTTCTGCTCAGGAGAGGTCCTTTTTTACCATTCCGTTTACTGTGCATCTACGTTAAAATTGGCTTTAAAGAGTGATCGTAATTGCGCTCACCCGTGGATCACGTCAGGGCGGGAGACTCCGGGTGAGTCGCAGAGGGGCGATGGCCAGAGAAAAAAAACTAACTGCCGCCTCTGCTGCTGTTGTGTTCGCAGAGATCTTTGATGGAGGGATTAGGGCTGCAAACAGGGCAGTCTGATCGTTTGTGGATTTTTGATTTATGGAAGTGCAGCGTATCGGCTTCAAAAAACTGAACCGCGTTTGTGAGACACTCCCCAAAACCACCTAAAAACTTGATGGCTTCCAGTGCCTGGAGGGTACCAATAATGCCGGCAACCGCACCAATAATGCCGTGTTCAGAGCAGCTTATGGCAGCTTTGGGGTCCAGGGTTGGGAATGCACACCTGAGGCAGGCGGATAGTTGGGGGAGGACCGTCATGGTCTGCCCGTAGAACTGCAATGCGCCTCCATGTGAAAAGGGTTTTTTGTGTAAAACACAGGCATCGTTTATGAGAAGTTTGTTTGCGGTGGTGTCCGTTGCATCGATTATGAAATCATATTGTTCAATTGTTTTTGCGATGTTTTTATGGTGGATTTTTTCAGGGTGTTGGATGAAATCGGTTTTGCTGTTCAACTCTTTAAGTGTCTTGACGGCACAGCTGTTTTTTGAAAGCCCGATACAACTCTCCCGGTAGAGAATCTGTCGCTGAAGGTTAGAGAGGTCGACAAGGTCGAATTCGGCGACTCCTATGGTGCCCAGTCCTGCAGATGCAAGATAGAGCAGTGCCGGCGAGCCGAGGCCTCCGGCTCCTATGACCAGAACTTTTGAACCGAGCAGTTTTCGCTGAGCGGAGGGGCCAAAACCCTGGAGGATAAGCTGACGGTGGTATCGTTGCATCTGTTCTTCTTGTAGGATGATCATTGAGAGGTTCTTTTTGTTGAGATTACCGGTTCTGCTCTTAAGCACTGGTAAAAAATAACTGTTTGTCTGTGGTGATGGGCAATGGGTGGTGAAAAAACGGTTTGATTGGTAGTTGTTTGGAGTAAACAATGTTAGAGGGGGCTTTGGGGGAATGAGTGATTTTTCACCAAAACCAGTTGGACCTCAGATACGGTCTGACGGCATGGATCTTGCGAAGACCGTTATGTTGGGCACTGGTGATTTTTTTTGGTGAACAGGGTTAAAAAATGGAAATCAATGAGCAGATCCTTGAGAAATCCAGACGCTTTGATGCGATATCCAACTGCCCGCTGCTTGGTATTTTGGTTTTTGATCCAGAGGGTACAATTGTGGAAGTTGATCCGAAGGCACTTTCTCTATTTGGTTACCGCGCCGAGGAGATCAATGGAATGGATTTACGGCAATTGGCATCAGGCGATGAGCAGGCCCAATTGATCGGTGAATATATTTATGGGTTAATTGGCAGCAGATCTGGGTTAGGTCGGACAGAGTGTGAGTTACGGCGAAAGGACGGTAATTTACTGTGGGTAGAGGTTCAAGGCAGCCGTTTATTCAAGGACGGGATGTTTTATGGTGTTATTTGTGTAATGGTTGATATAACAGCCCGTAAAAGGCATGAAAAATCGATCCGGGAGAGTGAGCAGAATCTGCTTATCACTCTGGAGTCCATCGGTGATGCAGTAATAACCACCGACTTGGCCGGGAGGGTTCAATCTGTAAACAAAAAGGCTAAAAAACTGATCGGGTGGAACGAGCAAAAGATGAGAGGAAGGCCGTTTCGGGAGGTCTTCCGGATTGTCGATTCAGCTACGGGCGATGAGATAGATCTTATCGGCAGAGTGCTTTCTGTGGGTGATATTGTAACTCTTGAAAGGGGTGCTGTTTTACTGTCCAAATCTGGCAGGGAGTATCATATAGCAGATTCAGCAGCGCCGCTTATGGGTGATGGAGGGGTTAGTATTAAAGGAGTGGTTGTTACTTTTTCCGATAAAACAGAGTTGTACAGGGTAATGATTCAGTTGGAGGAGAACAAGGAGCGTCTGGAGTTGGCCATTGAGGGTGCAGAGCTTGGTACCTGGGACTGGGATGTGCAAAGCGGGAAATTTGTTCATAATGATCGCTGGGCAAAGATGTTTGGGTATAAAGCGGGGGAGCTAAGGGCTGATATAGACTTGTGGAGAGAGCTGATTCACCCCAATGACCGACCTGCAGTCTATGAAAATCTGGAAAAACACAAGCGCGGCTTAATTTCCACATTCCAGGCAGAGCATCGGTTCAGATGTAAAAGCGGAGATTACATCTGGGTGTTAAGCAAGGGACGGGTAATCAAGCGGGATCATAACGGTCAACCATTACGTGCCTGTGGGACCATGCTTGATATAACAGAACGCAAAAGGATCCTTATTGAGCTTGAAAAGAAAAATGGTGAACTGTACGGAGCCAATAAAAGACTGCAGGAGTTCGACAGAGCCAAAAGTGAGTTTGTTTCCATGGCTTCCCATGAACTTCGCACGCCTATAACTGCCATTCTGGGTTTCACCCAGACTCTTCTTGCTTCGGATATCACCTTTGGTTCCCGGGAGAGGGAGGAGTTTCTCAGAATAATAGAGAAAGAAGCCAAGGGGTTAAAAACTCTGGTAAGCAATCTTCTTGACATATCAAAGATTGAGAGTGGGTTAATTGAGCACAGAATAAAACCCGTTAATTTAAAAGAGCTCGCAGCCGATGTTTTGAAAATACTACTGTCGGATAAAAGTAAGGATGTAACCATAGATGCTGATGAGTGGGGTGAAAAGCCTGTTCTGTGTGATGAAAAACAGATCCGGCGTGTTTTTATAAACATAATGGAGAATGCTCTGCGATATGGTGATCAGGTATCGATACAATTGAGTGGTGATGAAGGCCGGCGCGGAGTGATAATAACTGATAATGGTCCGGGAATAAGTGAAAAGGAGAAAGAAAAGCTGTTTGAAAAATTCTACCGGGTGCAGGGAGAGCAAAGGCCCAGCTCCGGAAGCGGGCTTGGTTTAACCATTGCAAGGCATATCATTTTGGCTCATGAGGGTGATGTCCGTGTGGAATCGTCTCCCGGACAGGGTACCTCGTTTCATTTCTATATTAAAGCATAAAGGTGCAAGGTGTGAAGAAAATGTCAAATGATGTGCTTATAGTGGAAGATGAGAAGGTTTTATCTGATTTGTTAAAGATAAACCTTTCGTTGAGAGGGATAAAAATAGACATCGCCTACACTGCGCAGGATGGGTTAGATAAGGCGCTGGCAGAGCACCCTAAAGTAGTTATTCTTGATGTCAGGCTTCCTGATTTCTGTGGGTGGGAGGTGTGTAAAGAGCTGAAATCAGGAAAAATCGATAGCTGGGAACCGGTGGTAATTTTCCTTACCGCTGCAACACAGAAAAATGACAAGGAGATGGGGAAAAGCTGTGGTGGGGATGAATTTTTGGAAAAGCCCTTTGAGATGAATCAGTTAATTGAGGTGGTGAGGAGCTATCTTGCTTAGTTTCAGTGTTGAGGGGCTTGGTAGGCGAAGGTGGTGATCCCTGAGTTTTTATCCAAGGGTAAGCTCCCCGATAGTGCATTTTTCAAGTGCAACAGTATTCGGGGGGCACCAAGTTACGTGCTTGCTGAAACGGCGGAAAAAAAAGAGGGACGCAAGGTTAACCCATCTTTCGCATCATAATAATTGACCTTGGAAAAACACTCTCCATTGGCATTTAATTAAATAATGTAAATCAATATGAAGAATACTGCTAAATTGAGCCAATTGTTTGGTAAAAAAACGTTTGTAGTGCCGTTGGAGACATTTTATGCTTTACTCTACAATGAGAAAATCACCTTTTTTTAATGAAAAAAAGAGGTGACAGACAATTATAGAAAGGTTAAAACATATGCGAAAGATGGGTTAAATGGTAATTGTTACTTGCAGTATAAAATTCACGCACTTTGGAGAATTGAATGGTATCAGAAGAGTTGTATCACTTTAACCACTAGCCACAGTTACCTCGGCATGTCAACCCTCTGATTTTTATGAAGGGAGGTGCGTATCTGGAAACGAAGAAAAACGTGCCATAAAAAATCCTTGTAAGCCAAGTGCTCAGCCTACTGCGAAAACGGTTCCCTTTGGTGAAGAATTTATCGATGCCATCCACTAGTACGGGTTTTATTAACAACGCTCATCAGCAAAACTGTTTTCTCCTGGGATACAACTCCGGCCTATTTTGGAGAACTGGTGGTTGGTACGCTGCCAAGACTGGTTTCGAGAAATCAGGCTAAACATGTTATGTCTATCACGGGGAATCAAGAAAAATGCATAGAATTCAAGATGAGATTGAACTATTGTATGATTAAGTAGGTGTGGGTGTATCGGGCGATCAATACATACGAAGAGGACCGTTCGATTTCCATAATTACCGGTAGAGAGGCCTGTATCATCAGTTCTATTATTGTAGAGCCGGAATTTTTTTGCATGGTTTTCGCGCAGGGTTCGGGGTTCCGAGTAATTGACTTTTAGAAGCATGGTTATTTTCTTAGCGCATCCGGTATTTTTAGTGGGTGCCCAAAAAAAACGGATGCGCTAAGAAGGGTTATCCGACATTTTACTGGGTACCCCATTTTCTTCAAATGAGCAGTGATGATTACTGTTTCAGTTTTTTGGTCAAGCCAAGCTCTTCTATCATCTTATCATCTGCACTAATTCCTGCTCCCGCAGTGGTGAGGTAGCCCCCGGAGACATATCCGTTTGCACCTGCGAAAAAGATCATGCTTTGTAGTGCTCCAAGGTTTACCTCCCGTCCGCCGCATACCTTTATGGTTTTTTGGGGCATGGCAAGGCGGAACATTGATACGATTTTCAGAAATTCCAAAGGGTTCTCTTTGGGGGCAGAGACACGGGTGCCAGCAACCGCATTGAGGAAATTGATTGGTACGGTATCCACATCAAGATCTCTGAGCTGAATGCAGAACTCTATTCTGTCACGCCATGATTCACCCATGCCGAAAATCCCTCCGCAGCATACTCTCAGTCCTGTCTTTTTTGCCAATTTGACAGTTTTGATTCTGTCGTCATAGGAGTGGGTTGTAACAATGGAGGGAAAGTATGATCTGCTTGTTTCAAGGTTGTGGTTGTAACATACTACACCTGCCTCACGGAGCATGGAAAATTCCCGTTCGTCGAGAATTCCAAGAGAGGCATGTTTTTCACCTCTACAGCCTGAAAGTGCATTGCAAATTTGTTTGAGGTCTTCTTTTTTCAGGCTTCGACCGCTTGACACAACACAGAATGGGAATCCTTTATCAAATGATTCTTCACATCTCTGTTTAATCAATTGTGGTTCAACAAGGTCTTGAACATTGACGTTGGTTTTGTTGTGGGTAGACTGACTGCAGAATGCACAGTCTTCACTGCATCCCCCTGATTTGACGTTGAGAAGGGTGCAGGGGTCAACACCGTTTTTGCAGAAGTGCCGTCTTACCATATCTGCCGACGCGAACAGCAGCATAACCTGTTCCTCCGGCCAATGGGCGATAGTCGAGAGGTCCGTCTCATTGATGGAGTTTTCAAGAGATCGTTGATAAATAGTCTGTGCTGTTTTGAAGTAGTCCATTTTTAATCCTTATGTATTGTAATAGAATCCATTTTGTCCCAGAAGATCGGTTGTTTCAGTGCTGTTTTGCGTGAAAAAAGCGTGAGGTCCGGGGAGTTCATAAAATATACCATGTGCTTCTTTTGAGAAGAGGGCTGCAGCCTGAGGTGATATGATCAGGTCGTCTTTTCCATGCAGAAACAGTGGTGGAGTAATAGTGGTAAGTGGTCTAACAGGGTAAAGGTTGACTTCTCTTAGAAACCGCAAGCCACATAAGAGCTCATCTGAGCTGTAGTGGGAAAGTACTGAAGAGTCCGGCTGTATGCCACATCTTTTGTGGAATCTCAGCAGCGTCTTTTGCGGATCTGTTTGGAGTGCATCGATCATACCGTCAATAACCGAAACTCTCATTCCGTGTTTAAACTGTGGTGTCCGGCAGAATGATGGGGCTGCTGAGAGCAGGCATATTTTGTCTGGTGAGAGCAGTGGAGCAACAGCCCAGGCAATGATCGCTCCTGTCGACCACCCTGTAATTGTAATCTTGCCGTCCGGGGTGATATCGTTGATGCGGGATGCCGCGATACCTATCCAATCGTTGCGGAGTCTGTTCTCTTCAAACAGCAGGGGCATTAGCTTGTTGAGATCGCAATAGCAGGCACTGTTTCCAAAGACCGGTTTGAGAAGATCAGGTTTTATACCCCAGCCACTTAGAACTACCATTTCACTCATAAGTCATCACTTTTTCCATTTGCGTAAAAGGTGGGTTATTCGGAGCAGATCTGATGTGGTTACATCAAGGTTAAGGGAGAAACGTAACCTTTCGGTGTTTTGCGGAACGGTTGGTTTGCGTATAGGCGGTACTTCTATTCCAAAACTTTTAAGAAAGGAGGATAGTGAAACCGTTTTTTTGGGATCGCCAATCAACACTGGTACAATATGGGTAGTGGAATCCATTGTATTGAATCCACTGCTTTTGAGCATGCAGCGGAACTCTTGTGCACGGTTCAGAAGAGTCTGTCCTTTTTCCGGATGAGATCTTATGTGTTTCACCGATGCGAGGTTGCAGGCCAGAACTGAGTGGGGAAGGCCGGTTGAAAAAATAAAGCTTCTGGCATTGTTTATAAAAAAGTCTTTCAGAGCAGAACTTCCTGCAAAGAAACCACCCAAACCAGCAACTGCTTTACTAAGGGTCCCCATTCTTATATGGATTCCATCGGCAGTGCCGGTCTCTTCTACAAGGCCACTTGCAGTTTTGCCAAAAATACCGGTTGCATGTGCCTCATCAACCATGACGGTGGCATTGTGCTCGGAGGCAAGTTGACAGATATCTTCAAGTGGTGCTCTGTCTCCATCCATGCTGAAAACGGTGTCGGTGACGATCAGCTTTTCTTTATGTTCGCCGCACTGTTCGAGGCGGCTTCTGAGGTCGTTTATATCATTGTGACGGTAACGGTGCAGTTTAGCACCGGAAAGGATTGATCCGTCTATTATCGATGCATGGTTCAGTTTGTCTGAGAATATGTGGGTGTTTCTTGAGCATAAAGAGCTGATAATGCCCACATTTGCCGCATAGCCGGAGTTGAATATCAGGGCTGATTCACATTTTTTCCATTGGGCGATCTGATCTTCCAGTCGGGTGTAGAGGTCAGAATTTTGTGCCACCAGTCTGGAGGCAAGATTGCCGTGGAGTTTATCAGAAAGAAGGGTTTGTGATAATTTGAGCACTTCCTGGTTTCGGTGAAGAGACAGGTAGCTGTTGGAAGAGAGGTCAAGTTCAAAGGAACTGTTTTCCCGGGGCAACTGCCTGAAGAGGGAGGTCTGTTTTCTTTTTAGGGAATCGGAATATGCCTTATCTAATAGTGGATTCATCGGTAAATAGTAGTGTCTTTATATTTTAAAGGGACTAGCCTGATATTTGTATGTCTTCAAAATACTAAATAGATTGCAGAGCAACAATTATTTAGATGGAAAGAGGGTCTATGTCAGGATTTCTACGGTTAGTGCTAATTGTGCCCGTGGGCGAGCTGGTCAAACCGGAGGATCACAGGTTTTGTTTTGCCGAGGTTATTGGTGCAATCCCGAACAACTGATAAAAGGTGGCGAAACTGTTACGGGAAATCAACAGTATGGTGGAGGAGGTTCGCAATTCTGCCGAAAATTTGGTACCTCCTCCTCTAAGGGGTTAATTACAGTGCGAGAGTTTCCTCAATAGCACTTCTTGCTATAGCAAGCATCTGTTTGATCTGCTCTGTCTCAATAATAAAGGCCGGCATGAAATAGATACAATCGCCAAGCGGACGGATCATGAGCCCTTTCTCCCGTGCCTTTTTACAGACGTTGTAGCAGAAGCGCTGTTGCGGGAGGAACTTCTCCCTGGTCTCCCTGTTTTTCACGATGTCAAGTGCACCAACCATCCCGATGTTGCGAATGTCACCAACACACTCCAGATCGTTGAATTTCAGGAGCTCTGTTTTAAAGCAGTCTATTAAGGGAGCTAGTGAATTGGGCATATCAGATTCAACGAGCATGGTAAGTGCAGCACAGCCTGCAGCAGCAGCAAGCGGGTTACCTGTAAAGGTATGTCCGTGTTCAAACGTTCTGTTTGAAAGGTAATCACCACAAAACTCCTCGTAGAGTTTCTCTTTTACAGCGGTGACTGCGAGGGGCAGATACCCTCCGGTGAGTCCTTTGGCGAGACACATCATATCGGGAACAACCTCTGCGTGGTCACAGGCAAACATTTTTCCCGTTCTGCCTAATCCCATGGCTACTTCATCGGCAATTGTAAGGATATCGTATTCTTCGCACAGAGCGAATATTTTTTTAAGTACCTTTGGCGGGTACACCCGCATTCCAGAAACTCCCTGAACCATAGGTTCAAAAATGCATGCCGCGATTTGTTCCCCGTGTGCTTCAAGAATTGCTTTGAGGGAATCCATGCACTCTGCACTGCAGGTCTCTTTCTGTTTTCCTGCAGGGCAGCGGTAACAGTAGGGTGGATCTGTATAGAACTGTGACTTGAAGGTCTCATGAAAGGGTGGGTGATATTGTGGAATTGCACCAACGGAAACTGCACCGAGGGTGTCACCATGATAACCACCTCCAAGGGCTACGAATCTGGTACGTTTTCTATCGTTGCGGATGTAGTGGAATTGAAGAGCTATTTTCATAGCTACTTCAACTGAAGTTGATCCATCATCGGAATAGAAAGTTTTTGTTAGTTGAGAGGGAAGGATTTTTCCCAGTATGGTGGCCATCTCAATGGTTGGTGGTGCAACACATCCGGCCATGAGGACATGCTCAATTTTGTCGAGTTGATGATGAACTGCTGCAGTAATTGTGGGGTGATTATGGCCAAAGAGGCTCACCCACCATGAACCTATTCCATCGATGTAGGGATTGCCCTGTTGGTCGTATATGTAAATGCCTTTGCCCCGTTCAATGACAACAGGAGGGTCATCAAGAAAGTCCTGATGAGAGGTGAATGGCATCCATAAGTGGTCAAATAGTTTTTGTGATGTCATTACAGAACTCCTTAAATAGTTTATTCTGGTGATAACCGAAGGGCGTTTCAATAACCGGAGCTGGGTTAATATGCTTTTTTATAAATTCAACATTGTCTTTACAGATAAAGTCGTTGGGGTGGTTGTCTGCGTTATTTATAACCACTCCTGCTACGGTTAATTTACTTTGAATAATGGCTCGTACTGAAAGCAGTGTGTGATTGAGTGTTCCAAGCTTCGGGGTGGTGACCAGTATAACAGGCAGATCAAGGTGACACATAAGATCAAGCATAAAGGTTGTTTCACTCAGTGGTGCAAGTATTCCGCCGGCTCCTTCCACCAGTACCATATCCATTTGGGAGGAGATTGTCTTGAGACTATTGTTTATAGTGTCAAAAGATATGGTGACGGAATTCTGGCGTGCTGCGAGATGAGGAGAGCAGGCTGGTTCAAAGCGATATGGCACGTGGTATTCGTATGCCTTGTTTTGAATTGCCGATCCCCCAAAAACATAATCTGCATCGGGTGCAGTTAGTTTTCCTTTGTTGTTGTAAACACATCCTGTCTGTACCGGTTTGATATACGATATTTTTTCTCCCAGGGAGTGAAAGGTATCGGCAAGCAGTCGGCTGACATATGTTTTTCCAATGTCTGTGTCAGTGCCAGTAATGAAAAGAGCCTTTTTTTTCATCTGTTTCTCCGCAGGGCTTTTCCTGTTATGGCTCTGTAGGTGACGGGTGTGCCATTTTCTGTGCCAAAAAGGGAGTCATAGTTGCTGCACAGCTCCGCGATTTTTTTTCTGTTCAGGGGTGCAGAGCTTGTGGCTGTAGCGCCTATGGCACTGAGACTTTTCAGGACATCGAAGGCAGAGGGGAAATGATGAGTGCATGTATGCTGCTGTACCGTCTCCTGTATAATATCAAAGCCAGCTTGATCTGCCATTTCAAATAGTTGGTTTATTTCCAGGAACGTTACCGGGTTGTGAAGACCGCATGCAGCTCTTGCTTGATTGAGCTGGTGCAAGGATCCTTTTACAAATACTGCGTAGTGGAGAATGCCCTTATCTTTGAGCACCAAGGCAATTTGGTCCATCACTTTTGAAGGGGAATGTGCCCACTGAAGCATCGATGCCATTATTGCCCCGTCAATGCTACTGTCTTTTAGTGGTAGATATTCACTGTCTGCAGTTATACCAGTGATAGTTTTTTGGTGTTGAGAGTTTCTGGTCACTATTTTCAAAGGTTCAAATGCGATATCCATAAACAGCAAAGCAGTTTTATCGGGTATAGTGATATAATTGAGCAGTGTTCCGGGACCGCATCCGATATCTGCCCAAAGCTGGCCAGGTTTCAGGTCTTTTTGCAGATTTTTACTGATATTGTCAAGCAGTACCGGCTGGACTTGCGCATGTTTTTGGTAGTTTTTAGCTTTTGTGCCGAATTTAGTTGCTATTGTTGATTTGTTGATTTTTTCTGTACTCATTTTTTTGGTCTGGAGATTTTTCCACTGTAGTGACAATTGGTTGAACGGTTCTTTAAAATACTTTATGGGGTAGTTTGGATAATTGAGTATTTGCCTTGAGGGTACCTGATGGAAAAATGGCTGAACAGCGATTGGTATATTCACCATGCAGGGCAAAGGTTCGGTATTTTATTAAAGCGGTATTTATATTAACTCTCTGAATTATATAATTGGCATAAAAAGTTAAAACCGCGTTAAAGAGGGCATAGGAGCCATTGCTACAGGGTTTCTTTGTTCGGGGGACATCGAGTGAGTGGAAAAAAAACAGATACTAGAGGCAATCTTATACTCTGCTTTGCGTTGTTGATAGGGGCTTTGGTTGATTTGTGTGCGTATCAGGCTCAGGACGGCAACTTAGAGGCAGTAGAAATGATACTAAATCAGGATTATTCCGGTGCAACGAGATTGCTGAAACAGCGGCTGTATTCTGACCCTGAAGATATCGAGGCGATGTATCTTGGCTTGATTGTAGAGCAGACACGGATCCTTGATTATGAATCATATGTAGTTGAGGGTGATTGGTTTATCGATCTGGCTGAGAGTGTACGTAACCAAATAGAGCCCCGTGTAGCTTTACTGAATGGATCAGATTCGCTGAGAGGGGTATTCTATCTTGCCAATATAGTAGGTGGTATTGGTATGATACAGGCAAAAAACGGTAACTGGTTGGAAGGTGCACGCAGTGCTTATTCATCGGTAGCCCTGCTAAAGAATATATTAAAAACTGATCCGGAATTTGTCGCGGCTAAACTGGGTATAGGCCTCTTCGATTATTACCTGGGTAGCTCATTGAGCTGGATTCCGTTTGTTGGCAGCAGGATAGAGAGAGGGGTGAAGATGATTCAGGAGGCAACAGTGGCACCACTTCCCTATAACGTTGCAGCAATCAATTCTCTTTGCTGGATTTATATGGAACAGGAGAAGTACGCAATTGTAGATTCTCTGGTAGCAATGGTACTGGAGAGGTATCCTGACAATTCGATATATCTCAAAATCAGAGCCCTTGCAGCGCTTCGATCCGGGCAATACGATAAGGCTGTGCCTGTTGCGCTCTCCCTTATCGAGCAGTCCAAGTCAAGGGACCCTGTCAACTGGTCAGATCACCTAACAGGATACTATATTCTTGTGAAGAGTTATGAACGTACTGGAAACGGGGTTTTGGCATTTGCTACATCTGAGGAGATCCTTAGCATTGCGATCCCCGAGGATTCTAAAACGATCCCTCACATTGATCGCCATCTGCACTACTTAACACAGGTTAGAGACCGGTTCAGGGAAACAAAATGAAGAAGAGTTTCACCATACTGTTTATATGCTTTTTTTTGTGTCAGTTAGTTTCTGCCGATTATAATCCCAGCGTGCGTATTGATCCTGCACTGGATCGGTTTTTATCCAGAATGCAGGCACGTTATGGAGTTTCTCCTGGTGATATCGGTCGGCAGCCATTTGAGACTATAGCGCTCTCTGGTACACTCCAGACATTATCTGAACATACAGGGCTCAGTGACAAAGAACTTAATGAGCTTAGGGCCCTGAGCAGATATTTTGATGTTGATGGTGGTGTGCTTTCGTGGCATGATGAACATGATGAGATACATTTCAAGATTAATCTGTCATTGCTGGGGGAGATAAAGGGGACACTAAATGATGATGCGCTCTGGATGAGGGGGTTGATAAATCCAAGGCTCAGCGGCAATCTGGGACCGCTCTCCTTTTACTCTGAAGTTGATGTGTGGACCGATTACCGCAGTGATATGCTGTTTGAACCAAGCACGTATCAGCCCTACGATGGAATCCCTTACAACTTATACGGCAGGGATACTGAAGGGAGTCACCTTCGTTCATCTGATCTGGTCAGGGGAGGGATAAATTACTCCACCGAGCGGATTGATCTGGGACTTGCTGTTGACTATATCAAATGGGGTCCGGCTCAGTTTTATCCTCTTACACTTTCCGGGCTGGCTCCGCCGATCACCTGTTTCCGAACTGATTTGGATCTACAGATCGTACAATACCAGCATATTACAGGGCTGCTTCAGTCACAGCGGGACAAGCGCAAATATATCTATGCACACAGGCTTTCGGGAAAATGGAAACAGCTTGAGTTCAGTCTCAATGAGGTAATAATAAACGGCAGTACAACTGATCAGCAACCCCCGGGAGATCCTAACCAACTGAGGGCACCCTACTATGGGGAAGAACGGCAACTGGAGATCGCTTACATGATTCCATTTCTGCCAAAAGTAATTCTTGAGCATTACTTAGGGGACAGGGATAATGCTGCTATCTCTGTTGATTGGAATTTAACCTGGCCAGAGAACTTTCGATTTTACGGGGAGATTCACCTTGATGATATCTCTGCACCGTGGACCATTTTCAGTAGCGACTGGGGAAATAAATGGGGGTTTACCGGTGGGATGGGATATTATGGACGGTTATTGTCAAAAGATTTCTCGGCAGGTATAGAATATTCCAGAGTTGAGCCGTGGGTCTATACCCATTTTTACGGGGGGAGCCATCGGTATGAGCACTTCAATAAGCCACTTGGATCACCGCTGGGACCCAACTCCCGTGGGGTGATGGCATTTTTTGATTTGGGTGTGTCTGTGCGCAATACTGTTGGGATTACTGTTAACAGTGAAGCAACCAACTCATCTGTTCGGGGTGGTTCTATAGAGCATGTTTTTCAGCTTGATGAGGATTCAACTGAAAAGGAATTTCTGGGACCTGGAACAGTTCATTATCTTCGTCCTGGAATCTACTGGACATTTGATCCTTTTGGCGTTTTCAGGATTAACGCTCATTATCAGATAGATCTTCGCGAAGATAAGGGGCGGTCAAATCTGAGATTGTATGGTGGACTGTACTTTTAAAGGGAGCAGGTTTTGTACACAGCAGAATATTTTATTTCCCGACTGGGATTGGAAAAACACGTTGAGGGGGGGTGTTTCAAAGAGATATACCGAAGCCCTCTCCTGTATACTGTTGATAAAAAAACTGACGCTCCAGGCAAACAACGTAATCTTTGCACAACTATCTACTTTTTGCTTCAGGGTGAGCAGGTTTCACGTTTTCATAGTTTAAAACAGGATGAAATATGGTTTTATCACTATGGAAGTGCTGTGAAGGTACATTGTATTAGCGGGAATGGATCATTGGAGACCAGGACGCTTGGGCTGACTGTTCAAGAGGGGGAGCAGCCTCAGGTACTCATTCCTGCCGGCGGTATCTTTGCAGCTGAAAATGTTTCCAAAAAGTCTTTTTCACTTGTAAGCTGTCTGGTGTCTCCAGGATTCGATTTTGAGGATTTTGAGATGTATGATGAGGCTGCTTTGGGTGCGATGTTTCCTCTCCATAGCGATCTTATAGAGAGATTTATGTGAGTATCCGTACTGGTTTCAATGGCAGCTTTAATTACAAACCACCCCTCATGGCATCTCGATTGTTGTTCTGCAGGTCAATGCGCTCTGTATCGGCTTCATTCAATCTTACTATTTCGTGTGCTTTGCAATCACCTACAATAGTACCATATATATATATTTGAGTTAGCTTAGGATCAACTCTTTTATTGAGGAGTAGTATATGGCACGTCGAGTATTAACCTCTTTTTTGTTGGGGCTGGTGTTCTGGAGTTTTAGTTATGCACAGCATTCCGGCCGTATTGAGAACGTTACCGTCTATCCCGATCGTGCGCAGATAACACGGAAAGTAACGGTGATAATCGAGCCTGGTGAGCATACGCTTGAAATACCTGATTTACCGGTGCGACTTGATCAGGCAACTCTGAGGGTTTCAGCACAGGGACCAGGGGGCCTGCAGCTGGGCTCTGTACAAACCCGGCGGGTACATGGGTCGGATCTTGTTGATAAGAGATCGCAGGAGATTGAGAAAGAACTCTCCGAGCTCAGGGATAAAAAAAGAGAAGTTGAAGTGGGGAAGGGAGCGTTTATGCTTCAACTTAAGCTTCTTGAATCATTGGCTGAAAAACCCGGTGAAGGAGAGCTGCAACCAGCACAGTGGGGCAGGGCGGTAGAGGTTTTAGGGGATGGGGCTCAGAAAATCTACTCTTCCATACTCGTAAAGGAGCGCCAGATCAGGGATCTTGATGAAAAGATCAACCTTCTCCAACGTGAATTGGCAAGTACCGGAAACCGTCAAAGAGATTTTTTATTTGCTGGTATTTCATACAGTGCTACCCAGCGCGGCAAGGCTGAATTTCAGATTCAATACGTTGTTCCTCAGGTATCGTGGGCGCCCCGTTATGATTTTCGCCTTGACACAGAAAAAGCAGAACTCGAGCTCATACAGTATGCCCAAATCAGGCAGAATACCGGAGAGGACTGGGAAAATGTGGTTCTGCGGGTTTCGAGCAGTCGTCCGTCTCTTGGTGGTAAATTACCGGATCTCAATCCATGGTATGTTGATGTAAAGCGTCCGTTCATTGCGGCACAGCGATCTCGAATGATGATGTTCTCCGATAATGCTGAGGTTTTGGGGGAGGTTGCAGGTGCACGAGGGTATGAGGCTGCAGAAGAGGTGGCATATCTCAGGGCACAACCTGCTGCACAGCAAACAGCCTTTTTAGAGGCTGGTGATTTTGTGGCAGATTACCGTGTTCCCGGAAACGTTTCTCTTGCAGGAGATAACAGTAGTAATAGTTTCAGATTAACATCAAGCGTTATGGAAACAGGCATAAGTATAAGAGCGGTTCCACGAATTGAGCCGCTTGCATACTTATACACCACCACCGTTTATAATGGTGAGGCGCCCGTACTTCCCGGAGAAGTGACTCTGTATCAGGACGGAGTTATGGTGGGACGAGCAGGGGTTGGAAGGATCGTAAGTGGAGAGACGTTTTCTCTTGCGTTTGGTGTTGATGAGAGAGTCGAAATTTTGCATGTAAAGGTGAAAGATAAAAGTGGGTTGGAGGGGTTGATCCGCAGGCATAAACATTCAGAACGCGATTATCTGATTACTGTTAGTAACAGGCACCGACGGCCCGTTGAGATAACGATTATAGACCGGATGCCGGTGTCAAGGGATGAGCGGATTAGGGTTTCAATTATCGATGAATCTGATGCTCCCACGGTGGAAAACTTGAATAATAAATCGGGTGTGGTGGCTTTTACAGACCACTATGAGCCCAATGGAGAAAAGCAAATTCGCTTTGGTTACAGGATAACGTATCCGGATAATCTGGAAGGGATCTCAGGGTGGTAAGAAGAGTTTCAGAAAAGTGGTCCCATGCGGCCTAAAAAGCATCTTGGTCAGCATTTTCTTACTGCCCCTGCTTATGCGGTGAAGATTGCAGAAGCAATCTCTTTGGGCTCAGGTGAGCAGGTGCTTGAAATTGGTCCCGGGCATGGGGCTCTTAGTCAACATTTAAAGAGGCGTATTCCCAAGTTTCATTTGGTTGAAGTGGATGAAGATGCAATCGGCAGACTCAGGCAGAAACTTGGTGCTGGAGAGTATGTTATTCATTGTGAGGATGTTCTGCAGTTTGATTATGCCAAAGCAGGTTTTCCCGTACATGTTGTGGGAAATTTGCCTTATAATATAGGGGCATTGATAATCAAAAAGACACTTCTTTACAGTCCGGCAGTTTTAAGCTGTACCTTCATGGTTCAAAAAGAGGTGGCACAGAGGATAGTATCTGGTCCTCACAGTAAAGCCAACGGTTTTCTGTCTGTTTTTTGTCAGTTTTTCGGAAAGGTAAAGCTTCTGTTTCATGTGCCTCCGGGAGCTTTTTTCCCTCCGCCCAATGTGGATTCATCGGTATTTCAGGTAATTGTGGATCAGGATGTGGAGCAGAAGTTACCCAGGGATCAATGGCAAGAATTTTTTAAATTTGTTGATGCCGGTTTTTCGATGCGCCGAAAACAGCTTGCAAAGGTGCTCAGTATGCGATTGGGGATGGCTAAAGATGTTTATGGAACAGAGCTTGAAAAGATCGGAGCAGGTGAGGCTGCGCGTGCAGAGGATCTTGATGTGAATTTGTGGCTCGGACTTTTCAGGAGAGTACGGTGATACAGCGGTGGTCATTGGTGTTGATCTGTTTATCGTTGCTTTGCGGAACACCGGAATCGTGGCCCCTTGAACTGAGTGTGCCAAATTCGGGGCCCTCCCCTGATGGGCCATCGCTCCTTTACTTTTCAAGTGAGAAGAGTTGTGAAAAAGCTTTTCGCAGCACCGATTATTTTTTATGGACACCCGTTACCAAAGAAGATCTGGATTTTGAACAGAGTTTCTATTATGAGGTGTATAAGGACCGGTACGATATAAGCCGTCAATATATCGATATGTCCGGGAGTATAGAAAAAACAGTACGCAAAGATGCTTTAAATCTTGGTGTTGACTGGACTCCGGCGATGAATGCTTTCAGGGGCAGAGCTGCCGGAGGGTTGTTGTTGACCACCGATATTGGTCCCAATGCAAGAGTTGAATATCGTGGGGTACCGCTTTATATAAGAAGCGGAATATCCGCACAGAGTCGAGCAGACACCCTATACACTGGATCTCCTCTATTTTCCGAGACTATAAATGACCCCGGATTTTACGGCACGTTTCAGTTGGGTGATTATAAGAATCCATTTATGGACTATCCTGTTTACATTGAGGGTCGGGGGTTTGTCCGATCGATCGATGGGACCGGGATGGCTGTTTTAACCGGCTCTGCTTTGACGGCACTTGAACTTGGCAGTGGTGATAGTGTACTGTTTTTTTACGGTGACACACTTTTTAACGGTAAAGAGGGGTATATCGGAGAGAGTGCAGAGGGCGTATCTTTGATAAACACACCATGGAAAATTGAGCGAAACACCCGTTTTACCGCAGGGCTGCGAATGGAAGAGCGGATGGCCCTCTCTTCAGCTTTTTGGTACTCCCTTGGAAGAAATGCTCTCAAGTATCCTTCCGATAATCGTATGTGGGATGGAAGTGTGAGAAGAAGCAGTATTGGAACACAGGTTCATACCGATACGGCAATGAATTTTGGTGCGTCGGTACATTTTGGCATTGAATGGAGAGAGTATGAAAGACGCAGAAGTGCTGCAAATACAGATGCTCTGGACAAGTCAATTATGACCGATTATAATCCTAACTTGAATGTGTCTGCTTTTATTGCGTTTCCATTTAAGATAAAAACCCGTTATGATTACAACGTATCCAGAACACTGACTGAATACCCTCAGATAAACAAAGAAAACACTCTCACTAATGATCGTGATCGTTTGACAAGTTCTCATCGACTCACATTTACTGCAGGGCAATGGAGCAGATTTGATGCCGAAATCTATGGGGAGTCAACTCACTATACCCTTCAATATCTCCAGAGTCATCAAAGTAGCCGCAATCGCTCTGATGAAGGGCAGAGGGTGGGGTTGCTCGTGAGTATCAAACCTTTGCCAGTACTTGAGCTAAAGGAATATGCGGCAGCAGAGGCGAAGAGAAGTGATTATCATTTCAGGGAATTTTACACAGAACCACAGTTTACTCCGCCATGGTATTCAAGGGCATTGTCTTCTGCGACAACTGTCAGATGGCAGTTGTCTGAAAGGTATAATTTTAAGGTGGGGTGGGATAAGCGGTACAGTGATTATGGACATTGGTATGGGCAAGAGTATATGGTTGAAGAGCTGAGGGTGGACAGTACACTCAGAACCGATTATTATGCTATTGTTGGTAAATCAATGCTGCACTCAATCGATATGTCTGTTAACTATGAAAAAGAGCGGTTTAATGCTCAATTGGGAACAAAGGCAATTGAAATTCATGACAAAATATGGGACCGTGTGTATGGGACTGGTAAAAAAGGGGTGATTGTTGAGCCATATATGGAAACAGCGGCAATGATAAAAGATACGTTTGGGATCATGCTGCATCTCAGTAATACACTGGTTATAGGGCAAACCGGTTTTCTTGGGGAATCGGGTGTGTGGGATTTCAAAATTATGATTACAGGGGGGTTTTGATGAAGCCTTTCTATCTGATAGTTGTAGCAGTCATTGTTGCCGGATGCAATATGTTTAGTCTCATTGATGCGCCCTATCCTGAGACTCGTAAGCAAACCATTTCCGAGGACCCTTTTAACCTGAGTCAGATACTCGCCGGAAGTGGGGAACAGCTGAAAACAGATAATTATGAGGAGCTGTTTTCAGATAATATGGAGTTCGAGTCTTCAGCGTTTTCTGTTGTCTACAGAAAAGAGCGGTTTCTTGAGGTTCTGGAACGTCTTTCTCTTGCGACATTTCATGTGGAGTGGAGTGGAGGGGAGATTCGGGATCGAGGAGATGTTCTTGTGCTTTCCGGGGTTGAATACAGAGTGTATTTTGATGGAATGGTGCACTATTCGGGAGAGGCTGAATTCAGGATTTTGAAAGGTCTTAATTGGAACGTCGAGTATTGGAAAGATATCCCTGATGATGAAAGCAATCCGTTTATTAACTGACAGTATTCCTTTGAGGTGGAAATACCCCGGGGTATTGTGTGCACTGTTGTTTTTAACAGTCGTGTCCTGTGACCTGTTGTTTTTCCCCCCATCCGGCGAACCCCGGTCCGGTCCAAAGCTGCGTACGACTCCTCAGGGAGTAATTGATCAGTTGATGAGGGCGTATACGGAAAAAAGAATAGATCTGTTTGAGGATTTGCTTGCGAGAAATAGCTCGTTTCGATTTTATGTATCTCCCAGTTTTGCTGTAGAGTATTCGACCAGATCGAATGTAACCTATGAGCCTGAGATTTTACAGTATCATTTCGTAGATGGTTTGAATTACTATTATTGGGGACATGCTGAAGAAGTGGCGCGTCATCGAAATCTTTTTGCTCACGCAGACAGAATAGAATTTCCGGAACCAATTATTTATGATAATCTTGTGTATACTGTAACTTCAGAGCACGATACGACAAATGTAGAGGTGCTGGTTACTACAGGAGAGTTGCGGGTTCATCTGCCAGATCAGAGGATTTTCTCAATTGATATCGAGCGGCAGGTGTTTTTTCTGGAAAGAGACGACGATGATCTCTGGGTAATTCGCGACTGGTTTGATCTTGATTTAACTCCAAACTAACCCTCCCCCTTTTTCAGATATCAGATTTCTCCACATCCTCAATTGAATTGGAGTTTTTTACCCTGGCAATGAGGTCAATCAAGATATCTACTACTATTTTTGTTCTGCCCGGCAGGGCGACTCTTGTGCTTTTAAGTATCTCGATATCTTCAGGGTAGAATGACCCCAATGAAAAAGAACAGGCAAGATAGGTAATAAGGCCTGCTGATGCAGATGCAATGAACCCCAGAACTGAGGCATCTTTCTCAAGGGTGAGAATCATAACAATACTCATAATTATGGTTGAAAACAGAATTTTAAAAAGCGGTACAAAAGGGTAGTGAAGTTTCATTGATCTACAGGTATAAATGAGGCCGCCGGTTGTGCCCAAAAAGGCTATAGTTCCATACGACAAGGCTGCTCCAATTGCACCATACGGCCTTATGAGCCAGAAATTCATTGCAATATTTATCACTGCAAGCACAGCACCGTATTTATAGATGAAAGACTGCTTTTCGTATCCGTAAAGAACTGCTGAGCCCGGTTGCGAAAGGCTGCATATCGCAGAAACGACAAAGATTATCTGTAAAACACGTTGAGCTCCCAGGTATTCGATGCCATAGAGGTATTTTATGATTTCAAATGAAAGAATGGCACCAGCTGCCCCGATGGGAAAAGAGACGAATGCCAGATATCTCGTTGAGAGGTGAAACAGCTTTTTCATCTTTTTGTTATTTTTGCTTCCGGAGTAGTTGGACATTGCAGGAAAGAGTATTTTCCAGAATGTGTTTGGCAGGATGGTAACAAACTTACGGGCCAGATTGAATCCGAGGTTGTAAAAGCCAAGTTCTATGGAGCTGCTGTAACGGCCGAGGAAAAAGTTTTCGCTTTTATCCCATACAACTTTATCGCACAAGGAAATCAGCAGTATGCTTCTGTTGTACTTGTGAATTCTGGTTTTAATCTCTTTGGATAAGGGGGCAATTCCGCCTTTGAAGACGCCTTCATGCCTAAGTACGAAAAAGTAGAAAATGGTATTGATAAAGGAAAATATGAGCATGACTGTCATAAGGCCGGGTAACCCTCTGCCGGTGTAGAGTACAAAGGCTTTGGCTGCAAATGCAAGTGGGGTAATCACAATATTTGAAATGGTAAAATATTCAAATTTCTGTAATCCCTCGATGGTGGCAGAAAATATGGCGGTGAGTAATCCCGGAACTATTCCTATAAAGGCAAGTAAAAAGAAAACTGATTCATTTGGTGAGAAGAAAAAACTTGCTATGCTGGTTCTGAAAAACAGGAGTATTGCCGTTAGAGGAATAGAAATAGCCAGCTCTACCTTTATTACAAATAATATTAGTGGGAGACAGTTTTTTGTCTCATCTCTTCCCTTGAACTCGGCAATGAATTTGGTCATTGCGTGAATTAGTCCCATGCCCAAAATCCAGACGAACGTGCTGGTGACCCACAAAATAAGGCTGAATATTCCGTAATTTGACGGACCGAGCTGCCGGGCTACCCAGATTGATATTACCCATGCTCCAAGCATCAGTACCGTATTGTTCAAGAGAACCATTACGGAATTCTTTATCAGTCTTGACCCTTCCTGCGAGCTCAATTGCCGCTCCTTTGAATTGTCTGATAAAAGTTTAGTGCCTTTTGATAGATGACATTACTGTCAAAGCAGGTGTTTACTTTTATGCGGGCATTTTTTCCTAATTTCTTCACTAATTCACAGTCTTGCAGAAGCCTGGTCATTTGAGAAACTAACGATGGCACATCACCGGTTTTAAAAAGCAGTCCGTTTTGCTGATTATCGACCATTTCCGGATACCCTCCGCAATCAGAGGCACATACTGCGATTCCCGAAGCCATGGCTTCAAGACAGGTATATGGAAAATTTTCCCATAATGAGGGAAAAAAGGCAACAGAAGAATTCTGTAAGAATGAGGAGATCTCATTTTGAGGTACACCTTTAATCCAGGTTACTTTATGGGCGATCCCTAAGTCTTCTATCAGCCTGGCTATGCACTCTTCATAGCTTGTTCCATCTGATAATATCCCAAAGGGGCGGCCAATCAAGAGCAGGGGAGGTGCATGGCATGATTCGGATAGTCTGGCATAAGCATCTAGCAGTAGATGTGTTCCTTTGCGGTATTCTATTCTTCCGGTGTAAATCCATTGCTTTGCTTTAAGGTTTGGGTTGAGGGAAAAATTCTCTATGGGAATTGGGTTTGGATAGACAGCAATGTTTTCAAGGTTCCACTCTTTTTTCAGTAGATTGGCAAGAGCATGGGATGGAGAGGATGTGATGCGTGAATTTTTAACCGTGATTTTTTCGAGTTGAGTTAATATAAGGCGGTCGAAAGGGTGCTCGTCGAGCCTGTCCAGTTTTCTGATCATTGACCATGGAGTGTGAAGCCGGACTGCAGATGGTAATCTACTCCTGGAAAAATAGTATCCTTCAGCGCCACATTCAGGATATTCTATAATGTCAAAATCAGGGGATTTTAAAAAAACCTCATAACGGGTCCAGGCGCTTTTTGCCCATGCTATACGGTTAAGAGTGTTTGGGATTGTTTTGTAGCACAGTTTTCTCAAGGGGTAAAAGATCCGTTGTTTTGGTAAAGAGTAGGGGAGTATCGGAATTCTGTGTACTTCAACACCGTTTTGAATAGTTATCGTTGATTGGCCTGTAACTGATCGGCTGATTACAAAGACATTGTGCCCGTTAAGTGCCAATGTTTCAGCTATAAATCTGCAGTATGTTCCGATACCACCGTAGCCGGTTTCGGGGGGGTACTCACTTGAGATAAAGAGAATGCGCATTTAGTTTTTTCTTGACCTTGTGTTGATAGATTGAAAGAGTTTGGTGTAATCACCAACGATGCTATCGGGTGAGTGTTGTTCTTTTACATAGGTAAAGGCATTTTTACCCAGCCTGCAGGCGAGTGCTTCGTCGGAAACGATTCGTTTGATATGGTCTACAATTTTCAGGGGTGAAGACAGGGGGAATAGCAGTCCGTTCTCTTCATGTGTAATAAAATCAGCAATACCAGTTGCATCGGATCCGATTATCGCCAGCCCTGCAGCCATTGCTTCAAGAAGGGTGTTTGGACAATTATCAAACAGTGAGGGTACAATGAGAGCATACGATTCTTTGTAAAGGGAGTAAAGAAGGTCTCTTTTTAAATGGCCGCAAAAAGTCACTCTCTGGTTTTCTTCTGGTGTAAGTATCCTCTCTATTTCCTTCTGATAATTACAATTCCCCCCGCAGTCTGTTTGGCCTGCAAATGTCATTTGTATTCTGGAATCACATTCCAGAATTTTTTTGATTGACTCTAAGATAATGCCCGCACCTTTTCGGTGTTCGAGGCGTCCGGCAAAAAGCAGGTTACGGTTTTCGGTGTCTCTTAGTGGTTTTGGATTTTCCAGAATTGTGGTGTCAACCGGTGTTTTTATTGTTGTGATTTCGGCCCGTAAGGGAGAATATCTTTTGGATAGCCATGGAATAATAGAGGGCATGAAACACACATAGCCAGATGCTCTTGTTATGGCTTTGGCTTCAAACAGATATTGTTTACGCCGTGTTGCCGTTATAGCAACCTGATTTATCTGGTCAACCATTTGTGATGGCATGCAAAAAATAGTTACTACAGTGAAAGGCAAAGGGGCGTGCATCTGGTGTGCCATTCCACCGTAGTCTGGTATAAGCGCAGTATCAAGTTTTTCATCACGGTCTATTTGTAATAAGATTTCACGCAGATGTCTTGAGTGTCCACGTTCCCATACCATAGCACCATTTCTGAACAACCGATCTAGATGTTTAATTGGTGAACTGGAAGGTTTAAATTCGTAGTATTGTATTTGAATTGAGGAACAAAGGGTGTCAGGAACAGTACCTTCCCGCAGCAGTAAATGTACTCTATGTCCACACTTTGCAAACGCATTGGCCAAAGTGTAATTCAAACTGGCAATTCCCCCATGGGCACCATTTGTCTGAGGGTGTTCAGAATTGATAAGGGCGATGTTCATGTTTATTAAGTTTCTCAGTAACATTCACTATAAGTGACCATACTAAGATTATAAATTGAAACGCAAAGAAGTACCATGCTTTTTTGTATGAAAAAAGGGATGAACAGGTGTTGTGGCGAGGGTTATACTTACTTGATGACATTTTGACACATCCGGTCATTTTTGTGCGCTCTGTTCACCATGTCATTCTGATGCTCAAACCTTTTTCAGAGAGGTACTTTTTAAGCCCCTTTATCGTGTACTCTCCATAGTGAAGAATAGATGCAACAAGGGCAGCATCTGCTTTTCCTTGGGTGAGAACTTCGTAGAGGTGTTCGGGTTTACCACCACCACCGGAAGCTATGACTGGAATTGTGACTGATTCAGCAATGGTTCTTGTAAGCGGTATATCGAAGCCATCCTTTGTGCCATCGGCATCGATTGAATTTATAACCAGTTCACCGGCACCGAGAGATTCTCCTTTGCAGGCCCACTCTACTGCATCAATTCCTGTATGGGTTCGTCCTCCATGGGTAACGATTTCAAACCCCGATGGAATAGAGTCCGATTTTTCCACTCTGAGCACATCCATAGAGAGTACCACTGCCTGTGCACCAAGGGTCAGGGATGTTTCTCTTATCAGCTCTGGATTGGAAACTGCTGCAGTATTGAGATTTACTTTTTCAGCCCCGGCCATTCGTACCTTCATACAATCTTCAACGGAGCGAAGTCCCCCTCCCACAGAAAACGGAATAAAGATTTGGGAGGCCACATTGCTTACCACATCGATCATTATAGCTCTTTTGTCACTTGATGCAGTTATATCATAGAACACGAGCTCATCGATCCCTTCATCGTAATATTTTTTGGCGGTTTCTATCGGGTCGCCAATGTCTTTTGTATCAACGAACTTAACACTCTTTGCCAGTTTGCCATCACGAACATCAAGGCATGAAATAATTCTTTTGCTTAACATAGTGAACCGTCCCACTTGGAGAAGTTTTCAAGCACCTTAAGACCGACTACACCGCTTTTTTCAGGATGGAATTGTGTGGCTATAAGGTTGTTTTCACCAACTATTGCGGGAAAATCGATTTTGTAATTACACAATCCGAAGATTTTGGTAGAGTCGTCCGGTTTAGGATAATATGAATGTACAAAGTAAAACTCACTTTGAGGGCTGATACCATCAAAGACGGGATGCTCTTTTATCCGCTCAACGGAGTTCCATCCCATGTGCGGAATTTTCAAATCAGGTTCTTCTAATTTGAAGCGGGGGCAATGGCCTTCAATGAGCCCCAGGCACCTGGTATCACCTTCCTGGGAATGAGAGAGAATGATTTGAGTGCCAAGACAGATACCAAGGATTGGTTTTCCTTTTGCAAACTCAGATTGCAGGGTTTTATCCAGCCCCCTTGCGGTCAATACATTCATTGCGGCAGTGGCATGACCAACGCCGGGAAAAATAATATGTGTTGCACTGGCAATGCCCCCTGAATCGGAGGTGATCGTAGAGGGGATTTGGAGGTAGTCAAGAGCTCGTTTTACAGAGATAAGGTTTCCTGCATCATAGTCGATAATTGCGATCATAGTTTAGTCCGGAGGGGTATGGGTGCAAAGATATGAAAATAAGTGATTTTTTGGAGTGAGGGCAAGGGTACAGCGTTGTAATTTAACTCCGTCCCCGCTCCCCTATATATTTTAAACTAATGAAACAGTACAAAACTTATCTCTTCGATGCCGATGGCACCCTGTTTGATACCGCAGACATGATTTATCTCTGTTTTAAGAACACCTTTGCAAAAATCGGCCTCGGTGCTATCTCAAGGGAGATGGTCTTCTCCTATATCGGAATTCCGTTAAAAGAGCAGTTAAAGGTATACATTGGCCCTGTAGATGATCTCTTTTACGAAGAGTATCGCTGTGCTCACATGGATTATCAGGCATCGATATTCAGAGATCACCTGGTTCTGTTTGACGGCGTGAGAGATCTTTTAATGGTGTTGAAAGAAAACGATAAAAAATGTGCAGTAGTAACTTCACGAATGAGACCTTCGCTGGAGCTGTTTTTAAAGGAACTATCGATCGATTCCTTTTTTGATCTGCTTATAACACCCGAAAGTACCACGGAACACAAGCCAAGTTCGCAGCCCGCACTCAAAGCCCTTGAGCTGATGGGTGAAAGAGATCCTTCAGAGGCTCTGTTTATAGGTGATGCGACTTTTGATATCGAATGTGGAAACAATGCCGGAATGGATACCGCTTTTGTGAGCTGGAGCCGGAATTTACCTGATATATTGTCTGTGAAACCAACCTATATCATCAACAAGGCAATGGATATCATATGTTAAAAAAAAAGATTGTCTGTTCGGTGTTGTTGCTTGTGGTTTTGTCGGGATGTCCCTATTTTGGAGTGGAAGTGAACGATGGTGAGCACTCGGATCAGTTCCGTTTTGCTGTAGCGGCTCTGGATGCATGGTTTCTTTACAGGGACAAGTTGCCGAATAATCCCTACCGATACTCTGATCCGATAGTGCTTTATGAGGCTCTGGATGAGCCGCACACCAACTTCTTCTCTCCCGATTTCACAAAGTTTATTCTGAGGTCGCTTTCCACTGTTACTGCCGGTGTTGGGATACGAATTGACTCAACTGCTTCGGGCTACCTTATAAGAGAGGTGTTTCAGAGTTCACCCGGTGAATCTGCGGGACTGAAAAAGCAGGATACGATAACCGCGGTTGATCAAGAATCTGTCATCGGTCTCACGTATGAAGCTCTTACACGTTTAATTCGCGGGGATGTGGGTACAGAAGTAGAGTTCAGGGTAAGAAGAGACACTAATTATTTGAACGTAACAGTTGTACTGGATGAGTACATGAGCCCATCGGTATTTACCGATAGTCTCAGTGAATACACCGGGTATCTTCTGTTAACTACGTTTCTGTCCTCGACCAATGTGGATGGTGGAACAAGTGAAGAGTTTAGGAATGCGCTGCAGGCGTTGTCCTGGGCTGAAAATGTTATCGTTGACTTAAGGGGTAATGGGGGTGGTGAGCTGTCCCAGGTCTACGATATTATTTCGCAGATGGTACCGGCGCGAACAGCCATAGCAAATATAAGAGAGCGATATTATGACAGGGATCGGGAAATATTCTCAACAGTTAATTATTTGTGGGAAACAGAAACATTTCAGGGCGATTTTCTTTCTGCTAATCTGGTACTGCTGTTTAACAGAAAAACAGCCAGTGCTTCAGAACTAATGATCACGGCTATCAAAGGGGCTGTTGATAGGGTGGTTACCATGGGTGACAGCAATAGCTATGGCAAGGCAAGAGGTCAGGTGTTGCTTCTGGGGCCCGATTCCAGTATGGCAAGGATTACAAAAATGGAGTTTGCCCCGGTGACAGGGCCTGGGTACGACAATAGAATAGGAATTGCACCTGATATTGTTGTTGAAGATGATGATGTGATAAGTTATGCTGTTGGTTTTTTTCAAGATACTGTGATAGCTAAAAAACGCACTGAGAATAGTATCAGAATTGACAGACTCCGTAAGCAGGTTTACAGACATCGTATTCCAATGGCTGTTACTGTTGAGAATGGTGATGGTGAGTTGTTAAGAGATCATTAGGGTAAACTTATCGGTAACGCTTGCGCATTGTCTCCATCTCCTGCCTGATTTTAAGATAGTGATGGTGACGCCAGGGGGCTATTGTACCCTTTTTTACAAGATCCAGAATTTCACATCCCGGCTCATTTAAGTGGATGCAATCATTGAATTTGCATGTGCCGACCCTCGATTCAAGCTCCGGAAAGTAAATGGAAGTATCCTCTTCATCTATGCGCGGTATATCAATGAGCGATAATCCCGGGGTGTCTGCTATATAACCATTTTCGGTAAACGGGACAAGAGATGTGTGGGTTGTGGTGTGCGTACCCTTGCCATTTTTTTGGGAAAGGTCACCTGTTTTAAATGTCTGATCAGGTATGAGTACCGACAGGAGGGATGATTTCCCTACTCCGGAGAGACCAGCAAAGGCACACAGTTTCCCCTCGCATGACTGTATCAGTTCATCTATACCGTATTTTGATTTTGCAGAGGTGTAGTACGTCTCGTAACCTGCTTTTTGATAACTGTCGCAAACGGCATCAAGTTTCTCTGTTTCGTCTTTGTTGAGAATGTCAACCTTATTGAAGACAAGTGCGGAATTAATTCCGTAAACGGCAGTGGAGAAGAGGAATCGGTCGATACTTTCGAGGTCAATCGGGGGCATGGTATAGCTGCTGATAAAAAATAGCTTCTCGATATTTGCAAGTGGCGGACGTGGGAGGTGATTGATGCGATTGTTTGTTGTGGTGATCAGTCCTTGTTTTAAATCCTCATTGATAATTTCAACTGTGACCAGGTCTCCGGTACAGATCCGGATCTTGCTTTTTTTCAGGACCCCCTTTATGGTGCATCTGATTATGCCCCCGTTGGTGTCCACCAGAAAGAAATTTTTCTGCTCTTCCACGACTCTGCCGGGTGTGTTGGGTAAGTTTTTAATTTTTGAGGCCATTTGTATGGGTGCGTATTTTAGTTTATAAAAAAATTGCGTTCACTAAATTTGAAAGTGAGAGATAAAAATAGCATGTGGAGTGTGCAGAGGTTCCAGCACAAGCCTGCTTTTTATTTTCAAGACAAAATCATGCGAGCAATACTGAAAAATATACATTGTCATTACGTCTAAATACAGGTGGAATTTATGAAAAAGTCTATTTATCTTGATCTTGTCTGTGGTGCCAGCGGAGATATGATACTGGCGTCACTGATCGATATGGGAGTTTCGGTACAGTATCTTCAGAAGGAATTTGACAAGCTTGGTTTGGGTATTACTATCGGGGTGGAAAAGTTGAAACGTCAGGGAATAGAGGCCTCCCATCTTATTCTTTCGTGGGAAACCCAGAGCAGTTACCGTCACTTATCACAGATTCTTGAGGTGATCCAGAGTGGCGGGTTCTCGGAAAAAGTAATTGGCAGATGCTCAAAAGTACTCGATATAATCGCCTCTGCAGAGGCAAAGGTTCATGGGGTTGGAAAGGAGCATGTTCATTTTCACGAAATCGGCGCGGTTGATACTATTATAGATGTTCTTGGTGTAAGCTTGAGCATTGAATATCTCGAAGTTGATGAACTTATATTTTCTCAGTTCACTGTCGGTCATGGATCGGTGAAGACCGAGCATGGTATGATGCCTGTGCCAGTACCTGCAACAGCAGAAATGATTCGCGGATACTCTGTTCGGTCTTTGGATATTGCAACTGAGATTTTGACCCCTACGGGAGCCGGGTTGTTGACTGCACTTGGTAATCAGGTAGCAGGGGGGAGTATGGAGGGGCAAATCAAAAGGAGCGGATATGGTTGTGGGGATAATGAGCTTGAAAATCACCCCAATATTATCAGGTGTTTTCTGTTGGAAGAAAACGGCTCTTTGCACGGAAATATGGTTTGTCAGGTGGAGAGCGACATGGATCATATCAGTGGTGAAATTATGGGGCATGTTGGAAATGAACTCAGAGCCAGGGGGGTGCTTGACCTGGTGTGGATCCCTGTGTATATGAAAAAGGGAAGGCCCGGCTACAGGCTCTCTTTTTTATGCAGGCCCGAAGACAGAGAGACCTTGACTGAATTTCTTGTTTTAAATTCCAGGACGCTTGGAGTGAGATGGCAGATGCTCAACAGAACTTGTGCAGAGCGCAAGAGTTGTGACGTTACTTTTAGAGACAATACGGTCCGGGAAAAAAGATGTACTTTTGGAGAGTACTCATTCAGTAAACTTGAATATGAATCATTGGCTCGGTTATCGGAAAAGTCTGGTGTACCGATTTTGGAGCTTATTGAGGAGTATAACAGGGATGAAAAATAGGTTGCTGTCAGTTGAACTATAGTCGAAGGGTTCCTGTCCCCTTTTTGATGTAGTGCAGGAGCCCTTCTATTCCGACGGACCTGCACTCCCTTCGATCCCGGTTTTACATCGGGACTCACTTCGGCAGGCAGTACAGGCAGGGTGAGCGGATCAAACGTTATTTACACACCGGCAATTTCCAGTTACATTAGACCATCTTTGCAGGAATCACGGACACTTCTCTAATGTTTAAGAAGCTCTCCCGAATACTTACTTTGAACAGAACTAACTTCTCATTCTCAAATCCTCCTGAAATTTTAAAAAATTCAAACGAAGAAAAACGATTGACAATGCCGGTCCGCAAAACGTATTGTATAGGGTAGGGGGGTATACTAAAAATCAAAGGGGGCTAAAATGAAAGAATCTTTCGTAACTGCCAAAAAACGCAAGGCTCACCACTCCGATAAACTCAAAAACAATCTGATCTCCAGGCTAAACCGAATCGAAGGGCAGGTCAGGGGTACAAAAAGAATGGTTGAAACCGATACCTATTGTGATGAGGTGCTCAATCAGCTGGCCTCCATTCAATCGGCTATAAGCGGCGTATGCAATCTGCTTGTTGAGCACCACATAAAGAGCTGTGTTCTGGATCAGATTCGTGAGGGAGAGCTTGAAGTAATAGATGAGTTGATGAAAACCATACGCAGGATGTCAAGATAGGAAGGTGAACCCGGAACCGGAGTGTTACTATGAAAGAAACGACCGATAAAAGAGATGGTAATGTGGAAAAGGTGACCCTTGAGATTGAGGGTATGTCCTGTGCAAGTTGTGCATTGGGTATAGAAAAGTCTGTTGCAAAGCTTGAGGGAGTAAAAGCTGTCAATGTGAATTTCGCCTCTCAGAAAGCAAATATACAATTTAATCCGGAAAAGATAGCTGTTTCTGATTTGGTCAGGGCAGTTGAAAAATCGGGCTACAAGGTTTTTAAAAAGAGTGAAAAAGATGAGCAGGGCCAAACGCTCTCCTTTAAGATCGGTGGGATGCACTGCTCCAGTTGTGCAAATACATTGGAAAAAAAACTTGTTCAAGCATCTGGAGTAGAAAATGCTTCGGTAAACTTTGCATCCGAATCAGCTGCGGTGACCTATAATCCGGATATAGCAGACCTTTCCGGATTAAAAAACATAGTAAAGGATGCTGGGTATGAGATAGTCGAAAATATTGATATCGAAGAAAAAGAGGACAAAAGTGTGACTGTGGCAAAAAAGAGAATGGTGGTGACAGGCTCTCTTTCGGCAGTTATGATGATACTAATGGTTGCGAACATGTTTTTTTTCAGCATACTGGGTTACCTTTATATAACCATACTGATTGGTTTCCCGGTAGTCTTTATCTATGGATTACATGTGCATAAGGCAGCAATCAGGGCACTGCTTAACAAAAGTCCCAATATGGATGTTCTTGTGTCTTTGGGGTCTGCGCCTCCTTTTTTGCTTGGATTTCTGGGGATATTCTTTCCGGTTCAGACATTTGTTGAGATGGCAACAACCATCATGACCTTTCATCTCATAGGTAAATACCTTGAGACACGGGCAAAAGGAAGGGCATCACAGGCCATAAAGAAGCTTATCCATCTGGGGGCAAAAACCGCAAGAATTATCGAGGATGGTAAGGAGCAGGAGATAGCTATCAGTGAGCTTCGCATTGGTCAGGTGATAGTGGTTCGCCCGGGAGAAAAAGTACCCACCGATGGGATAGTACTGGAGGGCTCTTCGACAGTTGATGAGTCTATGGCTACCGGAGAATCAATGCCGGTCAAGCGACAAAAGGGAGACGAGGTCATCGGGGCCACCATAAACAAACAGGGATTATTAAAAGTAAGAGTAACCAAAATAGGAAATGAGACCTTTTTGGCCCAGGTGATAAAGATGGTTGAGGAGTGTCAGGGTTCAAAAGTACCTATTCAGGAGTTTGCCGACAGAATAACCGGCTATTTTGTGCCGGCAATTATTGCTCTTACAGTTTTGACCTTTGTCTCGTTCAATATTTTCCCTGCGTTTCATTTGAGCATCATTGAGTGGGGAGCGCAATTTCTGCCCTGGGTTAATCCGGACCTTTCTACATGGACACTCTCCTTTATAACCGCCACTGCGGTTCTTGTTATAGCGTGTCCCTGTGCACTTGGATTGGGAACACCGACAGCATTAATGGTAGGCAGCGGCATGGGAGCGGAACGGGGGATTTTGATCAGAAACGGTGAAGCTATTCAAACCTTAAAAAGCATACACTGCGTTGCATTCGATAAAACCGGAACCATTACAAAGGGTAAACCTGGACTTACCGATATTTACGTTTCAGATGGCATTGATGAAAATCAGATGCTCTGTCTGGCTGCAGGTGTGGAGAACGGTTCGGAACATCCCCTCTCTTTTTCCATAACCGAAGCGGCAGAAAAAAGAGGAATTAACTATGGCGAGGTTAAAGAGTTTCAGGCCCTATCTGGTAAAGGTGTAAGCGGTTTGATTGATGGGAAAAGGGTTGTTATCGGGAACACTACCCTCATGGCAGACAGTAACATTGACTATTCTAAGTATTTGAAAAGGATAACTGATCTTGAAGATCAGGCTAAAACCGCAATGATTGTAGCTGTAGAAGAAAAAATGTGGGGTATTATTGCTGTTGCAGACAGTATAAAGGAAGATTCTGCGCAAGCGATCCGTGAACTGGAAAGCATGGGTATTACCACTGTTATGATTACCGGTGATAACAAAAGAACTGCCATGGCGATCGCAAAAGGGGCTGGTATAAGCAGGGTTGTAGCAGAAGTGTTGCCTGAAGGTAAGGTTGAGGAAGTTATCCGGCTTCAGGAGGAGTATGGTATGGTGGCGATGGTGGGAGACGGGATAAATGATGCACCTGCCATGAAACAGGCAAATGTGGGTATTGCAATCGGAACCGGAACGGATATAGCTATAGAGGCAGCGGATGTGACACTGGTCCGGGGGGAACTCAGTGCAATTATATCATCTATAAAGCTTTCACGGGAGACATTCAGGAAGATCAAGGAGAACTATTTCTATGCCTGGGCCTATAATACCGTTGCCATACCTATAGCCATGCTGGGTCTGCTTCATCCGATGATCGGAGTGGCAGCGATGTCGATGAGTTCACTGAATGTGGTGTATAACTCTTTACGGCTGAAAAAAAGAGATATTAACCCTTCCTATTTAGTATAGGTGTCTTTGCACAGGTTGATTTCTCTTTTTGGATTCGCCTGGGCGTTGCCTGCTTGATGGTTGAACAGTCGTTTCAACATTTGTATCCTGAAACGACCTTTCGACCTGTGATGATTTCATTTCAAGAGGGCGTATGTTTTCACAAACTGTGCAGGGTATACGTTCATCACTTCGATTACAGAGTTTAAATTAGCGCAATTTCCTAAATACTCCCTTGGCATGGATCTAGCGGGTGCAACTGTTATGTAGGAAAACCCAGTCGAGGGCAGGGGTATGGAAAAAATAAATCTGTGCTTGGGGCATTACAGAAAAGAGCTTGCAGAGTGGTTGGATTCAAGGTACGAGGTGACAACAGAAATTCCACATGAGCGGTTTAAACTCTGTTTTATAGATTTCGATTCGATAGATACATCGCTCCCTGTTTTAAGGGAGTGTAAAGAGAATAATCCGGATCTTTTTTTGCCTGTTGTGCTTGTTTGTAACAAAGGGGAGGTTAATTCTATCATTAAGCAGTTGGATGGAATTGTTGATGAGGTTCTTTTGGAACCGGTGGAAATAGCCGAGCTTAGATTACGGACAAAAACACTTCTTAATGCAGCCACTATGTCTGCAAGGACAGACTGTTCGTACCAAAATGAGATGAAACTTGAGCTGCAGGCACAGCGGCTTGCAAATTTATCGGAAAATGTACCTGGCATGATTTATCAGTTTGCGGTCTTCAATGATGGCTCCACTCGGTTTGAATACATCAGCAGCGGCTGCAAAGATATCTTTGAGATTGACCCTCAGCAGGCAATAAAAGATCCCTTGTTTATCATCTCCACTGTTCACCCGCACGAGAGAGCTCAGTTCCAAAAAGAACTTACCGATGCAATACGTGAAAAGAGGAGCTTTTATTGGGAGGGGCGATATCTGATAGATCATAAGATCAAATGGCTCAGGGTAGCTTCAACTCCGCACAAAACAGATTATGCCATGGTCTGGGATGGAGTGATGATTGATATTACAAGACTAAAGCAGACCGAGGGGGAACTGATTACTATAGTCAAGCAGCTGCAGAAAAAGAACGAGGAGTTAACGCTTCTCAACTCTCAGCTGGACAGGGCCAATGAGAAGCTTCGCGGCATCGATAAGGCCAAGACAAAATTCATCTCGACCGCAGCTCATGAGATAAGAACCCCCCTTACAAGCATACTGGGATTTGTCCAGACTATTTTGTCTCCGGACATTCAGCTTCCGGATCCATCACAAAAAGAGTACTTAAAGATAGTTGAAAGTGAGACAAAACGTCTTTCTAATCTGGTAAAGACCATGCTTGATATATCAAGACTCGATGCAGGCAGACAGGAGTTGCACCTGAGCAGATTCGACATTACAGAGCGTATTTACCAGATCAAAAGTACGATCTCCTCGGAAGTGAAAGGGGAAATATTTTTCACGATCATTGTAAAATCAGTGGATACTCTGGTTTGTGCCGATGCACAACAAATAACTCTGGTTATAAGAAATCTTCTAGATAATGCAATGCGATACACACAACCGGGAGATTTTATTGAGATAACCGTGGATAGAAATAATGATGAAGTGGTTGTTGCAATCAGGGACAACGGGCCAGGAATCCCACCCGACAAATTGGAGGCCGTGTTTGAAAAATTCTACCGGATACGAAAGGATACATCCGCCTCTGGGCGGGGGAGCGGACTGGGACTTCCTATTTCAAAGGAAATAATCAAGGCTCACAGGGGCAGTATCTGGGCAGAATCCTCCGAAGGAAGAGGTTCAACTTTCAAATTTACCTTACCAGCAGATAACAACATAAAAGGTTGCCCTTCTGAGTAAAAAGAGTGTGACCGGGGTGTTGTTTGGGGTCTGCTGTTATCATTTCTTAACTCGGGTTAACAAGTCTGCCCAAGAACAAAACCGAGTTTGTCCTGTTGTCACGAATCAAAAACATGAAAGGGTGATCTGCACGGAACTGAAGATAGGTTCTAAGGGAAACGGTCATCATTTCAACAGCCGTTGCAGCTTTGGCCTCTTTTGTCTATAAATGTGCTTTTTGTGCTGCTTTGTGTCTGACCGGTGAAATCCAGAGCGCTCTTTGGGGCGATCCCATAGGAGAAAAATATGCTGGTGCGCTTTTGAATGCATCGTTTCTCCTCAGGGTTTTGAATCCTGTGCCATGTTTTTTCGAATCTGTTTTCCCATACCCCTTTAAAGCAGATTGCGATCAGTGTAGTGGTGAAATAGTTTATGTAAAAAATTTTGATTGTCGTCTCAATATTTCCCTGAGTTTTTTATACCGATCAAAAGCCAGGGAGGTATTTGCGCCTGCAAGTGATTGGTATGAATTAGACTGCTCTGCAACGGTTTAATTCAAAAAAAAAATTGTTGAAGAGGCAAACCGTACAGGAATTCTTATCAGCTTTAGGGTTATCTTTTCTTCTTTTGGCAGGGGACCACGGTGATTTTCTGAGTTAATCTGTTTAGGTGGTACGAAACCGGATGTGCATTGGTATAGTCCTGAGATGATCGTACGTCGAGAAAGTATTTTTCCTCACTCGGATGCTGGATCTGGTATCGTGCCCGGAAGTGAGGGGAGAGCAGAGCAAAATAGAGGCGTAATTACATCGGGTGCCATTACACTTTTTCTGACTCTGTGCATTTAGGGGAGGAAAACGTTAAAAAAAGAGATAATTGTATGTTTCATCACTACAGTTTATTACTGTAACGAATATATATTAATCTCATGGAAAGGGGGCTTTTATGAAATCGGTTAAAATTGAGCTGCTGAGCAATGAAGAGATTGAGCAACGCGGGATTCGTGATTGGCCGATCTGGACTAAAGAGGAGTCAAAATTCCCCTGGCACTATGATCAAAATGAACAGTGTCTGATTCTTGAGGGAGAGATCATTGTGCGCTCCGGAGATGAAGAGTGTACTATCACCGCAGGCGACTTTGTCACATTCGCCCAGGGTTTCGATTGCGAGTGGCAAATAGTGACTGCAGTTAAAAAACACTACTCTTTTGGTTGAAGACGGTATGTGGTCGTATTCGTATAAGAGTTAATAGAGAAAAAAGCAGGTATCTCACCACCATTACAGGGTATTCTTGCCAGGATAATCCAACCTTTACTAAAATTAAAACAACACTTATAACTGGAACCATTCGTCCGAATTTTTTGGTCTCTCATTGTGTTATGTATAGACCATGGTTTGAGATTGGGATATACTACTGTTTGGTAAACAGTTGAATGTCGTTTGTAGTGTTCTTTGTAATGGGTGAAAAATCGGGATAATTGTAAAAACGTGTTTGGGTGCAGGATAAAAAATTCTTTGAGAGAAAGAAGTTATGGAGAATCTGATTGTAGTAAATAACCCCAATAGCTGGCCATTTAAAATTTCTGGTGTGCAGCTTGTGTCTGCCCGTTCTTACCTTACTGATGAAACTTATAGCCGGATGCGGCAGGCCAGAGTATTTAATCTGTGTAACTCATACCGGTACCAGAATACCGGTTATTATGTTTCACTGCTTGCGGCGGCGCGTGGTCACAAACCTCTTCCCAACATAATAACCATTCAGGACTTGAAATTACCGGCACTCATGCGGTTTGTGGATGATGATCTCGATAAACTCATACAGAAGAGTTTTTTATCTATTCAGTCCGATAGCTTTACATTAAGCATATACTTTGGCAGAAATGTAGCTAAGTGCTATGACCGGCTTGCACTTTATCTGTATAATATGTTCTCCGCACCTCTGTTAAGAGCTGAGTTTTCCAGGATTAAAAAGTCCTGGCGGCTTCAGAGTATCTGTGCTGTTCCAACCGGAGAAATTCCAGAGGATCATCACGAATTTCTTTTAGGTGTGGCGACGGAGCATTTTGCAGGGCGCAAAATTGGTGTTCCTAAAAGGAAGAAACTGCGCTATGATCTTGCGATTTTGTGGAATCCTGATGAGCCTGATGCTCCTTCGGATGAAAAAGCAATAAAGAAATTCTCTCTTGCGGCTTCAACTTTTGGACTTGCCACAGAGCTTATCACACGTGATGACTATGGACGTCTTGCCGAGTTTGATGCGCTCTTCATACGCGAAACTACAAGTGTAAACCATCACACGTACCGCTTTGCACGCAGGGCTGCAGCAGAAGGCTTGTTTGTAGTTGATGATCCTGAATCAATTCTTAAATGTTCAAATAAGGTTTACCTTGCAGAACTGATGGAACGGCATAATGTTCCAGCACCAAAAACAGTGCTTCTTTACAAGGATAATATTGATAAGGTCCTCACAGAGATCGGTGTTCCCTGTGTGTTGAAACAGCCGGACAGCGCCTTTTCACAGGGAGTGCTGAAAGTAGATGACAGGGATATGTTTAAAGTTGAGGCAGACAAGCTTTTGTCGAAGTCTGACATTGTCGTCGCACAGGCCTATGTGCCGACAAGTTTTGATTGGAGAGTTGGGGTTTTTGATAAAAAACCTTTGTTTGTCTGTAAGTATTATATGGTCAAAAAGCATTGGCAGATAATACAACGGGATGCAGTCGGAAGAAAGTTTGAAGGGCGGTTTGAAACAATACCGGTTGAACTGGCACCTGCACAGGTTGTAAGAACTGCGTTAAAAGCAGCAAACCTTATAGGGGATGGTTTTTATGGAGTAGACATAAAGGAGATTGATAAATGCTGTTATGTGATGGAGGTCAACGACAACCCCAATGTGGATTTTGGTGTAGAGGATCAGGTACTTAAAAATTCCCTCTATGAGAGAATTATGGAAGTATTTATCAAGCGCATACTTATCAAAAAGAATGGAAGCGGTTATTATTATGGTCAATAATGTGGAGAGCCTTCATCTGTTTGAAGGATTCGGTATAGAGCTTGAATATATGCTTGTCAGTACTGGCGATCTTTCGGTCAATCCCCTTGTGGATAAGCTTATTCATAAGGTTTGTGGCAGCTATGGGGATGAAGTGCCCAGGGGTACAATAAGCTGGTCCAATGAATTGGCTTTGCATGTGATAGAATACAAGACTAGCGGGCCTGCGAAAACTATGGAAAACCTGGGCCACGCTTTTTGCAGCGAAATAGCTTTTACAAACGATATGCTGAGTGGTTTCAATACCATGCTTATGCCCACAGCGATGCACCCGTTTATGGATCCAGCAAAAGAACTTACGTTGTGGCCACATAGTTACAATGCGGTGTATCAGGCTTTCGACAAGATTTTTTTCTGTAAATCTCATGGATGGGCCAATGTACAGAGTATGCATATAAATCTGCCTTTCTGCGGGGATGAGGAATTTGGCAGATTGCATGCAGCAATCAGACTGGTGCTGCCTATTATTCCGGCACTAGCCGCAAGTTCGCCTGTTATGGATGGCAAAGTAACCGGCTTTCTTGACTCCAGAATGGAAGTGTACAGAAATAACTCCTCGAAGATACCATCGATTACGGGTTTTGTTATTCCCGAACCTGTTTACTCTCACCAGCATTATATCGATAAAATATTAACACCTGTTTACAGCGATTTAAAACCGTATGATCCTGACGGGATTTTGCAGAAGGAGTGGGTTAATGCGCGTGGTGCGATTGCGCGGTTTGACCGCAATACAATTGAGCTGCGTATTATTGACACCCAGGAAAACCCGACGGCAGATTTGGCTGTTGCTTCTTTAATAATTGATCTGATCAGGGCTTTTGCAGAAGAGAAGTTTTGCTCAGGTGATACCCAGAAAAGAGCTCGTACAGAAATGCTTAGTGAGGTGTTTCTCGGTTGTATAAAAGAGGGGGAGAACTTCTGTATCAGCACCCCCGGATATCTGAAACTTTTTGGAATTAATGAGAGTAGTTTGACTGCCGGTGCTCTCTGGAGCCATGTTTTTGGGGTTTTGTCCAAGGATAATGACCAGATGCTGCATCACTATTTTGATTCTCTCAATTGGATGCTCAGAAATGGGACGCTTTCGTTTAGGATCATAAATGCTCTTGGTCCAAATCCATCCAGACATCGTATTGAGGAAACGTACAGAGACCTTTGTTGGTGTCTTCAGAGTGGATCTTTTTTTAAGGGATACCATGCAGGAAATATAGGACAGTTTTGAATTTTGACAGTGACGGACAGTATTTGA
>SKJJ01000219.1 GCA_007115975.1 Chitinispirillum sp.
ACACATGTACTTGGACCATCTGCTACTGTTTCTGAAATAAGCATTGGGGTAAATGCACAGGGAGTCCTGCACAAAGGGGTCAAAGAGGCAACCGTGAGCAGGCATTGGGGAGAGTTCTGTTGCGCAAGTAGCTCCCTCACAGCCAAAGTGAGCACCAAAAAGGTCGGGACGACAAGTTGAAATATATCTGAATTTGTTTACTATCATCTCACACAACTTTGGGGCGAGGCAAAAAATCACCAAATGGTTACCCCCCCCTTTTCTGTGTCCCCTGTACACCCCGTGAGAACTTTGCCTCCCTATCCCCTGAAACTCAGTGCATTAAAAAACTCCTCCCAGATCTCCCCGAAGTCAAAAAGCCCGTTTGGCGCAGTCCCGTCATCACCACTCTTCTGAGCAGCTGAGGGGATATTATTTGCATGGCGGAGGGTGTTGGAAGCAGGGGCGCTGCTTGAGATCCTCCTTCGGCTTGTTGATGAAGGGGCAGGTGAAGCGGGCCGGGGTGAAGCATCAGTTGATGCCAAAGTTGTTGTCTGTGGATTTTGAGCTCCAGCCAGCGGATGAGGGTATATATAGGGTTGGTAATCTCTTTGAGGACTGAGGAAGAAGTCTCTGTTTTTTTGGATATGTTGCCTTGAAACACCCCTGTCGTGGATAAAGGGCTCCGGTGCGCTGTTGCCGTTTACACTATTATTCCAGATATGGAGATCACTTATCTGATCGGGTGCAGGGTAGGAAGCGAATCTTCCCCTTTCTCTGTTAAATGACCGGTAGTTTTCCAGCACTATGGGGTGAGTGAAACTGCCCTCAAATTCGTTGTCAAAAATAACCCCGGTACCACCTCTGATAAACATCCCCATGTAACTGTGTCCTGATTTGATTTTGTTGCCGTATATTTCGTAACTGCGGCTGCCACGGCCATAATAGAAATTTCCGTGTGCATCTATAGGATTTGAGTTCTGATCTCCCACATCGATTGTGTTATGACGAAACACATATTTTGCACCACGATTTGAGGCAATTGCATGGAGGTTTGGAGCTTGGTGTGCTCTGAACAGATTATCCTCAACGTACACCGCATCTCCACTTCCAAGGGAGAGCGGGCGGTCCCAGGAGTCATCATTATCCCCGTACACGACTATATCGGTTCTGCCGTTTTCAACAAACTCATTATTATCGATTACGCCAACCACTTTTCCATGGGTTAGCACTGCACGGTTTCTGAAATTGGTTAACCTGCTGTTATCGATGCGCATCACCAGGTCGTTGCTTCTTAAGTGAACACCTCCGTTACCCTGCTGACCATCAAGGACGATGTTGGTGAGCCTGAAAAAGCCTTCGGTAACCACGTTAAAGATCCAGTCCAGCCCTGAGCGTCCTCTAAGAACGGTATCGTTGTTGCCTGATCCGGCGATAGTGAGGTTTTTATTGACCCTGATTTGGGGGCCGTTGATGTTAAATACCCCCTCTGGTATGATTACCATGCCGTTTTCCGGTGCGGCATCAATGGCAGCCTGGATATCATTTCTGTTTCCGCTTCTTGCATGAACTTCGTCTGCGCTTGGGGTTGAGATAACTAAAAGTATCAGTGCCGTAAAAAGAGAGGCAGCTTTGATTTTCATCAGCGCTCCTTTGATGGAAGAAAAATGAGTGTTGCTGTTTTTTTCAGATTTTGGTGAATTGCGCGTTGGCGTTGGAATTATTATGAGAAGGTTTTATTTTTTTTTGGGGGGGGAAGCAGGATTTGCTGAGAGATCCCAAACAGTAAGACGGTTTAACATAAAGAACTATTTCCAAGCACCATTAAATATTTTTTTTCTGATGACAGATATGTTGAAGTGGTCCTGTTTTGTGATCTATTACAATTTGTGAGACATTGCTTACAAGTAAAAAAAGGTACTCTATCATACAATTTATCAGAGAATAGAGGGTGATGCTTTTATGTCAATTTACCGTTAGATCCGGACCTTGATTTGTGGTGGTATATTTGTGAAAAAATCGCTTTAAGATATTTTTTACTGTTCTTGTTACTCAACTATTACTATTTTATTGTAATTTACAATAGGGCACCAAAAGGGTGCACCTGTCTACAACTGCATATTCAATCCACAGGATGTGTATCGTAATCGTCGGGTATATCAATCGGGGAGCACATGGAGAACAAAAGCATAAGTGATCAGAAGATGCAGCTTGCCCTTGCCAGGCTTGTAACTGGTTTTGCACACGAGATAAGAAATCCGCTCAATGCCATCACCGCTCTTATTGAAGCAATGATTCTTGAGGTGGATAATCCTGAGGTGATCGAGCCGTACAAGAACTATATCGATGCTCAGGTCCATCGGCTTAACCGTCTGATGAAGGACCTTCTTGAGCTTGGAAAACCCGACAGCAAAGAGGAATACAGAGATTTAGACCTGATCCACCTCTGTAACGTCACCGCTGAGTTCTGGAACCAGACACCCACGGTGGGAGATTGCAGGGTAAAATTCACCAACAACACCAAAAGCAAAGAACTTATGATGAAAGGGGACTACTCCAGACTCCAGCAGGTACTTATTAACCTCTTTGAGAACGCCAGTTTCCACACCCCCTCCGGAGAGCAACTCGCTTTAACCATGGAACGATCTGAAGACACTCTCTATCTCTCTCTTACCGACAGGGGCAGCGGCATAACACCTGAAATAGAGCCGAGGCTTTTTGAGCCCTTTTTTACCACCAGAAAGGCGGGAACCGGTCTGGGCCTTGGGATTGCGCGACATATTGTTGAAGCGCACAACGGCTCTCTTTCCCTAAGCAACAACACCGACTCTCCCGGATGTACCGCTCATATCACCCTTGCTTATGACGCATAACTGCACATTCTTCACTCCTCATCAACACCATTCATCCCTGAAATCCCTTGCAAATTGTTCAAACAAAACAGGCTCTCTTCCCAGCACCTTTTCAAGGTCAGTGGAAACCCTTTCACACCAGCCGTGCCTGGCGATTTCATAGAGTCCTATTGCAAGCTCTATATCTACCGCTTTCCAACCCCTGCCAAGGAGGATTTTCCACTCCCGGTTATGATTAACAGGTTCATAAATGATCTTTTTTCCTGTAATTGTGCTGAGTATAGCTGCAATGGCATAAGGATCCAGAGCCTGTGCACCGGTGAAAAAATAGATTCTGTTGGAGTGTTGGCCATTGAGCAGGATTTTTGCAACCGCCTCGGCGATATCTCTGAAATCGACCAGGGAGATCTTTGCACCGCCAGCGGGCAGATAAATGGTTGAATCTCTTCTGACCCCTTCGCATGTTATCTCCCTGAAGTGCTGCATATAGATATTGGGACGGATTATAGTGTAGCTTATACCGCAGTTTTGCATGCACCGCTCCGCAATCAACAGGGGAGAGTCATCGGTCTCTCCCATCGTTCCCATACCTACAATATGTTCAACACCATAGATTCGGGCTGTTTCAATGAAGGGCAGCAGCAGATCCTGCAGGCCGGGATGATTCATCGGAAGTCCCAGAAACACACTTTTTACATCTATAAGAGCTCTTTGATAGGTCCCTGGATCGGCTAAATCCAAAAAGGCTACCGGGCACTCACCCGCTGTAAGTGATGCTTCTGTGGTGTCTATTGCGGCGATTTTAACACAGTTACCCGTTTTATGGATCTGTTTTATTATCTCTTTTTCAAGAGGGCCGGTTGATTCTGTAACCATAATTGTTGTGTTCATAATCTCTCCTCCGGGATCAGGAATCGGGATCATAAAGATTACGTTTAAAATGGTGAGGACAATGTAACAACCGAGTTAATTTTTTCCTGAATCGCACGGTTATTTGAAAAAAAAGTGCTGTGCTAAAGCGTTTCTCTGCGTCCCCGGTGAACTCTGCTTTTTAATCCCCCCCCCCCCTAACTGCTTATGGTACTAGTCCAAACATACTATTATGATTTCTGTGCCGTTGGGGTGGCTCGATAGTGGGAGGGTTTAATTTCACGCAGAGGACGCGGAGTGCGCAGAGGTACGCAGAGTTTAAAATCTAGGGTATCTGGAGGAGAACCGGTGCCGTCCTCGGCAGGCGCCCAAAACAAAAAGATCTTTTAAGAGGTTGTACTGCCGGGAGGTCTCCCCCTTGAGGCCTTGGTTCGGCTACATTGATAGTTTACGTTCGGGGGGACCACCAGCGGGAGTGCCGGGTTAGG
>SKJJ01000082.1 GCA_007115975.1 Chitinispirillum sp.
CATAAAGCAACTATAAATAGCATCTGATAAGTTTACAGCAGGACTTTATCACCTACCCTTAATTTTCAAGTACTTTAGTTTAGGAATAAAGCAAAATCACGAATCCTGTAGCAACTGGTTGTAAATCCATTCTCCACACGTTTCAAAAATAGAAACGAGCGGGTGTGTATTATGTATGCATCGAAACTGTTTTGTACGTGACTGGACCCGGGTAGTTTTTGTTTGATCAGTGCTGCCAATGTTTGCCCCCAATGGGGGTGCCGGGAAATTTCGGTGGCAGTCAGCACGGGGTTCAGGAAACCCCGTGGTTTGAAAATGTATCGCTCCTTCAGAACATTTAGGAAAAACCCAGCGTTCTCTATCAGGGAAGAGGACCTAAAAATACCAGGTCGTTTTGAAAAAAGCCATATAGCGCCCCATGTCAACATCGGTAAAAACCGTTTTATCTCCTGGCTCTTGAGTTTCCAGTCGAAAATCTCCATAGAACTCTGTACCACGCGATCCGGGAAAGAGCGATATTCCCATTCCAAGCTCAAAATCCTGAACAGCAGTGTAGATAATTTCCGGTATGAGTGCTGCACTATAATCGTTAAGGTTTATAATTGATGCTACGGTGAGCTGCACCTTGTCATCAAACAGAAATGAATTACCTACACATACCAGATAGTCCCGTGCAACAAGTCCCCCTGCAAGGCGCCTGAAAAGATCGTAATTGTCGGGGTCTGATGCTCCCCGCCCGCGTCGGTGGTACTCAACAAGAAGGCTGAAGTTATCTCCTATGTCGTACTGAGTACCAATTGCAGCATCGACCGAATGTGAAAACTTCCAGTTTGCATTGTCAATTTCAACAGAGGTTTCTCCATAGAGCATAAACGGGCCTGCAGAACCTGCGAACTCAGCGATGACATAATCTTCAACCGAGAGTTGCTTCTGTAAAAATCCGGTTTGTTCGACCGCTCTGACAAAACCCACCCCCACATCCCAGGCATTGATAAAAGCGCGACCCCTGATACCAAAGGGTATATTTGCGGGTACTGAAATGTCTGTAATTGCAACTGCCTCCCGTGACCGGTCTTCAAAACCAACGTATCCATCGATTCCAAGGCTTGGACCTATGGTAAACGACGGAGCGATAGCGGTAATGCCCGGAGGCTCCACCCCGGTAAGCTCTGCAAGCGTCACCGGATTGGCCAGATCCGTTGGATTAAAGGCATAGGCTGTTCCCCAGGCAAGCGGCTGTCGTCCGATGCGCAGATCAACGGGGCCAAAAGAAGCTGATCCGTAAGCGTAATCAAAATCTATTCTGCGATTAAAATCTATTCCGGCAAGCTGTGCCTGTGAAGACTCATTAAGCAGAGGTAAACCGGCAAGACTCATTCTGGTAAGGGGGTTGACAGCACCCCTCATGTCCTGGTATTCGACCTCTGCTACAACCGACAGATTGGATGCAGGTTCAAATACTCCGCGAAGCCTTAGTTTACTCAATAGTCCAACATTGCCGTTTTGGTCCTCCTGCCACCTGGGCAGGACCGTGACTCCGGTCACCTCAAGGTAACCGGAGAGATCGAAAATTGAGCCATCACCCCAGGAACCCCACTCCTCTGCTGTGATGTTTATTGTAAAGAGCGTCGTAATTAGGGCGCCGATAAGCGCAGCTCGTTTGATGAAACGCAGTTTATGTGCGGTGGATATATTCATTTATTATTCCTTTCAGTTTTCAAATCTTTGGAATCTCATTCAGGATATCCAGCTGCCTTACTTAAATTGATCAGTGGTGTCACATCTTTAATCCTGTCAATCAACCATTCTGAATTAACTGTGCTGATTTCTATTCCGCTCTCCCTGAGCTCCTAGTCGAAGGGTTCCCCGTTTTTTGGCAGGCAAGGGAACACTTCGATACGGCCAATCGGAATCCCGACGTAAAGTCGGGACTCAGTGTGAGCGGACCGAGAACTGGTAGTTGCACACAGACGCTCCTTATGTTGGAGCCTATGCGCCGAGCGGAACTGAATGTGAACGGAAATACACATTTTATAGAACAGCCCGATCCATCCTCACCGAAAGAACCTATTGGGATGAAACAGATCATCATCAAGCGGAACATCCCACTCAACTTCGTCCATGAGAATCTCGGTTCTGGAATTGTTCTTAATATTCCGCATAACAAGGTGAGTAGCCACATTGCGCCCGCTGATCTCCCGGATACGGGAAGCCTGGAGTTCCTTGGCCTTTTCACCGTTTTCATAATAGTAAATTTGAACGGGAATGTGCCTCTGCTTTTCAACATGAAACACCAGACGACTGTAACGGCTGTTTTCGTCAACCGGCACTGCAGCAATTTTCCAGACTTCAGAAGTCTCACCTGTTATTTCAAAATCTCTATAGTCGGCCAGGAACCCGGATCCGCCCATATCCTCATAGGAGAAATCCCCTCCCACACCACCAACGGAACTGCCTCTGTCGGAGCTTCCGATGTTTCGCACCCGTCCGGTTGACGGAAAGAATACCCGTATTGCTCCGTCCAGGTCAAGCACCCGGAGTCCGCGAATATTTCGCGGACTTACAAATTCCAGATGAGAATCCTCAATGCCACGTGCATAGGAGAGCATACGGATTTCCCGGTCTGCTTCGGTTGCATCGAGGGTTCTGAAGATGCGCATGCTCATTCTGCTCCTTGCAGTTGAGGGAGAGCGCTGCTCATCAACTTTACGCATGATCTGCTCGGCAGTGCTCTGTCCTCCATAAACCGTTCCACTGCCTGCGGCAAAAAGAACTGATAAGATACTTACAAGTGTGAATTTTTTAAAGGTACCCATTAGTTATCTCCTTTTTTGACATTTTTCTTTTGTTTATAAGACTAAGCACTGCCGGCAATACGATTACGGTTGACAGGAAGCACGTTCCGATACCCACAAACAGTAACCATCCGATAGCTGCTATGGTAGCCATTTCACCTACAACCGCAAGGGAACCGAAACCAAGCATCGTAGTGACCGTTGTGAGAAGAACAGCTTTGCCGCTGTAACGGAGGGTTTTTGCAATATCACCATTTTCATGCTTGTACCTGTGAAGTATGTGCAGTGCGTCATCGGTTCCGATACCAATAAGAAGCGGAAAAACCATTCCGGCAGTAAGGGCAAGCTGGGTGCCGGTAAGCGGCAACAGACCGAACATCCAAAGTATACCCAGAACAACCATTCCGAAAGCCATGAGAACGAAACCGAAATTTTTAAAGATCACAAAGAGAAGCACAAACACCGCTATAGCCACATAGATACCGGCTTTTGCTGCCTCGGTAAAGATCTCTTCTATAAAGGCAACATACACCGGAACGGAACCTGTAATACTTGGGTCGATACTGACCATTGCGTTATGATATTCCAGAATACTTTCATTGGAGAGCTGTGTTTCTGAAGTAGCAATGATAGTTGCCAGAAAAAATTCGCCATTTTGAGATACAAACTGTTCCCGCATGTCTTGTGGCAGATCATCGATTGTCGGAGCACGGTCGACGGTCATTCGGGCCTGCTGTTTTTCGACAGCCTGCGCAAATGCTGCATCAAGATATCCCAGATGCACTGCACCCTTCTGCGGATTGGCGGCTATCGCATCCATCGCAGTCTGGAAAACTTCTCTGCCGCGAGTTCCCACTTCCGCACCGATAATCTCACGTATCATCGCATCACGCCTGGCCACGATCATGTTGTTCTCACCAAGGCCTGCAACTGCCAGGTCTCCGATTTCGATGACGTTCCATTCCAGACGCTGAATCTCTTCCAGAAGGCGCTCGACATCCGCGGCTGTTCGCTCCGTTACCACCCCTTTACTCCAGCTAAGCCCGCTTATATCATTTGCACCGTTTGGTCCTGCGCTGCCACCGGCTTTAATGAGCTGGAGGCGCTGCTGAATCTGGGCCTGTGGCGGAAGCATGTCTGCAACAGATGAGACCCTGCTCACATACCTGTTCTGACGGAACTGATCGGAAAAGTCCCGCAGCTCCTCAACACATCCATGCATGGCAAGTGAGACAAACGGAGATATCTTCATTTTTTCCATGATGACCCGCTGAGTCTGGGTGACGGGATGGGTCCGCGGGGAGTTGTTCATGGGATCATAATCAACTTCATTAAGAGGTATGACAAATAGTGAAAGAGCTGTCAGAAGTATCGCAGCAACTATAGCTATGTAGGGGTGATTCTGAATGTGACGACCGATGCCGGCCATAAAGTTGAAATTGATCATGGGGCGCCATGCTCTCTTTTTCAGTTCACCCTTTCCTCCGAAAATGACAATGAGCGCAGGCAGAAGGGTCAGCATTGTGAAAAGAGTGATCAACACTCCCATACCGGCAACAAATCCAAATTCACTCACCGTAGGAGCACTGGAGAGAGCGAGCGCGAAAAATGCACATGCAGTGGTTATTCCCCCAAGCATAATGGGTGTTCCGCCTGCTATCATTGTATGACGGATGGCCTCTTTGGGCTCCATGCCCCTGAGTCTGAAGTCGTCATAGTTGCTTACCCAGTGAATACCAAAGTCGATACCCAGTCCAAGCAGTATGACTGCAAAGATAGAGGTGATAAGCGAGATGTGGCCGATTGTCAGTGCGATTGCACCGGTTGTTATGATAATTCCAATTACAAGAACCAGTATCGCCATCATTATTTTGCGCAAACTGGTAAATGAGAAGAAAAACAGTATGGCGATAAAAATAAGGGCAAAAAGGGTTGGAACCATTGTGTCTGAACCCACACCCTGATGGCGTGCGTAAACCCAGGGAATCTCTCCGCCCTGACGTATGGAAACACCGGCAAACTCCTGCTCCACCTCATCTATTATCCCGTAAATACTTTCCACTGAATAGTAGATGGCTTCAATATCGGTGTCGGCAAATGACGGAAAGAAGCTGAGCATCAGCATGTCCTGATCAGGGGACCAGCTGTATTGGTCGCCAAGAAAAACACTTTCAATTACTTCCTGAGCCCACAGCTCTGCACTGTCTGCCGAAACTGAAGGATCTTCTGCTGTAAGCGAGTTCTGGAGAACGAGTGCAAGCCGTTCCAAACCGGCAAGCATGGAAAGACCGTTCCACTCGTCCTGGTTTGTACTGAACTCATCATCATTGGTCACTACAGATTCTATTCTGTCATTGAGCGAAGTGAGAAAGCCAAGAAGTGTACGCTGTTCAAGCATCTTCTGAATGTCCCTGACATCCTGCGGGTCATCTGCAAGCATAAGGCCCCAGGTGAGCGGATAATCTACTTCCCGCCTGAGATTTATTGCCCTGAACCTGGAGCTGAGTTCCTGGTCAGCCCGCACACGGTCAACAACAGCGTGTGCTGCAGCGATCATTGTGCTGCGGTCTGTACCCTCAACGGTAACAACAAGCGAAGTTGTTGATCCGAACTGATCACTTACTTCAAAAAAGCGCTGAGCGGTCAGGTTGTCCTCTGAGAGAAGGTCTCCAGGCTCAATAACAACGTCAAGTGTACCGCTTAACATAACCCCTGCAATGGTAAGCAGACCAAAAACGGCCACTACATACCACCTGCGTCTGATAATTAAATCTGCAATCCAGGCTGTAATTTTTTTCTCCATGACTTTTCCTTTTTTTCCGAAATAGTGTTAATTTTACGTGTGCACTTTATTGGTTCGATTAAGTGTCCGGGGGCAGAATGCTGTGCCAGCAGCTTCTGTCCTTTTTCTATTACTGGCGAAGTTTAGTCTTTTTCTTTGTTCATCTTCCGGTCCCCTCCTTTTTTTTGTTGACAGATATGGTCGTGTTCAACCATTTGGTTTTTTCATTGTTTTTATCAGCTGCTCCATCCCTTCGAGGTATTTGTCAAGAGCAGTTGTACCCTTTTTTGTTATCCTCACCGAAGTCTGGGGCTTGTTGCAAACAAATTTTTTCTCTATCTTCAGGTAACCGGCTTTTTCAAGAGTTTTGAGCTGAACGGAAAGATTCCCCGCACTGAGCTCAAGACTGCTCCTGATACTGGTAAAAAGCACAGCATCCTCTTCGCTGCTTGCCACAAAGGTCAGGATTAAAAGCCTTACCCTTTCGTGGATCACCTTGTCGGTTAGTATATCGGTATAATCTCTTTGTTCCACGTTACTACTCCTCTGAGGTTGGAGTGCTGCTGGGCTGTGCAAAGAGAAGCGAGTAGCCGGCAAGAATAAGGAAGCCGGTAGAAATGGTCATTACAGCTCCAACACGGGGGCCGACTTGTGGCAGTAAACAGACGGCACAACCAGAGACGACCTGCCAGATGCCGGAGACCAGAAAATCAGGTACATTCAGAAGCACATAGTAGACTATGAGCAGTACTCCTATACCAACCGATACTATCGGCACCCACAGATATCCGTGTCCCTGCAGGTATGCTGCAGTGGTGAAAAAAAGAATCAGTACAGTAAACAGAATGGGAAGAGCGATCACTCTGTTGGTGTAGATCTCTGTGATGATCTTATCAAAACTAGCCGATGAATCGATCTCCTTGGCTCCCCGGATGATGTCTCTCTGTTTGATCAGCTGCAAGGCGACAACTGATAGTGCAATTGCGCCAAAGAACGTGTAACGTATAGTGTTGGATGCACCTGCAAATGATCCATAGCGTGACTCGATGAAATAGTGTATAACAGAAAAAAGGATCACGGTGAGCGCACAGAGCACAACAGTAAGCCTGACATAGTGAGAGATTGCGAGCTGGTTAATGAGTTTGCTGTTTTTCTGAATAGCTTTTCTGAGGTAACTGATATCACTGAACAGCTCTTCAATTTTTTTTTCGGACTCAAGCACCGTGTGCCTCCTTGAGATGGTTTGGTTGAAATTACAGGCCTGCTTTCAGTTGCTTTCAAACTACTTTATGATATAAACCTGTTTTAAATCCAAGCATAAATTGTGCCGGATTCACCAGGGCTGCTGTAAGTGGTTGATTTTAAATGGTGTATTGGTTTTGTGGGATGAGATGCTCTTTGTTGCAGGGGTGTGAGAAAAAGAAACATCGCATTAAACATACCAGCTCAAAAAAAATGCCCCACCTTCGCCCCCATAGGTTTTATTTTCACCCCCCTCTGCGGCAGAATTGAACGCCTCAATCCATACAGCCAAATAGCCTCCCGGTCGTCCGGCACTTCTTAAACCGGAGAATACCAGATGACACCAATGCATTAATCGAACCATTAGGTCATATGCCCTTTAGGAGAACCGTGCGGAGATCGGCAGTTGGCTATTAAAGCTGGAAGGTTCCGGCAAGAGTGTTATATATTAGTATATTAGATTATTGGGTAGAGTTAGATAAAACCAGAGCGTTTTTTTCACTCCGCTGCGTCTCAGTATAGGGCACAATCATAACAAAGGAAACAGTATGTCCATTAAAAAACTGGCTGTAACACTGTTTATATCCACTCTGCTTTTAACGGTAAGTTGTGAATTTTTAGATCTGCTTATCGAAGACCCTGAAAACCCTCCCACAAGATCCAGGATGCTTGGTACATGGCAACTGGTGGAAGCTTATACCGAAGATGGCGATACAATTCCAAACAATCTCTGTTTTCCCATCACTGCATTCCATTTTAAAAATGACGACAACCTTGCATCAACAGCAGGCCCCATGACAACACACATTGTCTATGGACCTGGCCGGTATGCGAACGTAGCATCAATTATCGACCAATTTTTTGATTATGCAAGTTTTAGCCCCACTGCTGGTGACTGGTTTATCGGTGGAGGAGATACTGATCGATTTACTCTTGAGATGAGATTGCGGGGTCTTCCTGGTCAGGGTGCATTTACTGATCTGTTAGGACTTCTTGGCATCGGCAACGATCACCTCCATATGGTTATTTATCACAAGTTTTTTGATGTAAGGGTAACATTTCATCCGCAGAATGACAGAATCATGTATTGGGATATTGACCACCTAACCACTGCCCAGTACAATAGCAGAGACCACAGGGGCGAACCCGTACTCTGGAGAGGTGTATCGGCAGAGAATTTCTCCAGGGGTACTTTTGTTTTCGAAAAACGTTCCTATGACCTTGAAGAGCTGGTTAAAAGAGCACTTGAGTAAAGACGGATCAGACTGATTGCCATCAGCACAAGGCATTGACCATTAACAGATTACAGCGAAAAAAGCATTTTGCGCCCTTGAGGTCCGACGCCACTGTACCACCTCCAGCACCTACTGCCCAAAAGACCTCGAAACCATGGTCGACATACTGATCGAACGGTCCTGATTGTCCGGCCAGAACACCCAAAGATCGATTCGTTTCATGTTGTCATCATCGGTATTGCTAACAGTCCAGCTTCTTATGAATCGGTCACTGCCCTGCTCAAATCCAGCGATAATATCCTGAAAATCACTCCTTCGCAGTTGCTCCAGCGTCTGGTTGCCTAAAGCAGTAGCAGCAGAGATCTCTTTTGATACGGCATTTCTGTTTATAAGGCTGACCACACAGAAATTGATTCCTGTTACCAGAAGGCCTAAAAGAAACATCGAGACAACAACTTCCACCAGTGAACTTCCATTGCAATTTGATATTTTCATAGTGTCCCCCACGATGTGAATTTTTCTTCTCCCTATATGTTATCCGCTTAAGTGAGAAAAAAACGGAACACTGATTTCCGAAAAGAATTTCTCCCATGAAACACTTCAAAAAGGGGAAACAATGAGCTGCAGGAGAACTTCCGAATCCGGAAGGTCCCTCTTTTTGTTCAATCCTATTTCGTCTGTTTCGTGGTTATTTTTTTCCGGACAAACGTTCCAAACCAGAAGTGGCAGAGTTGGTGCCCGAAGATTAACGAGTTAAAGAGTAGAGCAGATCAGGGTGAGTCTTAAAAAATTCCAGCGATTTTGTATAGCGCAATTCCATCTTAACCATCAACTCTTTCTCACCGGTGTAACACGCCTCATAGTATCTAAAAGCACTGTGGTACAGGTGGAAAAGATGAAGAACCGATTTTGCACCAGCCTCCCATAGATTTCTAAGCTGCCTGTCGCTGATTCGTATCAAATCAGCCCAGTCAGTAACTGTAGCTGGCATCTTTTCAAACAGTATTTTCGTCGCCAGATTAAGGGTGGTCCAGTTTTTTTCATCATACCCCTTGTTCAACATCCCTATCAGGGTCCAATGATTCAGGGTTTTCATAAACCGCAACGTGTCAAAGGGGCTTTTTTTGTCGATTACAGCCTTTGCTCCCATAAGAACAGACCCTGCTCCTTTTTCTGGAGAATGCGATCCGGTAAATATAAGTATAGGAAAGTTGTTGCAGTAGCGTCTCAAAATATAGAATTCATCATTTTCCAAATCATTGACCCCAAGATCCATAAGAGCGATATGAAAGCGTTTTGTTTGGCTTATTAGTTTCACTGCTTGAGCCGATGACTGCGCATGATAAAGCATGTAAATTGGCACAAAATCAAGAATATCCTCTATCAGATCAACCGACTGGGGATTATCCTCCAGCACCAAAATCCTGGCGGTTCCTTCAAGAAGACTGAAGTTTGTCTTATCATATTTTTTTTCAAAGCCGCTCTCTGCCATTGCACTTATCACTCCCTGTTTGATTCCATATCCTCAACCATCTGTTCAAGCTGTGGGATATCTTTTAGAATCGTTACCCTTAACTCCGGCCGTATCCGTTTCCATACTCTTAAGAGGCGGATAAATATATCATCAGGGATAATCATAGGACGCTCTACCCTGTAAGCTTCAGGGACAGAGTCATAGCGTACAAGAACATTAGTCAGATATACTCCATAGTCATTAATTGTAATCTCTCCCCGTTCATAAGCTGTTTCAATTAATTCTACAGGACTCGCTGGAGCAGCAGATTCAACCGCAGCAACAGGTTGTTCAACCTCTTTTTCACCAAATGAAACCAGCGCTACAACAGCTATAACCGCTACAAGACAAATCCCTATAATAACAAAAAACAGCGGCACAGGATCGCTCCTCTTTTTGAACACCATGGTCTCATCGCGGTCAGCAAGCTTCTTAGCCATAGATGAAACAACTTCATCTCTATGCTTTTCATCCAGATAAAAACCTTTTTTCATTACTATCTCTTTTCCTTACCAGTGGTTTATAACTAATTGTAGTAAGTTTACACCACTTTTTCAATGTATGTTTTGTATCAAACAGCTTTTTTTTCAGGCAAACTCTTTTACCGACCTATAAAACAGACAATCTCATAAAAAACCAGCCATTACAAGAGCTATCGGCACGGGGAGAGCCTTTCACTACCACGGTCACTAATAACGTGCCAGATGTTAAACGTCGGTGGTCACCCGTCGCCTAAAGCTCAAGCCCATCAATTGTACGCTGTTTTTTTAGAGGGATTCTATAGTAAGCGAAAAAACGATAACGTTGTTGTGAACACAAAACTACTTCACCAACACTATCGCCGCTTCCAGATGAGTGGTATTGGGATAGAGATCAAAAAGCGCGGATCGCTTAATTCTGTATCCACACCGGTTCACAAAAAAGTTGGTATCCCTTGCAAGAGTTGAGGGATTGCATGATACATAAAGGAGCGTTGAAGGAGAAAGTGAAGATATCCATTCCCGGGCACAACGGGTCAAACCAGGCCTTGGAGGGTCAACTATCACGCAATCGGGTTTGAAATCACGCACCTTTTTAGCCGCCTTTGCCTTCTCCACATCACCACAAACGACATCCACATTACCGATACCATTTAATGCACAATTTTTCTTTGCAAGCTCTGTCTGCACAAAGCTGTTCTCAACAAGCATCCCCTTATTGTAACAGTCATGGAGCATAACAGAAAAGAAGCCGCATCCACCATACAAATCCATGCACCTGTCAGCTTTTATCTCTTTGGCAGCCCACCTTCCCAACTGCTGGAGCAGATAGCCGTTACTCTGAAAAAAGCTCTCACCCTGGATGATAAACCGTCTGTTCTCAACCCTGATCTCTGTTTGGGGCAGCGTTCGGTTGGAGATAACCGGGCTCGATGTAATCTGAGCGTTAGCTCCCTCAATAACCCGCAGAACAGTAGCGTGGGGTAATTCGACTTTTCCGGAGCTGAAATCAGCCAATAGTGTATTGAGCGGATCTGAAAGCAGGGGACAGGTAGTAATCGCCACAATGGAGTTGCTCTTTTTTTTGAAAAAGCCGGCGGTGTTTGCGCTGCGGTCGATCTTTATCTGCGAACGTATCCGGTAACCACGCTCATCACAACAAAAAATCTCAGGCTTCAACTCCGAACCGATTTTTCCAATGCGAACCATGCAGTCTATCAGAATGTCTCTTTTAATTTCCGGCTGATATTGGTAATCTATAAACTGCCAGTCGCATCCCCCGCACTCTCCAAAATGAGGACAAAATGGCCTTCGCCGTCTTTTACTTTGCTCAATGATCCTCTCTACTGTGCACCTGACAATCCCATTTTTTCGTTGTTCAGCAACAACCTCCACCAGCTCACCGGGGATAACTCCGGGGACAAAGACAACCCCCGCATCGGTGCGGGCGATTCCATCCCCACCGTATACCAGCTTCTCTATTCTGACATTTTGATGCAAAAGGATCTACCTTGCAGTAATAGGGTCGTGAGGAGACACTTTGACAAGCCCTGACTCTCTATAAGCCGCGGCCCTCACATATGGCGACCTGGGCCAGTTGCCAGGATCGGTAATCTCAACGGTTGGATCGAGTAATTTTGCAGCATAATACAGATCAAGATCGTATGAGCCGTCCTGCCTTTTGGGTACAATTTGCAGCTCCCGGGGGATTGTATCCGGTTCAATACCCCTGTTGTGATAATCACCGGTCCGTTCTGATACTCCCCGTATTTTCATAAAGGTAATTTGAATGGAATCCCTGTTGAGTCGAGGCACTCTTATCTGTCCAATACCTTTTCCATAAGTAGTATCACCGACCAGGTGAGCATCCAAACAATCCTTTAGGGCTGCTGCAAGGATTTCCGCCGCACTTGCAGTACTACGATTTATAAGTACCGAGAAGTTTTTCCCTTCAAGCGCAGGACTCTGTGCCCTTGAAGTTTTCTGTTCCTGCCACTCGCCAGTTTCCGGAACGGTATACCCTTTTAATTCCAATTCGCAGTACTTGCGGTACCTGTTCTTAATATAGCTGACACCGGGACCGACAAACAGCTCAATTATTGAGTCTGTGACATTAAGAAACCCCCCATCGTTATCTCTTAAGTCGATAACGATGTTTGGATAGTCAATTATTCTCCACAAAATATTTCTGAATTCGCTGTAAGTAGATGTCTCAAAAGCCGGAAAAATTTTCACATAAGCAGTAGTAGCATTTAGAAATTCATACGTGACCGTCTCTTCAAAACGAACTTTTTGCAGACGTGGAGAAGAGGAGAATCTGCTGCGGTAACGATACCTCGTATACGATGAATCCCCAATGGATTCAAACAACGCCTCGGGTGTTCTAAAAGAGAGCGGATTGGATGCCACCCGCTCCTGATAAATACTGTATACGCTCAGATACTGCCAGACACTTTGAAGCTCAGAAATGTCCGCAGCCCCCTGATAGATCGGATTTTCACAGCCAGTCAGCAGAAACACAAGCACTAACAGTATTGACTTTAAACACCTGTTTACCATGGCTATGCTCTTTGAGCTCTGCATGCTTGAGCATTCTCCCGCAATATTGAGATCCGCCTCTGATACTCGCCGGTTCCAAATACATAACTTCCGGCAACCAGCACATTCGCTCCGCTGGCCGCACAGATCCCTGCGGTCTCACCGTTTACCCCTCCGTCCACCTCTATATCGATAGCAAGCCCGCGCTTCTGTGCTTCATTGTAAACAGTCTTTACTTTATCCATTGTTTCTGTAATAAACTTCTGCCCCCCAAAGCCTGCATACACCGACATGATAAGAACCTGATCAATCATCTCAAGGTGATCCAAAAAGAGCTCTACGGGATAGTCAGGATTTACGGTCACTCCCGCACGAACACCTTTTTTGCGGATTTTTTGGAGAACAGCCCCCACATTTTCAACCGCCTCAGCATGAAACATAAGAATGTCAGAGCCGGCATCACAAAATGCATCGATATACTTTTCCGGATCCGTAATCATAAGGTGTACATCAAGCGGTATGGCGACATGCTTTTTAACCGCCTCCACAACAAGAGGGCCAAAGGTGATATTGGGAACGAAGTGCCCATCCATCACATCGCAGTGCATTCTGTCCGCTCCTGCATCCTGAGCAGCTTTCACTTCTCTCTCAAGATTTGAAAAATCGGCGGAGAGAATCGATGGTGCTATTTCAATCTTTTTTTCTGCAGTTTCTGTCATAATCTGATAGTATCCCCTGATAGTGTCATCTGTACATTCAGCTCATACTGAGCAGCGCGTGAGAACCCGCTCTGAGCTCCCTGGTTCACTAAAATACATGATCCTCCCAGCCACATTCATCTTTTGTGCCTCAAAGGAACTTCTCTCCATAATCCACTCTCCATATCCTTTGCCAGCTTAATATGGGGTGTCTCTCCCCCGTCAAACACCATTATCTCTCTTTCGTTTATCACCGTCTTTCCGTGCAGCGTCACGCCAAGCTTTAAGATTATCCTGTACTGTGTGATTAAAAAATCCTTGATCTTCTCAAAATCCTCCCGGCTCTCATTGAAGGTAAAAAGAAGAGTACCAACATCTTCCCCTTTGAGCCTTTCATATATCTCTACTGGTATATGCTTGATTTGGCGTCTGGTGGAGAAGTTGTTCTTCATGAATACCGAATGTTTGTCCGTAAAGAGGATGTAGGAGAAATGAGCGTGTGGGAAAAGATGACGCAAAGGAACAAAGAGCTGTCTGACCAGGTCATTGCAATCCACATTCACCTTCTCAAGCTTACTTTCCAAAACCAGGATGTGGCGCTGCCCCATATACCGGTAGTCAAAAAAACCATCCAGCTCCTTTATATTTTCATAGCCATACTTGCCACGGCCCGAACGTCTGAGAATGATAAGATTGGGATACTTTTGAATCTTGAGGATATAGTCATCGGTGTGGGCCACAATGAAATCATCCCTGTTAGCAGGATCAAAGCGCTGATCGAAAATGCCTCCAGTGCGCCCCTTTTTATTCAGATGCTTGAGAAAGTATTTTGTCACTCTCCGTGATACTCTCTCCGCAATTTCACCCAGAATGTTACCCTCTGCAGACGTATCGAATGCATAGGGTGATGTCAGCAGATCAAACACCGTAAAGATTGCATAACTGCACTCATTAATCACATACTCCACAAGAATCTTTTCGTACCAGGAAAGATCATCATTTATGGCATCATTAAGATTATGGAGCTTATAGTGGCCACAAATACCGTGGTTACGCCTGGTGGAATATATGAGCTCGCAATCACAATCGGCACCCTTGGCCGGAGTCCACTTTACAGGCTCAAAATCCTTGAACGGATCGGGTATCGGTTTTTTTCTGGTTTCCTGAACAGATGACACTGTTTTTTTCCCGGGCTTGCTGTTTCAGACTATCGGTCGTATACCGTTAGAATTTACCATCCTTCATACTCTCTGATCAACCTTACATTCTCAAGTCCAAGGGTTGCGCCACGGAGCCCGTTTTCCTGAGCAATACGGTAGTACTTTTCAGCCAGATCAAACTGTCGTAACCGAAAAGCGATATTTGCAGCCAACAGAGCCAGCTCATAGAAATCCTCAAACCGCCTCAGCCCCGCTGCAGCCTCTTCCATAGCAACGAGTTCGTTTCCCCTGCTTTCCAGATTATGCACTATTTTATATAAGAGCCATCGGTTATCAGGGTTAAGCTCAAATGCATTTCTAAGATTATAGAGCGCACCATCCAGATCCCCCTTCTCTTCCATAATCTCTGCCATCATAGTATAGACATCAGTACGATTACCTGCGTCAAGGGGGTATCTCCTGAGCCATTTCAAAGACTCATCATCATCAAGCAGATCCCTGTATAGTTGTGCAAGTGTGATGTAGGCGGCAGATCTCTGAGGACTCTTTTGGACCATTTTTTCCAGCTTAACCGCAGCCTTCGCCCTGTCTCCTGTCTGAAGATAAGAGACAGCAAGCAACATCATCAACTCTTCATTGCCCGGCTCAAGCTCCAGTGCCCTGAGTGTTGTGCTTATACTGTGAGGCCACTCCTCAAGGGTAAAATAGGCCATTGCCAGATTCATATATCCCCTGAAAAAATCGGGTGCATAGGAAAGTGCGGTTTTGTAGTGGGCGATACTTTGGGGGATATCGTCCATCTGAAAATAGGCATTGGCGATATTGAAATGGGCAAGAGCAGGATTCTGTCCGCCCGATACAGCTTGTCTATAGAGCTCGATCGCTCTTTTAAACTGTCCGCTGTTATAAAGTTCATTGGCCTGCTCGAACACCCCCGCATACCCATTATAATGAACGGAGATCAGCAGTAACAGTAAGAAACGTTTCATATCTTTACACAGTTTTCCTTTGAAAGCCTCAGAGCCCATTACACCCTTTTCCCATAAGCCAAGGTGCGGCCAGCAGGCTCCGTCCCACCCTAGCTGTACCAAGCTTATCGAATGGTGAGCGGAGGAAGCATGAATATGCCTTCACCCACCACCAGCCAAAAGCACTGCTGTTTTCTGCCACCGATCTTCAGTTTTTCATCCAAACAGGCTGCCCTGTGGCCTCCAGTACATCTCTCCACACAGGGCTTTCAGGATCGATACAGTTTCTCTGTGCCACTGCAAGCTCTATCGGTACGTGAACGAAATTATTATTTATCATACTTATCAGCATTCTTGATTTCCCGGCCATTGCAGCGTGTACAGAATTGGTTCCAAGCCTTGTGCAGTAAACCGAATCGATAGGATTGGCCGGTGTACTGCGTATTATATATGAAGGGTCGATATATTTGAGATTGATCTCTGTTCCCTTCTGTTTAAAAAACTGTTTGATTTTGTCCTGAAGAAAAAGTCCGATATCACCAGGTTTTTTGTTTCCCGAAGCGTCAGTTTCAGCAGATTCACTCTCAAGCAGATCCTGCCCTGCACCTTCAGCCACCACCACCACTGCATGCCCCCGTTGTTCAATGCGGTTATACAGTTGATGCAACAAACCGTTTTTTCCTTCAAGATCAAAGGGGACCTCCGGCACCAGAACGAAATTTACATCACTACTGCCCATAGCGGTGTAAGCTGCTATAAAGCCCGACTCCCTGCCCATCAGTTTCACCACCCCTATGCCGTTGGGGGCATCATGCGCCTCAACGTGTGCACCATGCACCGCCTTTACAGCCTCACTTACCGCAGTTTCAAATCCGAATGATTTCTGTATAAAGCTCAGATCGTTGTCGATTGTTTTGGGAATCCCTACGATTGAAACAGCAAGCCCCCTTGCCCTGGCCTCGTTTGCTATCTGCAAAGAGCCTTTCTGGGTACCATCCCCGCCGATAGTGAAAAGCATGTTGATCCCACGGGACTCAATGGTGTCAACGATCTCTTTGGTCTTCTCTCCGTAGCCTCTTGATGAACCAAGCACGGTGCCTCCCATTCGGTGGATGTAGGCAACCGATTGTGGCGTGAGCTCAACCATTGAATCTCTGTTTTGTGGCATAAAACCTCTGTATCCGTAGCGTACTCCTGAAATTTTCCGAACACCATACTGATGCCACAGACACATCACAATCGCCCTGATCACATCATTAAGCCCTGGACAGAGCCCCCCACAGGTTACAATCGCCGCATGAGCATCTGCAGGGTCAAAGAATATCTTCTTCCGTGGTCCGGCCTTCTCAATCAGATGCTCCTTTTTGAAAGTAACCGTCTCACCGGGCTGAGCATGGGCATCATTGACGATAAACTCATCATCACCCACATAGTTGGCTATCCTATCCCCGATTTGGGTTGAAAGAGCTATTGGAGAGGCTACATTGCACGTTCCCAGTGTGGGAATAGTGAAATTATACTGCTGTTTCATCTTTTCTCCTGTTCAGAGGGCTGAAAAATTCCTATAGCGATAAAATACACTATTGGAAGGTGTTGGATGTTTGAGGAGCAGGCAGGGGATTAAACGGATTCTTTCGCAGCTAACTAAACGCCCTGCAAAAGAACCGCTGAACAGTGCACTGGCCACATCTATCAACCAGCCACAACTCCAGAAACCGGCCGGCCCCCTCTCTACCCTAAACGGATTGCATCAACCGGACAGCTCTCAGCGGCCTCCTTTGCCCCATCCAGGGCATCTGCCGGTACCGTTTCCACAATAGCGTATGCCAGTCCGTCATCCCCCATGGCAAAAACCTCAGGACAGACACCAGGACACAATTCACAACCTATACACATCTGCTTGTCTACGGATGCTTTCATACTTTCCCCTCCCCAAAAAGGACTTTGCCGATTACATTTTTCGGCTATTTCTGAGTTACATGCGGAAAATCAAAAAAAAAAGGAGTGCTGCAACCCAATTGAACAGGGCTATAATGCACTCGTCTCTTATCGAACGTCGCGGTCGGCCGTGGCAATGCAACCGCTTCGCTTAAAAACGATTCCAATGCCGACCCGAGTGGGAGACATTCTCCTTTCCCAGCGGTTTCGTGGGCCGGTTACCCGACACCATTTTCTAACGGTTACCTATAACCAAACCAACCGGTTCTTCAGTATTGGAAAAAAAAAGCAAACGCTGTTCCCTTTAAAAAGATACTAATCAGTGCATATGGATTTCCATTGACCCCTTGTCCATTGACCTCTTAACAATCCTTTTAAGCCGACCCTTTATCCATCTTCTTGATGGACGTATCAAAACTGCAAACCCCAACAGATCCGTTAACAGTCCAGGGGTTATAAGTACCACTGCTGCAATCAGAATAAGAACGCCATCCATCAGCTCATCCCCGGGAACAATCCCCCTGGCCATGCTCAGCCGGATTTTGGATAACGTTGAAAGGCCCTCCCGTTTTGCCAGTGATGCACCCACAAAGGCTGTCGCTATCACCACCAAAACAGTGTTCAGTGCTCCAATCAGTGTCCCTATCCGAATTAAAATCACCAGCTCTGCCAGAGGAAGAACAGTAAACAGGATCAAAAGGCGAATAAACATACCGCTCCCGATTTTAAAGGCTCAAAAATAGTGCAACACTTTTTGCTTTATAGAAAAAACAGGGCCATAGTGATCGTGCAGCACCTCTATGAACCGATGTACCTAATATAAAGAATGGAATCAATATGTTTAGCAGAAAAATTGCAGCTCCCGGGTTGAAATCCACCCCACTGCGCTTAAACCCTTCTTTAGCAACCATACCTATTCTGTTATGGGTTTTGGTTTTGGGCAAAGTAAGCACGGTAACCGCGTGCAGTACCATTTTCAGCTACCGGCAGTATGATGCGATTCTGAGAAGTCACGTTAACAGTGATGGACTTGTAGAGTACAGTATGCTTAAAATCGACCGGGCCCCACTGGACTCATTTCTGCTGTGTGCAGAAAAACTGGACTCACAAACCTACTCCGACTGGTCAAGTGAAGAGCAGATCGCCTTTTTTATCAACGTCTATAATGCAAAGGTACTTCAAATCATTGTCGACCATTACCCTATCAGGCCACTTCGTTTTAGTACATTTCTTTACCCGTTAAACAGTATAATGCAACTGGGAAACGTATTCAAAAGGATCCACTTCACGGTTATGGGCAGAAAGATCACTCTGCACCATATAAAAAGCCATATTTTTGAAAAAGAGCTGAATGAACCAGCAGTGCATTTTGCACTTGTCCGAGGGACCATGAGCTGCCCCCCTCTCTTAAATACCCCCTACACAGGAGAACTACTCTACAACCAGCTCCAACAACAGGCAACTACATTTCTACACAAAGCCCACAATTTCAGCATAAACACCAGAACAAAAACAGTCTACCTCTCTGCTATACTGAAACAGATCAATCCAGCACCACCCAAATCACCAACAGACAAAACTGCCTCCCATTTACCCCACCCGCACAGCAAACGTACTCTTTACCTTTCACAATCTCTTACTCGTCACGATCGTTATTTTCTGCGGAACAGAAACTATACAGTGCGTTTCTACCCAATGAACTGGAAACTCAACGTCTGGCGGTAAACACGACTCCTCAGAACCCGTCCATGTAGGAAAAATCGGGAAGGTCAAAGCCGTGAGCCCTGACAATGCGAAGAGAGATAGTATCGGCAAGATTTTCAACCTTTTGCTGATCAGCAGGTAAAATCCGGTTGCCCTTATCATAAAGGATTCTGACCACCGGCTTGGCAAAGGAGGATCCGTTTGACTGAATGACTTTTGCGAATTGTCCGGTATTTAGTTCAACAAGGCTCCCCACCGGAAAAAGAGAGACAAACTTCAGGAGCCCTTTGGTATGAGTTTGACTTATAAAACCATGACGAACCATACCAAGCATCATCTCTATTGCCTTATAGGGGATATATCTTTTTCTAAAAGGCCTTGGAGAACAGAGTGCATCAAAAATATCCGCCACCTGTACAATTTTTGCGTAATTATGGATAAGCCTCCCTTTTCTCAACTTGGGATACCCTTTGCCGTTCTCTCTTTCATGGCTCTGATACACACCAATCAATACCGCTTCGGGCAACCTTTTTACCCCTTCAAGTATATGAAGGCCACTTACCGGATGTTTATGTATTTCAAAAAGCTCCTCTTTAGTATACCTGCCGTTTTTTTCAAGTACCTCCCTGGGTACAAGAAACATCCCACAGTCATGAAGCATCCCACACATCACCACTTCCCAAACCTGCTTTTCGCTGTACCCCAGTGAAGTAGCAATTGCCATTGACAACAACGCAACGTTGAACGAGTGATGCGCCACATAGTCACCGGCCTTTGGCTTGATCATAGAAAGATTAAGAACAATATTTCTGTCGTGGATAAAGTGATCGATAAACACCTGTGTTGTCTTCTCTATTGTTCCGAAATCAACTTTACTGCCCTGATGTAGTTTGTTGAGCAGAGAGAGCAGTACCTCTTTGGAGCCGATATAGTTATCAACTATTTTATTTTTGTAGCATTCGCTTCTAACCGAAGTCCCCTTGTCCTGAAGTTTAGCACTCAGGGGAGAACCATTTGGCTTGTCGCCATGAATACCCTTCTCAATCCTTGCTTCAACCTCATTCACAGCCCAGCTGTCCAAAAGTTTAAGCAGCCCGTCCTCACCGAACCCAATATTCTTCATCTCATCTACAGAAAAAACCTGCTCCTCAAGATCTTCAAAAGGCAAAAAAGATGTTGCCCCGACCCCTTCATTGAGTAACCTGTCAAGCTCTTCGCTATCACCGCTTTCCTTGACATAAAGATTGGTTACCCCTCTTCGCTTAAGGGCCAAAAGATGCACCGTGGTAAGCATGGTACTCCTTGACAGCAACAACTCGCCGCCGGAACCGTAATAGTCCTTATCGGTTAACTGTCCGTCACGAAGATCACAAAGATGCACACGTTTCATGGCTACACCCTGCAAAGCAGTATAATGATCCGACTTTAATGTAACAAAAAACAACTATACACATTGAAAAAGCACACTAGGACCAGCTAAAGAGCCTCTTTTTCCTGAGCAACCGCCAAGAGACCGCCCGTTGCAGCAGCTAATTGTTCGGCCATAACCGCCAAATACTGCAGGTCAAACCTGCTGTTGACCATCTTCACTTTTTCAGACTCCACCAACGTAGCCCCCTTTGGTGCTATCACCACCAAAGAAGAATACAGCACACTGTTTCCATCAGATGCCGGATGCAGCACTTTTGAGAATTTCTCTGCCTGATCCCGGGCCAGTTTTTCATTACCCCACACAATTATCACATCGTACTTTTGATTCATGGAAGAGCTCTCAACATCTGCCTTGAGAACGTCAACTTGCCACCCCTCTTTTTCAAGGTAACTGACTGGCGGGACAAAAAGATCTTCCCTTTGATTGATTACAGCAATATTTTGTGGCTTATCAAGTCTCTTCTCATCACAACAACTCGTCTCCTCTATTTTGAGAAATTTTCTGAACATTTCAATAGACTGGAATATGTTATCGACAAAAGAGTTGTTAAGGCCCGCGCCCAGACCCATCGATACAAACAGCGCTTTTGAAACAGGACTGACAATTGCATCGCACTCCCTGCCAAGCTTCATACTCTTGGCAATCATGTCAGCCAAAAAAACACAAACTGCCATTTTTTTTGCCGCTGAGTCTATCTTTTCCAGTTCCCACCCTTCCACATCATATTGAGACAATATGGCCTCAGTGATAGTATCGGGGATTTTCCATCGGGGAAACAGTTCACCAATAAGATCATTGTGCGTTACACCGATCTCTTTTTTCTCACACTCTATGAATTGATCGGCATTGGAAACTGATACCTGCAGGATCTTTTGAAAAACTGACGGGAAGAATTCATCAAAAAACAACATCCCCAGATCGTGAAGAAGCCCTGCAAGAAATGCCTCCTCAGCATTGACTGCACCGATATTTTTTGCAATCCGCTCTGAAATAACCGCGCATGATAGAGAGTGGGTCCAGAATTCCATGCGGTTAAAGCCCAGTTTCTCGACATTACTGTCAAAAAGATTGATCACCGACATACTCATCACGATCTTTTTTGTCTCCGTAAATCCAATGCGCACTATGGCATCCTTAACCGAATTTATTCGCCGCGAAGACCTTGAGAAAAATACCGAGTTTGAGAGTTTAAGTATATGAGTGGTAATTGCAGGATCAGCAGTAATGGCCTGGGCAAGATGACCTGCGCCTGTGCGTTCATCCTGTGCAAGATGAAGAACCTTTGCAACAGTAAACGGAAAGGCCACCAGGGATGAGACATGGCGAGTCATGATTTCAAGCTTTTCCGGTATTGACATTGTTGAATTCAGAAGGTCTTCCATATCCTTCTGCTTGTCCGTTAATGGAGCCACCTGATTGAGCTTCTTGTTCTTTACTTTGATAAATCGCTCTATCAACTCAACAATGGCTGAAAATTTCAGAGGACGCTGGAGATAACAGTTCACCCCTCCCAGCACATACCCCCTTTTCTCCATCTCACTGACCTGATCTCCGTAACCAATTATGGGAAGATTTTTGGTTTTTTTCTGTTTTCTCAATAAACCGGCAAAATAGAGCTGATCAGAACAGGGTCTTGGCAGTTCAAGGATTATCACATCGGGCTTAAACTGAACCACCATCATGTAACTCTGATAACTTGGCTGCACCTCAAGACACTTAACACCGCGCTGCTCAAGAGCCATCTTAAGAATCTGCCTTTCACGGTCATGCCTGCATACCAGAAGAACACTTACCACAAAAGAATCCAAGTTACACTGTTTTAAAAGAAGAATTGATAAAAAGTATACAATTATATGCTGTAAAAGACAATAATGAGAGTGGAAATAATTTTTCATGGCTCTAGTTAAGCTTTGACTGATCCTTTTTTCCTCACTGAAGAGTATTCTGTTGTAGTCGAATCGCCCTGCTATTTTGATTTGATCCCGGGCACAAAACATTCCCCTGAAACAGAAACATTAGTCCAAATGTCTACAAACCAACACCCAAAATCAGCCAGACCAAAACCAGTCTGGAGGTCCATCTCCCGGCAGTACCAATGCTCAATCTTCATTCTTCATTTTTTTGGGGGTGAAGGGTAATTATAAAACGCAGAAGGTGCAAAGGTGAGAACGCGGAAAAGGGCACTGATTAATCTTGCACTCTTCCCTCAACCTGCACAGCATCAGTCCCTTAATTAGTGTGCGAATATGACACCCTGCGGATAGGTATACGCTTTCTCACTTTCAGTGTTGCCACAAACCTTTGCCCTGAAATCCGCCGGGAGGAGGAGTTCAAGCATGAGTGGTAAATCAAGACTCCGCTGGCCGCTCACACCTTCTGCACTGCCTGTATTGCACTGCCTGGGTGAGCTCCCGGCGCCGGTGAGCAGGCAATTTTCCGATCGGGCATATCGACGAGCTCCCAAGCCTCAAAACAGAGAAAGAGGGACATTGAGCCCCCACCCGAACGGAACAGTTGGAGAGCAGATTTGCCACAGTAGCAGCTGTAGCTCATCAATTGCGAAACGTACCACCCATGCTATTTCGTGGGTCCACTAAAAAGATGTTGATTATTAAAACCCACACCCTTAAGGGTTCCCTCCTTGGTATGATTTTAACCGCACTTTGAAAACCCACACGATTTACAGGTAGCACACCCGCTTTCATGTTCCATTATCCCCCCACACTCCGGACACTGAGGACAGAAGCCCATGTCAAGACCAGAATAGCTGATCTGCGTATGTGCTGTACCGCTCACATCGCCTATTGCTTTTTCCAGCACCCGCCCGATTGCATCTGCACACGAAAGAATCATATCCCCTTCATGCCAAGTGGGGATAGGGCAACGGATACCTCTGAGTTGCTCAGCGATCGAGCCGGGATCTATACCCGCTCTCAACGACAGGGAAACAAGCCTTGAAACAGCTTCTGCATTGGATGAGGCACATCCCCCCGATTTACCCATTTGGGTGAAAACTTCACATAAACCCATAGTATCAGAGTTGATGTTCACGTATAGGGTACCACAGCCAGTTTTGGTTTTATAGGTCTGTCCGTGGGTAACAGAGGGACGGGGACGGGGATGAATAATGCCGGCTGAAGGAAGTTCTGCCACACTGCCACTGTTTCCGCTCCCTGCAGTGATCACCTGATGCATCCTTGAACCATCACGGTACACCGTAACCCCTTTACACCCCAGTTCATAGGCAAAGCGGAACACCTCCTCTACTTCCTTGGAAGTGGCTTCATTGCGGAAATTAACCGTTTTTGAGACAGCATTATCGGTGTATTTCTGAAAAGCGGCCTGAAGCGCCACGTGCCACCGGGGCTCTATATCGTGTGATGTGACAAACACGTCACGAATTCTTTTGGGAACACCATGGATCCTGTGCAAGCTTCCGCTTTCAGCCACCATTTTCATAAACTCTTCTGAATAAAATCCCTCATCCTGTGCAATTTTCTTGAATGCAGGATGAATTTCGAGCAGATTTTTATCAAGCACGTTCTTCTCATAGACAATTGCAAACAGCGGTTCAATACCGCTTGAACATCCTGCTATCATACTGATCGTTCCGGTGGGCGCAATTGTAGTAACGGTGGCATTGCGTACCTTGATACCATTCTCTTTATCATACACAGAACCTTTAAAATTGGGAAATACTCCTCTCTCCCGTGCAAGGTATGCACTGACCTTCCGTCCCTCTTCCTGAATAAAGCGCATTACCTCCTCGGCAAGAGTAGCTGCTTCAGAAGAGTTATAGGGGATAGAAAATTCAAAAAGCATGTCAGCAAAACCCATCACCCCAAGACCGATTTTCCGGTTAGCCCTGGTGATCTGCTGTATCTCCTCAAGAGGATAGTTGTTTACCTCTATCACGTTGTCAAGAAAACGTACCGCCATCCGAATCGTTTCGGCAAGTTTTACATAGTCCACCTCTTTTTTGCCCGACTTCTCACATACCATTTTGGCCAGATTAATTGATCCAAGATTGCACGATTCATACGGCAACAGTGGCTGCTCACCACAGGGGTTGGTACTCTCCATTCGGCCCACATGCGGCGTAGGGTTGGCTTCGTTGATTTTGTCCAGAAAAACAACCCCCGGCTCACCGTTTTTCCAGGCAAGCTCCACCACTCTTTTAAACACCTTTGATGCCTTGAGACGCCCCTGCTCTTCCCCGGTTCTGGGATTGCGAAGAGGATACTCCTCATTTTTGCGCAACGCCTCCATAAACTCATCGGTGATACCGATAGAGATGTTGAAGTTGGACATCACACCATCGCTTGATTTCATCTCAATAAAATCAAGAATCTCGGGATGAGAACAGTTAAGAATACCCATATTGGCACCTCTGCGTGTACCCCCCTGCTTTACCGTCTCGGTCGCAACATCAAATACCCTCATAAATGAGAGGGGACCCGACGATATCCCTCTGGTCGATTGTACCCTGTCGTTTTTGGGCCGTATGTGCGAGAAGGAGAACCCTGTTCCACCACCACTTTTATGAATAAGAGCGGTCTGTTTCACCGCTGTAAAAATCTCCTCCATGGAATCACCTACCGGAAGCACAAAACATGCTGAAAGCTGCTGAAGGTCACGTCCGGCATTCATCAGAGTGGGAGAGTTGGGCAAAAAATTCATCTCTGCCATCATGGTATAAAACTTTTCGGTCCATATATCCGTGTTGGCATCAGTATCAAAAGAGACTTCGGCACTGGCGATGTTTTGCGCTACCCTGAAAAAGAGATCTTCGGCCGTCTCTATAACACTCCCTTTATCATCCTTTTTCAGGTACCTTTTTTCCAGTACGGTTTTTGCGTTATCACTGATAACGACCTTTCGTTTCACCAGACGCGCTTTGAGCGTCTCTGTTGCACAGTCATGGTGGACGTTCTCTCTGTAGACCACCGATTTGACGGTTTTTCCGGATACATCTTTTCCTGCTTTAGAGACCATGGGATTTCACTACTCCTTCCAGAATATGGGGTTTGGTGCGAACGGAAGATACCACTTGAAGCTTTTGTATCGAAGAGCCTTATCAACCTTTGCAATTTCTAAAATAAGGCAACGGGAAAGACAAGTCAAGCCTATTTTTTCCGGCTTTTACACAATATAGTGTATGTGTAACAATTTATATCCCCAAGCTATTGAGTTTTATCAGCTTGGAGCTGATTGGGGAAAAGTAACTTTTTTTCTATGTCTTTTTACTCTGCCAGCAGCCCCCCTACGCCACCTGAATTTTGCGTTAAAGGGGTCGCTGTCGGCCCATGCACCACAACGGTGATTTCAAAATCGATCCGTACACCTGCATTGGCCCGGTGGAGGGTGAACAAGGGGGCTGCCAAGATCTATTCCCCCTACTTTTTTTTCATCTAACCCAAGAGCCTGTTACGATTAGTGATGCACCTTTACTATATTACAACTCTATCTAAAAGGAGAACCGTTATGAACCAAACTTCAGAGTCCGCACGATTAAAAGATTTTTCTCTCAGAATAGATAACCTCCGGGGGTATCTTTGACATCGAACGCAAAAAACAACTGATTGCAGAGCTTGAGTCAAAATCCGCACAAAACGAATTCTGGGACAACCACGACCAGGCGCAGAAAACGCTCAAAGAGATAAAGAGTGCACGGCGAATTGTCGAACCGTGGGAAAAGGTCAAAAAAGATATTGATGATCTTAACGAACTGCTGTCGCTTGCAACCCAGGAACAGGATCAGGACACACTGGCCGAACTTGCAGATCAGACAGAGACACTTGAAAAAGAACTTGCCCACATAGAATTTATACGTAAGTTGAGCGGCGAGGATGACAATGCCCCTGCAATTTTAACCATACACAGCGGAGCGGGCGGTACCGAGTCGTGTGACTGGACCGACATGCTCTTTAGAATGTACTCCCGGTGGATCGAACGCAAGGGATTTACGTGCACGGTTCTTGAAATGCAGCCCGGGGAAGAGGCTGGTCTAAAGAGTGTCACCATGGAAGTTGACGGTGAGTATGCCTATGGCCACCTGAAAGCTGAGTCTGGTGTACACCGGCTGGTAAGGATCTCCCCATTTGATTCCAACGCCCGCAGACACACCTCATTTTCATCTGTTTATACCTATCCTATTCTTGACGATGTGGATGAATACGTATTGGATGAAAAGGATATAAGGGTTGACACTTACAGAGCTAGCGGTGCCGGTGGCCAGCATATCAACAAAACCGACAGCGCAGTTAGAATGACCCATATCCCAACCAATATTGTAGTGGCTTGTCAGAGCGAACGGTCTCAGATAAAAAACCGCTCCACGGCAATGAAAATGCTTAAGGCACGGGTAAAGCAGCACTATAAAGAGATCGAGGAACAGCAGCGCCAATCTAAAATGACCGAGAAAAAAAAGATCGAGTGGGGCAGCCAGATTCGCTCCTATGTGCTTCACCCCTACAACATGGTCAAGGACCATCGCACCGATGCCGAGACCAGCAACACACAGTCGGTAATGGATGGGGATCTGGATATGTTCATCGAAGCATACCTGCTCTCTTATCAATAAGTAATGGAAACAATATGAGACAAAAAAACTGCAGCAGCTCTTTTACTCTCCTCCAGTGCCAGAGGTGTGGAACCTGCTGCAGTGAACCCGTAGTACCGGTTACCGACAGTGATATCAAAAGAATTTGCGCTTATCTGAATAAACCTGCCCGAAAGCTGGTAAAATTTGTATCTCCCGCAGAGATCAGTTATGACCCGGAGGCTGATCTGTGGATCAATTTCCGATATGGAAAACGGGCAATGACATTACGGAAAGTCCGGGACCGATGTGCCTTTCTCTCCGATAAAGGGTGTGCAATCTATGCCGTTCGTCCGTTTACCTGCAGAACATTCCCCTACGATGTGGTGCTCAAATCGCCTAAAAGCACAACTATCGAATCATTGGGTCTGCTCTCCATTGTTGACTGCAAAGCTAAACCATCAAACGAAAATTCATTGTCTGAAGTGGTGGAAAACGTACGCAGGGAGAGTGAGCAAGACAGACGGTATCACCGATTAGTTGAAAAGTGGAACCGCCTCGCACCAGTTGGCGGGACTCTTGACTTCCTCAATTTCGCTAGACTGGAGTAGCAACAAAATGGAAAACAGAAAGAAGCCCCAACAGAAGGTCAGTATACAAAGAGAGGAGCTGGTCTCGTTTCTGAACAAAACTCTTTCGGTTCACCAGACCAAAGACGTCTCCTGCAATGGTCTTCAGGTGCAGGGGGCTTCAACCATTACATCTGTTGCACTTGCAGTCGATGCCTGCATGGAGGCTTATGAAAAGAGTGTTCGGTCCGGGTCCCAGATCCTTCTTACTCACCACGGCATTATCTGGAACGGACTGACCAGCATTACCGGCTCTGCATATAAGCACTTAAAGTACCTTATCGGTAACAATCTCAATCTCTACGCAGCACATCTTCCACTTGACATGCACCCCGATGTTGGCAACAATGCAGTTTTGTCTAAAACACTTAACCTGCAGAACATCATCCCTTTTGGTCTTTACAAAGGTGTTGAGATAGGGTTTCAAGGCACACTGCCCAAACCGCTCACTATCGAAGAGATCACCTTGGCTCTTGGAGAGTATGTTGAAAAGGATGCTGTTACACTCCCATTTGGCCCCCGTCAAATAGAACGGGTGGCCATTGTTTCGGGGGGAGCTTCAGATGAACTTTCCGAAGCGATCACAAAAGGCGCAGACCTTTACATCACCGGCGAACCGAGTCATAAGAACTACCACGAAGCCCGGGAAGCCCAGATCAATGTCCTCTATTGCGGACACTACCACTCAGAAAAGCCCGGAATTCAGGCTCTGGGAAACCTGGTCAGAGAACAATGGGGGATTGAAACGGTGTTTATTGATATCCCCACTACCGTTTGATGGCAGAGGAGAATATAGTATCAGATCGGTATGTACGATTGCAGTGCAAAAAGCGTTGCATGCTCTTCTGATTTTTTTCGTTGTTGTAATCGTATGTCGTAATACGTGATCGTATCACCCCACACAGCAGCCTCAAAAAGTGCTCACCACTGACGCGATCTCCTGCATGACCGATACCCCGTTTTCTTTACTGATAACATTTCCGGTAACAATAATATCTGCACCCGCCATCAATTTCTCCTGTGCTGCTTTGCCATCCCTGATTCCTCCACCCACGATTATCGGGATATCCACATAGGAGCGAACAGCCTTTATCATGGCAGGTGGCACCGAAAGCTGCGCACCGCTTCCGGCCTCCAGGTACACCAGATGCATCCCCATGTACTGTGCGGCAAGCGCATGAGCTGCGGCGATATCGGGTTTTGTCCTTGGAAGAGGCCGGGTATTACTCATAAATTCAACAGAACTCACACTCCCGCTCTCCACGAGCATATAGGCAGTAGCGACCGGTTCAATGCCGCTTTGACGGATAACCGGAGCTGCCTTGACATGTTCACCAATAAGATTCACCGGATTACGACCTGAAATCAACGAAAGGTAAAGCAAAGCATCGGCGTGTGAAGAGAGCTGAGCAGAGTCTCCCGGAAAAATAACCACCGGTATACCGACTGAACCCTTGACTGCCTCTGTAAACTTATCGAAATGATTTGAGTGCAAAAGACTTCCACCAATCAGTATTGCATTCACTCCGTTTTTCTCTGATTCACGCGCAACCACCACTGCCTCATCTATTGAAAAATCATCCGGATCCAGAAGCACCCAGTAGGAGCGTTTACGGCAAGATTGCCTTTCAAGAACCGCCTGAAGAAAAGGGCCTGTTTTCATTGTTGAGCCTTCTGTGATAGAATTGTATTCACCTCTTTGAGTGCATCTGGTATTCCGGATGGTTTCTTGCCCCCGGCCTGTGCCCTGACCGGATTTCCCCCTCCGCCGCCATCAGCGAATTTTGCAGCAGCTTTGACCAGTTCACCGCAATGGACCCCTTTTGAAACGGCACCCTTATCCGCCGCAGCAGCAAACATCGCACGCCCGTCAACACGGGCTGCCACAACAACAGCAATATCAGCTATACCATGCACCTTAATACCGTCGGAAACAGCGTTGGTGAAGCCTGCAAACGACTCCTTATCCAACTCCCCGATATCTTTAACAACATACGCGAACTTTCCCCTGCTCCTCTGCGCTTCCCCGAAGAGCCCCTCCACGGATTCAGCCGCTTTTGCAGCAGACAAGGACTTTACCTTTGATTCGAGCATCTTTACTGTTTCAAGTATCTCTTTTATTCTTCCCACCAGGCGGTCTTCACCAGTTTTTAGAACAGTTGTCACCTCAGAAACAAGGTTCTCCTTTTCAAAAAGGTAACCGACCGACTCTTTTCCCGTAATTGCACTGAGTCTGCGTACCCCAGCAGACACACTCTCTTCACTTATCAGGTGAAACAGACCGATCCGGCCGGTAGAAAGCACGTGCGTTCCCCCGCAAAGCTCTTTTGAAACCGACTCTACAGAAACAACCCGCACCGTATCCCCGTACTTTTCTCCAAAAAGAGCAATAGCCCCTTCTGCCCTAGCGGTTGCCACATCCCTGACTTCTGTACTCACAGGAATATCGGCCATAACCCATTCGTTGACAAGATGAACAATCTCTCTCAGTTCGCTTTTTGTCAACGCTTTGAAATGAGTAAAATCAAAACGCAAACCACGGTGATCCACTCTCGACCCGGACTGCTGCACATGTTCTCCCAGCACTTTGCGCAAAGCTGCCTGAAGCAGATGAGTTGCAGTGTGATTGCGCCGTATGGATTCCCGCATGTCTGTGTCAATCTCTGCACAGAGGTTTGCTGATAAATCCTTTTCAGAGAGCACTGAGCCTGAGAGTACCTTATGGATTACAAGCTCATTCCATTTAAATGTGTCGGTCACAACCAACTCTTTGTCAGTTGATGTGCGTAACGAACCTCTGTCACCCATCTGCCCACCGGCTTCGGCATAAAAGGGTGTTTTATCCAGAATCAGAAGATAGCACGCTTTGGCCTGGTCGCTCTCTATCTGCTTAAACCTGCACACATTGATATCACATCTGTTCTGATCGTATCCCACAAAGGTGGTACCCTCCGTAGCTTTGAGCTCTGTCCACCCCTCAGGTGAAAGACCGCTTTCATCACCCTTGCGCGCCTCCCTGGCCCTGTCCTTCTGCATCTCCATCAGTGAAGCGTAGCCCTCTTCATCAATGGCAAGCCCCTGCTCCGATGCCATAAGGCGGGTAAGGTCCATCGGAAACCCATAGGTGTCGTAAAGAGCAAACACATCATTGCCGCCAAGAATTTTCTGCCCCTTCTTACCGGCGTTTTCAACCATTGCCGAAAACTTCTCAAGCCCCTGTTCAAGGGTTGAATCAAATCGCTGTTCCTCTGAAAAGATCACCTCTTCAAGATAGGCCCTGCGCTGGGTAATCTCAGTAAATGCACCTCCCATAGAATCGATAACCGTGGGAATGAGTTTGTGCAGAAACGGTTCTCTGAAACCCAGCTCCCTTCCGAAGCGATATGCCCGCCTTAGCAATCTTCTGAGCACATATCCCCTGCCCTCATTTGATGGGAACGCCCCATCGGTAACGGCAAAAACAAGAGCACGGATATGATCTGCTATAACTCTGAAAGGAGTTCCCTTTTCATCGGGATCGTAACTCCTGCCACTCATCGATTCAAGTTTGCGTATCACCGGTGTAAAAAGATCGGTATCATAGTTAGACTCGACCCCTTGAATAACTGATACGATACGCTCGAAGCCCATCCCCGTATCTACATGCTTTGCAGGAAGGGGGGTAAGCGAGCCATCTTTGCAGCGGTTTGACTGGATAAAAACAAGATTCCATAGTTCACGGTACCGGGCGTTCTCACCATTTACCCCTAAGACTGGATCATTAAAAGTCTGCTCCCGTGTACTCTCATCGCCAGTATCGTAATGAATTTCCGAACAGGGACCACAGGGGCCGGTTTCACACATCTCCCAGAAATTACTCTCATCACCAAATTTCATGATCCGGTCGGGAGCGATGTCGGTATGTTCTCTCCATATCTGCGCCGCTTCGTCATCACTGTCATGCACCGTGACATAAAGGCGCTCCTTTGGAAGTTTCCAGACTTGAGTGAGAAGTTCCCATGCCCAGCAGATAGCTTCTCTCTTGTAATAATCACCGAATGACCAGTTGCCAAGCATCTCAAAAAAGGTGTGGTGATAGTGGTCTCTTCCAACCTCCTCAAGATCATTATGCTTGCCCGAAACTCTCATGCACTTTTGTGAATTAACAGCCCGTCTGAGATTGCGGGAATTATCACCGAGAAAGATTGATTTAAACTGATTCATCCCTGCATTGGTAAAAAGCAATGTAGGATCATCCTGAGGCACAACCGGCGCACTGGCAACAAACTGGTGTGCTCGGTCGGTAAAGAATTTGATGAATTCGCTGCGGATTTCTTTGGAAGTTTTCATTGTTCAGTTTTCATTCTTCAGTTGTTATTGTTAACAGTTCATTGTTGATTGGCAGTGGAAGAGAGTTCTGTTTTGAGCACGCAGGAGTCAAAGTACAGCGCACACCGGAATTTTGCAATAGTCCATACTCCTGCCCGCTCATTCCACCCGTCCTGAACTCCTCGATGAAGAGTTTATATATCCTGTCTTTAAACGAATACAAATCAGGATCCCTGAGCCCTACTTCTGCGCCATCTCCGGCACATCCTCTTTCTCAGGCACCGGAGCAAAAGCCCGTTTAGCTTTACAGATATCCACTATCTTCTTTTCAATGGTATCAAGAATATCTCTGTTTTCCTTTAAGAACTCTCTGGCTTTCTCTCTTCCCTGTCCAAGACGCTCGCCCTCGTAGGAGAACCAGGCACCGCTTTTTTCGACTATGTCAAGCTCAACACCCATATCAAGAATATCCCCCTCAACAGAGATACCCTTTCCGTAGAGGATGTCAAACTCTGCCTCTCTGAAGGGAGGTGCAACTTTGTTTTTAACCACCTTGGCTCTGGTACGGTTGCCTACCACACTGTCACCATCTTTAATTGCAGCAATACGCCTTATATCAATACGCACGGATGAGTAAAATTTCAGAGCATTACCACCGGTGGTCGTTTCAGGATTACCGAACATCACTCCAATTTTCATGCGAAGCTGATTGATAAAGATGATACACGTTTTGGATTTTGAGGTCATTGCCGTAAGCTTTCTTAGCGCCTGTGACATCAGGCGCGCCTGAAGCCCCATGTGGCTGTCTCCCATCTCTCCCTCAATTTCTGCAGCAGGGACGAGTGCTGCCACACTGTCAATCACAATGATATCTATTGCGCCGCTTCGAACCAGTGTGTCGACAATTTCAAGTGCCTGTTCACCGGTATCGGGCTGAGAAACAAGGAGGTTATCTATATCCACACCAAGATTCCTGGCATAAGCTGCATCAAACGCATACTCTGCATCAATCAGAACCGCAACACCACCCTTCTTCTGCGAATTTGCAATTGCCTGAAGTGCAAGAGTGGTCTTTCCTGAGGATTCAGGCCCGTAAATCTCTATGATTCTGCCCTTTGGAAACCCTCCCACCCCAAGAGCGGTATCAAGGGAGATGGAGCCGGTTGATATCACCGGTATGTCCGTTTCGAGACTTGCAGTCCCAAGACGCATTATTGCTCCCTTACCATGCATCTTCTCTATCTGGCTCACAGCCTGTTCAATTGCATTGCCACGGTTTTTATTATCCTGATTTGCACTGGCAGAGACACTTTTTCTGGCCATAATTAACCCCCTATTGTTATCCCGGAATCATAACTTTTCCGGCGTAGTTTCGAGAATGACATCCCAAGTACAGAAAAATAACCTCTGCACATTGGGAAGTGAAAAGAGAAAAAGATTTGGGAAACCACAAGACCAAAAAAAACATACGATTGCGAGGCCGACGCCGACCGCGAGAGGGAGCAATTCCACAACTACGCGGTACTCTCTGCGTTCTCTGCGTTTAACCCCCAACGCTTCATATTATGAAAAAACCACAAGACCAAAAAAACTACGATTGCGAGGCCGAGGCCGACGCCGACCGCAAGAGGGAGGGGGGGGGAAACAGTAACAGAGCCGGTCCCACTACGTTCCTGATTTCATTGTGTTACACATTTAAGCCCGAAATAAATGTAATAACCCTTGCAAATCATCAAATAGCGTGATATACTATCTTTAAGACACCTGCTCCAGAATAGACTCACCTTCGAAAAACAGCACAGCCAGGTTTGAACAGAGATTTTTCAAATACCTCATCTATATGAAGGGGAGATCGCCATGTGTGACAACTGCTTGCAGGTCCCTTTGGGCTTCACCAACGACACCGTCCCCGCAGGAACTCATCTCTGCCTCATCTATTCAAATGAGGAGGAGCGCACCGATTCTCATCTGAAATTTCTGTTAAGCGGCCTTGTTAACGGTGAACGAACTGCCTGCTTTTCCGATGCCCTGAAAGAGGAGACGGTCAGGGATTTTTTTAAAAAAAACAACATCTCCTACGATGAGCAAAAGGGTAAAAACGCAGTCTTTGTATCACAAACCAATGATGTCTACTTTGCGGGTGGAAAATTCGACCCCGACCGTATGATCAACACCCTTACCGAATACTATAAAGAGGCGATGGCCCGGGGGTTCTCCGCAGCACGTGTTATCGGGGAGATGAACCCCAGAGTAGAAAAGATTCCCGGTGGCGAACGGTTGCTCGAATACGAGTGCAGAGTTTCCATGCTGCTAAAGAAGTATCCCATTACCGCAGTATGCCAGTACGATGCCAATGCCTTTAACGGCGCAACCATAATGGAGATCCTTAAAGTTCATCCACAAATGATCATAAATGGTACAGTAGTTCAGAATCCTTTTTTCATACAACCGGAAGTTTATCTTGAGGAACTGAAAAATTGAATATGAACAGAGAGTCTCTTTCAGCTGACATTCTCAGCCAGATACTGATTATGCAGAGTGTTGTAATTCAGCTGCCTGATGCCGATTCCATACTCAACTTTATCTGCAGAGGACTCAGGGACATACCCGGTATTGAAACGGCGAAATTCTCCACCGACACTGCCCCCCCCCCTGAAAACAGCAATCCCGGTCCCGAGCAACAAGTTTTTATAGTCAGCAGAAGTAACCGTTGTTTTGCAACCATCAACATCTCTGTTTCAGACAGCAAAGCATACTCCCTCTACTCTCCTTATATAAGTAACTTTTGTAATATGCTCGGTGTCATTTTTCAAGAGCGCCACCAGCGAGAAAAAAATGATTCCCTGATGAAGAATCTTGAAAAAAGGGTTTTTGACCGAACGCAGGAGCTTGAGCGTGAAGTAACCAAACGGAAAGCTTTTGCTGAAGCACTTGCAGCAGAAACGGAGCGTCTGAACATCACGCTTCGGAGCATCGGTGACGGTGTTATTACTACCGATACCAAGGGCTGCATTGTGAGTGTCAACCGAGTCGCAGAAATCCTCACCGGCTGGACACAACGCAAAGCAGAGGGCAAACCGCTTCTGTCGGTTTTTAATATCATTAACGAATCAACCCGCGAACCCTGCGAAAACCCTGCAGAAAAAACGCTCCTAACAGGCCAGATTATGGAATTGCAAAACCATACAATTCTTATCTCCCGTGATGGTACAGAACGGATAATAGCAGACAGCTGCGCACCAATCAAAAGCGCTGACCACACCATTGCAGGGGTTGTTCTGGTCTTTCGGGACATGACCGAAAAACACAATTTTCAGGAAACAATCCAGCGCACTTCAAAACTCGACTCACTGGGTGTTCTTGCCGGAGGCATTGCCCACGATTTCAACAATCTGCTTGGTGGCGTTTTCGGCTACATAGACCTTGCATGTGACTTTGCAGAAAATGAGACCGTGAAAACGTATCTCTCAAAAACCCTTGGTGCCATCGACAGTGCGCGCGCACTCACTCAGCAGCTTCTGACTTTCGCCAAAGGCGGCTCTCCTGTAATGAGCCCCGGACGCCTTTTCCCTTTTGTTAGAGAGATCTCACAGTTTGCCCTGAGCGGTTCTTCCGTTAGCTGCTCCTTTGACTTACAGAACAGACTCCGTGACTGTAGTTTCGATAAAAACCAGATCAGTCAGGTATTCAACAATATCGTGATAAACGCCCAACAGGCAATGCCCGACGGAGGCACGATTGTCATTGCCGCCAAAAATGTCACTCTTGAAAAAAAGCAACATCCAACTCTGCCTCCCGGTGAATATGTCAAAGTATCCGTTAAAGACCAGGGCATCGGGATTCCCAAAAAGTTTCTTTCCCGGATTTTTGACCCCTTTTTCACCACAAAAGCCAAGGGACACGGCCTTGGACTTGCGACCTGTTATTCAATCATATCCCGCCACGGCGGTTGTATTGAAGCCGAATCATGGCCCGGCAAGGGATCGGTTTTTCACGTCATTCTCCCTGCCACGTCACAGAAAAAACCATTTAACAGTGAGCTGCAACAGAAAAAACATAGCGGTAGTGGCACCATAATAGTCATGGATGATAATCCGGTTATACTGGAAATCTTTGAATCCATGCTCTCCACAATGGGCTACAGCGTTGTACTTAAAACAAACGGAAAAGATGCTGTCGACTTCTTTGCCTCTGAACTTAGGCAAAAAAGAGAACCTAGAGCACTCATATTTGACCTCACTATTCCGGGCGCAATGGGAGGCATGGAAGCAGTAGAGCAGATACGCATGTTGTCCAAAGAGGTGCCTGTTTTCGTTGCCAGCGGCTACTCTGAAGACCCTGCCATGTCAAATCCACGCGACTTCGGTTTTACTGCAAGTATCTGTAAACCATTTACCAAAGCTAACCTGGACAAGCTGTTCAACACCTACCTCACGGACTAACGCCAGGCTCGGCGCCGTAGGTGTTGAGTTAAGCCCGCAGGTAACTCCTTGTCCGGGCCCCGAAATCCCATAAGGGGGGCTTCCGGACACAGGCACTTGCCACTCCAAAAGCAAGGCCATTTGTATGCATGGGCAAGTTCTTAAAGCTACCCTCCGGGGGATTTAGCCGGCTCTCTAGCCTGAAAAAGAGGATCAGACCGGCCTCTTGACCCTCCCACAAGCGGTCCTCTGCTTGATCAACCCATAGCTGAAAAAGTATCTTATAAGGCGTATTGCAAAAAGAGCTAAAACAGGAGAGAACATGCCCGTCCAGAAAAAGATTCCCATAGTAAAAGTAAACAGCCCCACAGGTACTCGTTTCCTTAAACAGATTGAAACTGCCAGACTTAAAAGAGATGACCTGGTGGGCAGGCGTGTGGAAGAGATCATAAGGGATATCGAAAAGAGAGGGGACAGCGCACTCTTTGAATACTCAGCGAAATTTGATAAGGTAAAGGTTAGCGCCCGCACAGTGAGATTTACCCCAGAAGAGATAAAGAGAAGTGCAGCACAGGTACCACCAGACCTGAAGAAGGCGATACGGGAATCGGCAAAGAGAATCAGGTCATTCCACCAAATGCAGGGGCTCAGGACATTTACCCATAGATCGTCTGAAAGCATTCTCAAGCAGATTGTCCGGCCACTTGGAAGAGTCGCAGTATACATTCCCGGTGGTTATACCGCCTACTCCTCAAGCGTTCTGATGAGCGTTATTCCCGCTCAGATTGCCGGTGTAAAGGAGATCGTTGCAGTCACACCACCCCGGGGAGAGCTTGATCCTGCTATCGCTTATGCCCTCTCCTATCTTAAGGTAAAAGAAGTATACCGAATCGGGGGAGCTCAGGCAATTGCAGCCCTGGCATACGGCACAAAATCGATCCCTGCAGTGGATAAAATTGTGGGTCCGGGGAATGCCTATGTTGCGACTGCCAAAAAATTGGTATACGGAAAAGTCGATATCGATTCTGTAGCAGGACCAAGTGAAGTTGTCATTATTGCCGATAACCAAGCTAATCCGCAGTGGGTGGCGCAGGATCTTCTTGCACAGGCCGAGCATGGAAGCGGAGATGAGACCGCGGTTTGTATCACTGAAAACGCCTCCTTTGCACAAAAGGTCGCCCTGGCTGTTATCGAGGCGATCAATGCATCTACGGTTAAACAGACGCTCCAAAAGTTACCCGCCCATGCCATAACCATCTTCCTGACCGGCTCACGGGAGCAAAGCATTGCTCTTTCAAACACCATCGCTCCCGAACACCTTCAGATCATAACCCAAACTGCAACAAAGGATTTGGCCGCAATAACCAATGCAGCCGCAGTATTCCTGGGCCCCCTAACCCCGGTGGCAATGGGCGACTACATGATCGGCACCAATCACGTTCTACCAACAAACGGTGCGGCCAGGTTTGCCTGCCCCCTTGGTGTGGAAAGTTTCCAAAAAAGGATATCAGTGGCCCAGATCACCGCTTCGGGCCTCAAAAAACTCGCACCAATGGTCTCCGTCTTCGCACGAAACGAACAATTTGTACACCACGCGATAAGTGCTGAGTGCAGAGTGTCGGGTATCGTGGATGCCACAAATCAGAGGAGACAGTGATGTCGCATAGTTGGCCCGTCACACATTACTGCCACCAACTGGGGGACTGTTACCCGTCTTTGCAACCGGCACAGATATTTTTCAGATTGCAGGCAACCAAAAAATAACCCATTCGTAGCTACTATTGAAAAATCATCAAAACAGGTCTTTTCTTACTATCTTGCAGTATCTTGCAGTATATTATATAGATATATGGTACAGTGGCGTGCCCAGTCTTTCAGTTAAACGATTAATCAGCCATCGGAGGCTAACTATGACCAACAAAGCTACTCTGCATCTTATTTCCCCAAAAACCTCCCTTTTTATACTGTTTTTATGTTCGTCAATCTTTGCACAATTAACCATTTATGCCCAAAATCCATGGAGAGATGACCCCATTTATGAAAACCGTTTACATGTTACAGGTACAAACGAGACGGGGCATTATGGTGAACCAACCTCCCAGATGACCCGCGTCGATGAAGAGTGGTTTTCCTATACCTTTACACAATCCCTGCCCGATCACCCCCAGTATAGCCATAACTATAGAAGTGCCCTCACGCTCGCATCATGGGAAGGGAATCAACCCCACCTAAACCGCCAGGAACTTGCTATTGCCTCCTTGGAAACTATTTTTTCCGGTGCAACTGACCAACAAACAGAAGCATGGGTTTCCACCTACCCTGACGGCACCTTTCACCTCTCATTGGTTCCCCCTAACGCAACAACCATTCGAATTTTAAGTCCCTGGCCCAACAATTCTCCCAAGCTCATCGTCCGGGGCCATGACCCTGCGCAGATGTTTATTTCTGAGGGGCTGGACGGCTGGTACCAGAGGGACTTTTTCCTCTCTTCTGAGGAAGCACAGTTTATGTTTACCGACTATTTTGAGACCGAAACCTACACTCTTGCCGGGATGCGCAACGGCGACTTTATCAATCTCTCTGACAGTGTTGAACTCTACGACACAATATGGATTGATCCACTACCCTACCCAAACGGGCACCCACGCATTTCTGGAACTGACCCGGGAACACGTGGTCAAAGTCCGGTGCGCAACCTCTCTGCCTTAATAAGAGACTGGAGAGCGGATCTTGCTTTTGGATTTTTCCCCCATTATAACAACCAAATAGCGGGTGGTTTTACTCCGGGACTAGTGGCCAATGAACTCGATGATAACATAATTCAAACAGGTTCTACCACCACCCCATGGTCGCATCATATACCTGGTTGGTTCACCACAACCGAAGTTCGTCCAGGGGTGTACAACGCTACCTGCGTGGATCTTGAGTTCAAAAAAGATAATGCCGGCAGATGGTACTATGATTCAGAGGAAAACGATCCTCCGGGATTTTTTCCGATCAACAATTTTAATGTTTTTAACGAAACGCACTTAGACGGAGACGGCAGACAACAAAATTTTCTTTTTACAACAGAGATGCATACGCAGTTTGTCTATCGACAGGGAAGCGGACAGCAGTTTTATTTCAGAGGTGATGATGACGTATGGGTGTTTATCAATCGCA
>SKJJ01000105.1 GCA_007115975.1 Chitinispirillum sp.
AAGGTTCTGTAGATAAATGTTGCAATTATAGGAGAACTTGTGAGTCAGGCAATTGACATGGGTTTTATAATACCCATGATATAATTATTGAGGTTTATCAGAACAGATTAAGCATTCAGTATCTGATTCAATTTCACAATCTAAAGATTCTTCTTCAACGGATATTTCAGGTTGTGAGTGTTCCTGCAACTTGTTATACTTAGAATCACTATTTTCAAGAAACATAAATGCAAGTTTCGCCATGTTATAGGCTGCAGCTTTTTCAAAATCAGCCAATCCCTTAAGTATTTTTGAGTCATTTCGTTCTGTTTCTGCCAATGATTTGCACAAAGACACAAGATGACCGTACGTATGCTTTATTTGAGTTGTCAATGGTTTAGGTCTTCCGACAGTTAATTTAAGTTCACAATCCAAGGCATATACATAATCAGCCAGTTCTGTTACTGTAATTCTGTCGTTGGGTGAGTGCTCCAATTTTGAAATATTGGATTGGGAAACACCCATTTTTTTGGCCATTTCGGCCTGGGTTACGCCTTTTTTTACTCGCATCATTGTAAGATAACGGCTCAATGAATGGTTATCTATGGCTTTGGCTATCTTTTCTTGTTCCTTCTTGTTAAACCCAAGAGGCTCACTAAGATCAGAGATTTTTTTGATGTATTTAGCCATTTTTTAGCTCCTCTATTTTCTTATAAGATATTTGGATGTCATTACTTTGAGTGTTTTTGTCACCTATTGTCAACACATGTAAAATTCTGTTGTCAAAATCAGGATAGATATAAAGCCTTAGCTGAAAACCTCTTACTGGTGGTCTCTGGTCAATAGCAAATAAGCCTTTCTTCTCATCATGCACAAAGGGCAGTAACTTTTTTAAGGACTCAGGATGTTCTCCTGATTTTAATAGCTCTTCATATGTTTTAGATTTTTGAAAATATTCGTTACTTCGTTAGGATGCCTTTTAAATAGCTTTTTATCTTTGTGCCCAGGATAAGTATCATGAATTTCAGTTTTCCAAGACACGTTTTAATGAGCCCTTCTTATAAAACTACGTGGTTCGATCTGTTATATTTATTCTATTTTGGAATACAATATCAAATTATATAACAACAATTATTCCAATATAGAATATTTATTTCAAAAAATCAAAAAAATTACCGGCTGTATTCGTTAAGTTCTGTATTTATTTTATTTATTACTAGCCCTCTCAACAATTTGTCCCCTTTTCCACATTCCTGAAAAACTCATTTCCGAAATGGTACTCAGGTTCATCATCTCTAATTCTTATAACTGCCATTCTCTTTTTATGACTCTGTTTGAGAGCAGAAACCAACTCTTCGGCCACATTAAAATCATCAGAACCAAAAATGATAATCGTCAATTCATATGGAGTTATCCGTTTTCTTATCCTGAACTCTTTTAGTACCGGTTGATCTATCAAATCATACCCGCTCAGTGTTTCGATCTCCTTTATTATACGCTGGCAGTTAAGAAGTGCACCACCTCTGACTTTCAACCTGCTTGTGTTCTCAGCCTCTTTCCCCACAACCATGAACTCAAATGAATAATTACCAGAATATTCTCTCTGGATTGCCCCTATACTTCTAATAAACTTGCTAAGGCATTTCAGTTTTCCGTTAAGCCCTGGTTCCACAAAGATATTGATGCCGGTATACGCCTGCATTTCACGATATCCACCCACCTCTCCTGAGAACCTCCGGTGTTCGCCATAACCTGCATTCTCAAGATATGGACGATAAGATTTAAGTCTGGACAACAGTTTGGTATAACACATAGTATTCTCCTTAAAAATCAAAAACTTCTCCATCAGAAAGCAGGACAGTATCAGAACCCAGTGATTTGAACTGAGCAGGATTCTCTGTATGTACAGGGATCAACTTGCCCGGTCTCAATGCATTTACAAGTTTTTGTATCTCATTCATTGGGGCATGGCCGCTTGTATGGATTTTATGCACACTTACCCCCTTGTCTTCAAGCCAGGTTATAAAATCTGAGCTGTATTTTTCCTTGAGATATCCCTCCCACATAGAGTAGATAAGACAGCCACCATGAAGACAGTTCATCCTTCCCAAAAAAGACTTTGCTGACGGGCGTATCTGGAGTGCATACCTGTCGGGTGAGGCACACATCTCATCTCGTGTTATTTTGAAATTTTTATATCGGTAAAGCAGATTCGCATCAAGTTTTCCAATTTTCTGGCTCAAGTGAAAAGGAAAATATACAAGAACATCTTCAAATGATTTTGAAGGATGAGGTATTTTTGCATAGTTAGCAGCTGAGCTTAGAATGTGCGCAGTGTAAATGTCTACCACCAATTTTCTTTTGTTCTGTTTACAGGCTTTATAGATTGAAACTATTCGGTCTATATTCTGAGAGGAACACCAAAACATGCACAGGTTTTTATTTTTATTCATTAATCGCGAGATGTCATTTTGTAGTTCTGTTTCAGTTCTAACCAGCTCTTCATTTCTGCTTGACATCGTACCTTCTGTGATAAGTACATCTACCGGAGACGGCACATTTTGTAATAACCTGTTGAACAAAACTCCTTTTCTGCCATGAGACCTGAAATCCCCTGTGTAAAAGAGCTTCTTGTTGTTATTGATTACCAAAACAGCGTATGCATCAAAAGCGGAATGATCCATAAGATAAGGAGTTATCACGAACGATCCGATTGAGACCTCTTCTTCTGATTTGAAATAATTAACAATTCGGTTTGAAAAAACAAGGTTGTTTCCCATAACATTTTGTGACACTGTTATCATCTCGGATGCAGCTTTACCCACAAATACAGGGATATCAGGGTGAATAAATGGTATCATGCCATAATGATCAAGATGGGAATGGGAGATAATAACTGCACTGATTAATGGCGCTTCAGCATCCGCATATAACCCTTTGATATCAGGAAGAACACCTGTTGACCTGAGTGAAGGCAGGCTGGCTATATTATCACAAACAGACGAATCCAGTGGCAGACCGATATCGAGTATGAGCCGTTCATCACCCGATGAAACTTCTATACAACTGCCCCCAATCTGGTGGGTTCCACGATGAATAATCAGTTTCACTGTTTTGTTTTCCCCTTCAGGTTTTGAAGAATCATTTTAACCAATGATTGAGTATTTATGCTCATACCTTTTTTGGGAACTGTTATACTCTATCCCCTCACCCATTGACATCAGCATATTGATATCACGTGTAATCGTCCGTTCGGATACATTCAGCTCAAGACACAGCTCTTTTGCCTTAAGTGTTTTGTTTGTACGCAGATAATTAAGGATATAAAAGAGTCTGAACAGCTTTGAATCATAACTTCTTATTTGGCCTACTCTCCTCTTTCGCAATGCTTTGTATTTTAGAAAAAGCAGGCGAAGAGACTGAGCATCCAGTATTTCCGGTACCGGTATGAAATATTTCTCGACCTCCTTTGGTGGCTGTACCGATGGTTCAGCAACGAGAAGGTACGGCATGAGATTTGGCTCTTCCTCCATCTCCAGAATGCAGGCATAATGTTGTTTTAATTCATCTGGCGGGGTTTTGGAGAAGTCGCAGACATAAACAAAACAGGGCATGGCCAGAAGGTCACTCAGAAGATCGGTATGGCAGAAATTTGCATTGATTGAACTGCAGGCATCCTCTACTACTTTCTGGACTTCTTTTGATACATTGTAAGTGACGGCAACACCGGGTTTGTAGAATGCGATTGCTTTTTCGACGTAGTCTTCAGGAGCACTTACGTTTTTCTTTTCTTCTGTCTTCATTGACAACACCTTTCGTTATGGCCGTTTTAGTAAAATATAAACAACCATCCCGACAGCGTCGTGTCTGGTAAAAAAGAAAAGTTAAAAAATAATCACCAATGAAAACACATACGAAATGGCCGGACACTATTTAAAGGCAAGATACTTTTCATAAAACACAATATCTACACCGTGTTCTTTTTTCAAATCATCCCAGCAGGTTTTACCTGCACTTCTCTCTGCAAATTGCATCACCATAACGCCGCGAAGGTCATTGACAGGTGATTTGACCGGATTTATTGGGTAATCCCTAAGAATATCAACTAACAGTGCACGATTTTTATTATAATAATCAACATATTTCCTGACCTGTTCTACTTTTGTTGTCCTGTCCTTCTTCAGTTCAAAAAGGTAAAGATCAGTGCCGTCATACCCGATGATATCCACACGATTATTACCCTGCTCAAATATGAATTCAGAAGCAATAAACCGGATTTTCTCCTTTGCTCCCAATCTTTTTTGAAGTGAACTGTCTGTACTCATGTTTCGAATCATTAGAGCCTGAACCGCTTCCTCTAAAGAATCAGTATCTTGTTCGCGTAATTTAAACCCTAAAACATTAAGGCATTCTTTAGCTTTACCTTCTTCTGTTGAATAAAGAATGGGCAATTCTTTATATATATCATCAAGCTTCTTTCTTAAATTTACATCATTTTTTTCCACCAATCCGCGCATCGGGGAAAAGGGCAGTGTAGTAATGATAGTTATTCCTGAATTGGTTGGGCGAAGGTGGAAATATTTATGCAGCTCTTCACGTTGGTCTTTGTCTAATCCATTCCATACAGCTGTGGCTATTTTGGCATTCTGAAGTATATCTTTTTTATTTGACATAAGTGAATCCCTCTGGTTGTGATAGGTTAAGACGGCTGTTTATTGAAATAAATTATGCCATAACTAAGCACCTATGTCAAGGAAACTAATTATTTAGTATTCTACAATCATTTATCGGTACTGAGATCCAGAAAAGAAGGTGATTTTTTAATCTGAGGAGGGTTAAGGAAAGAAAGAATAAAGAATTAGCATGTGGGGAAAGTCTTCCCCTGGCTTCATCCCGACTTCACGTCGGTATTCCACCACCCCTTCACAGGTGAGCAGTTAATCATTAATGTCATAGTATTCTAAGGACGTTAATGGAATGTGATGTACAGTTTATGTATATATATTTACCTTATGAGAGAAAAAATGTAAAGGGATGGGTGAAAAAACATAGTAACAGGAAAGGGCATTGCATGTGGGGAAAGTTTTCCCCTACCCTCAACTCCCGCCTCAGCGGTATTTTCGTGTACCCCTTCACAGGTGAGCGTAGATCACGAAGCCACACTAAGGTAAGCGACTATCATAGCCGAAAACACGCTTTTTACACCAAAAGGGGGACACCTCACCCAACGAAATTGCATTATAGAAAACCATTATTCCTCCCCTTTAACTCCTAATCTCCCGAAAACCTTAAATTTAATCTTTAAGAACGATATATAGTGTCATTCACCTCATTTTTCATCTATTTCGTCATGCAATGTTTTATTTCTGGCATATATAAACCAGGTTCGTCCTGTTAGTCTGTCAATCTGAAAAGCAGCAGCATCGTCTGACGTATGGATTGTGTATCGTTGGGTAAGGAAACAGAATATCAACGTGATGGATATAATTAAGGCTATTATGATCTTGGTTACATTATCCTGGTTCATGTCTTTCCTTTCTGTGATTTTTTGATACGAACATACACCCTTCTCCTAAGATCCATCATTCCCCTATTCCCGTAAAGCTTTTTTCTATATCCTTTCGTTCTCCTCTTGGCAATAATCTGATCAACTCTCTGTTCACTTCAGCCAATCTATCGTAATTTTCACTCTGGATTGCGGATTTACCCGTTTCTATGAAAATTTTAGCCTGTTCCTGATTGTTAAACCGTGGCAGATCTTCCAAAAGAGACCCAAACAGACTGGTAAGAAAGCCCGGGTTCCTCCAAAGTATGTTAATTCTGATATCAGAAAGCATTTCGCTTTTCTCGTCGATTTTGATTATGCTGTTACTTGCCATAAAGACATTCTCCTGATCAATAATGTCCCTCAGCATTTTCCTTTCGTAATCATTACCAAAATCATTAACGACCTTAGTGCAGTTTTCTTTTTCTTCCTGATAGGCATCCTTCGCTGCCTTTATCCTTTTACCTTTTGTTAAATCGTCTATTTTCTGAGCCAGTTTAAGTTTTTTATCTTCAAGTTGATACCTGGTAGCAGTCACATCATCAGTGGTTAATTTTTCGGCATCCCTGGCTAATTCAGAGCTGTCCCGTTGTGCATCTTTTAAGTCCTTTACAAGAAGATAGTCTTCCCGTTCTTCTGCCTGCACTATATCATCATCAATATCTATTTCAAGCTTCTGTATTTCTTCAACGAGCCAGTTAACATCTACATTTCTCTGTTTGGGCTTGAAAGTATCAGTAAACTCGCGATCTATCATAGGAATATATGCACTGATGGTCAAATCCCTTGATTCGGAAAGGCAGATCGTCACCTCAATATCAGCTCCCTTAATAACATCCCTTGGAATCTGGCGTCCCGATATTTGGAGATGGCCAATGGTCCAGTTTGACTGTGGCAGGGCATCAATGCTCCCTTCACGCACAATTATGTGCAGTATATCTTCTGTGGAACCCTTAGCGACATTCCTGTATGCAGTAAGATAGCACGTTTTTTTCAAAGGCAATATCGAATTTTTGGGGATAACGTTGAGCAGCTTGGTGCCAGATAAATTAACATCGTCAATTTCAAGACAAATATCATATGGGGCAGGCTGACCAGCGATACTATATTTACCATGTGCAATGCCTATTTTTTCCACATCAGTTGATATCACATTGTTTTTTTCATCACTTATACGGAAATTGAAAAAATTATAGGAATCCGGAACGAGAGGGAGATCTTCTGAGATTCTTTCAGTAAGTGCACGGAGACCGGTGTCAAAGCCCCCATCTTCGCGGGTGATTCTGTAGAATTTTTCTGTTATATCTCCAATAATTCTCGCAGAGAAAAGCTCAAACTCATCCCTGGACGCTTTCTGATATGCCACCTTCACCCTGAGAGGGGATTCCTCTGACGTTTTCGTGTGGGTTTTATCTTCCTGTATGGGTCTTGTACCAGCATAATATGCAGCTCCAACGGCTATTGCGGTTATTGGGTCTATATTACAGTTTGCTTCCACCTGAAGGAGTTCTGACACTCTTGAACGAACAAAGGGTATATATGTTGAGCCACCAACCATTAGAATGAACTCCAGATCACTTGGTGAGATGGAGTTACGTGCGAGCATCTTTTTGATCAGTGATACGGTCTGGTCGATAACGGGCTTAATCATCTCTTCAAACTCAGAGCGGGTAATGGTAATAAGCAGGTCATGTTCTTCACCTGCATCATCCGCGATCTGTATTTCAATTTCACCCGAAGTCTTGGAAGAGAGCTCAATCTTTGCCTCTTCAGCTCTGTGGAGAGCTGTAAACCACTTTTTCACATACTTGCCGGAGGCGCTTTTCATTTCCGCCTCCAAATCTTCAAATTCACCAACCTCTTCAAGATGCGGAATTATCAGTTTCTGAACAATAAGAGCATCAAAGTCACTACCGCCCAGAAAGTTATCTCCTTCATGGTCAACGACTCGCATTTCACCATCACTTGTCCTTACGATTGCGACATCAAACGTACCTCCTCCTAAATCGTAAACAACCCATTGACCGTCAGGTAGTTTTTCATTTTTCGATTTATTGGCATAAGCCAAGCTTGCCGCAATGGGTTCCTGAAGTAACTCAACCGTCTTGAACCCGGCGTCAAGACCAGCCTGTTTTGTTGCATTGGATTGGATTGTATCAAAGGAAGCCGGTATCGTGATAATGACATTTTCCAGAACTTCACCCGTTTGAATAAATCCCTTTAGCTCCTTCAGCACAATCGAAGAGAGTTCAACCGGCGAAACCGATCGTCCTATCGAATTGACTTTGAATGTTTCTGTTGTTCCCATCTTTCTCTTAAAAGCTGAGTAGACATCTCGGGGGTCCCGTTCCAAATATGATCTTGCCTTATCTCCTACGAGTGGTGGATGATCTTTTCGGAATTTAATTACCGAAGGCAAAGTATCTTTTAATCCTACTGGATTTTTATATACCTCGACATCACCTTTAATAAACCGAGATACTGCTGAATTGGTCGTACCCAAATCAATACCGAAATCGATCGTATTCATTGTATTACTCCTTATTTTTTGAGATGTCTTCAACGATAACAACTGCTTTTTGAATTATTGTGGTAAAGCCTTCATTAGAATGTCTTATTAGAGGTTTTATGGTTTCTGTGATTTTTTGTCGTCCTTCTTCACCTGACAGTACCTGTGCATCACAATCAGTCCTCATATCGTTATAAGGTTCACCTATTGGATCCTGATATGAGAAACCTGCATCTGATAACAGTGAACGGATCTTGTTTATGTTTCTATCCAACGAATTTTCTTCTTTTATTTTTCCGATTTTCCGCTCTAATTCAAAGATCTGATTCATGAGTGTGATATAGAAAGTTCTGCTGTTCATTGAATTTAACTTTGGTTTAAACTCCATCTATCTTCTCCTTGTGCAATTTTCTATGAGATATGTGTTATATCCATCGACCTCATTGTTGTACTGGTTGATCATTGAACTTAATTTGGTATTTCTGTTGTTAAAATCGGTGAGCCGTGTCCGGTAGGTGTTCAGCAGTTGATTGTACCTGGCAACATCATCGTTATAGCGGTCAAAATCATTCTGACTTATAAGATTACTTTGCCTCTTTTCTAATTCTGCTGATAGACGCTCTATTCTTCTGCCTAATGCTTCGATTGAAGCTGATTCATTTTCGATGTATTGTTCCTCTTGGACAATTTGTACTTTAAGGCTCTCGCTGGGATCCAGGGTGTTAATTTTTGAAGCGTGATACTGAGAGCACCTGTACTCCCCAACATCAACATAGCCATCATTGTATTGCTGTGAAGGGTCATTCCTCTGTTTTTGCCGTGTCACACTGGTTGTTGTTCTTCTGGTGGTAGTGGATGGGCCACTATTGACACATAAAAGAAAAAAGAACAGTAACAAACCACCTACTGTCAGTACGGTTTTAAAGATGGACTGAAAATGCTCCTTGCTATCTTTTGATTTTGCCTGTTTTACTGCAAGGTCAAAGGGGCTACTATCATAATCCATAAACAGCGGTCGTATACGTTCGATTGTCCTGGCTATATCATTATAACCAAACTCGCTGATTATTTTTAGTAACCAATCCTTAACATCTCTTTTAAACTGAACATTTTTGTCTTGCAGTATTGACTCAATTACAGTGGGCGGAAATAGATCTTCGAAAAATGTATTAAACTTATACAAATTAATGTTTTCACTACCCTGAGAGATTACACTTGCATGTAAGTTTTTGATTACATTAAGTATATTACCCCTGAATTCATCATCGGCGTTGGCTTGAAGTTCGTGTAACTTTTTCAGATCCTTTCCAAATTGGTTCTGCAGTGAGGGACTTTTTGTTAAAAGCGCAGCCCTTCTTATGAGCTGCATCGCAAAATTAGTGTTTTCAAAATCATTATAAGCAGTAATAGATAAAGCCCTCAGGCTCCTGGCAATATCATCCAATTTAGTGTCAAAATCACCTGGCAGGATGGCCGAATCGAATTTTTTTGAATCAAATAGCAGGCTTTTTAAATGTCCCTTTATACTGTTTATGTCTAAAGCCTTTTCCCCAGGTAATGTCTCGTTTAGCCCTTTAATCTTTTGGGTTATTTCCTTAAGATGTTTTTCTGACAAACTATATGCTTCTTCCCTACGAGCTGGTTCAATATACTTTGATAGTTGATTCAACAACTTCAACTTTTCAGCATCCCATGTTTGTATAGCGTACAAATATGCTATCGAATAAGAGTTAGCGTAGAAATCTGGTAACACCTTCGGGATATCCGGTCGTTTTTCTAAATCAAAGAGCAGTTCGGGTTCAGGCTTTGCATCTTCAAAGAAAGATAAAAGTGAGGGTGTCGAATATATATATGCGTGGCATTCGGTCCTTTTTTCATCAGATAGTTGTATGTCGATTAGATGAAGGTCAGAGGATGTAATCTGGTGCTTTTTATAGGTGATAAATTGACTATCTGATAAAGTTATTTCTGCCTGAAGTTTTTTAATTGCTTTACGTATTTTTTTTCGATCTAAAGCATCTTCTTCAGTAAGACTAAGTACGCAAATTGGGTTGATATATCTGGGTACCTGATGGTTTTTTCTGTTTGACTCTTTTGAAATATCTTCTTCTGTATTATCATCCTTTTGAGTAACCCCTTCACCATTAGTAATATTTGCTTTATTAGCACAATCGAAGCAAAGCGGGTGATTAACATTACCGTAGTTTGTTAATGACCTCACTTCTTTGCTACATTTTTCACATTTCATTGCCATGTATTTAGAGCCTATTGTTTGATTTACTCTTTTTCAAGTGTATTAATATGAAAACAACAAAAGGGATTACCCAATTCAGGATGGCTTTTAATACCCTTCTTCTGCGATTATACATACTATTGCCGTTTTTTTCCCCCTTTAACTCCTGATAACCCCGAATGCAATCACTTAGCACGACATGTTGATTTACTCAACTGTTTACACCTAATTTCTTACAACTAACAAGCAATAAATAATTAAGAGTCATCCTTTTGTTTACTCATCATAATATCTGCCATCATTTTTGCTAATTTCATCGAGCGCGATACATCAAAGAAGTAGCTGATTTTCTCCCCATTTTTCAATTCTACAACAATTTCACGTATATTGGAGTTTCCGGTATTATCTGCCTTTATCAAACACGCACATTCATTCCAATCTTCTTCCTTCTTACCATGGTGTTCGCTGATAAAATCATAAATTATCGAATACGCCTTTTTCGGGCTTGAACAATTCACAATAGCAAGGTCATTTATTGAAGTCCCTTTACCTCCGTAAATGGCTGGTTTCGTATCACTCTTGTGTTGCTTTCTATCTGTGCTTTCAGACGCTTTAATGACTCTTCTTGACCATCGGGTCATTCTTATGAACCCCCAGAAGAGATATGGGTACACAAGGACGGCATACCATGCAAGGAAAATGCTGTAATCTCCTCTGATTATTCTTGCCCCACCATGCCAAGTCATATTTTCACTGTAAATGTACAGTGCCACTATCAGAAGAATGCTGAGAGATATACATTTTAACAAAATCATATATTCTCTTGCGATAATTGTTTTTATACTGGTTTTCATTTATGGCTCCCTTAATTGAATATCTGTACTCTATCTGCTTAAACTCAGGTCATTAGTTTTTCGGATTTTTTCACTATCTCCCACTTGCCGTTTTCATGAAGTCAATCAGTATTTCCTGGTGTTTTTTTATGCCGTCATCGGGAGTGTTCAATTAAGAATCCTTAAAAGTGAGAAAAAGACAGCTCTTTTATTGAGATATCAGAACAGTATCTGCTGATTCATTTCTTTGCATGAAGGCTCCAAGCCTTTTAATCGCGAACCCATCAATCTTATAGCCGTAAATTGTCACCTGTGGCTCCAGATTATTCATATTATATGATTGACTTATCTCATTGATCTGTAAGTCTACAATGGCATCTGCACCTAATGCTGCTGCAAGGTGATATAAGCTGTCCAGTGCTTCATTTACATCTATTCTGTCGATACTCCAAGACTTGTCAAAAATCGTTTTCCCGTCAGCATTTTTATTCGATGTTGCAATTTTATTCAGTCTTGCAGATGGAGAAATCATTACTGATACCAATCCAATGGATTCATAATCACCCGAATAACTGTGTGGTGTAAAAAGAAACCCTTTTTCAGAATAAGGTGTAAAATTAAACAACCCGACTGTTAGTGATTTAGGAACAAACGAGACGCCTCCAGAACAGCCTAATAATAGAACAACACTGGCGACAATTAACAATACTGACGTTTTCATTCAAACTCCTTTTTATTTAATGATTTACTATACTCATAGCATTCAAGGCTTCTATTCCAGATCTAATACCTAATCCCCCCAAATGTAACCTTTAAGAACGACATATAGTGTCATTCAAGAAAAAACTTCGTTTTTCTCCCCCCACATACCTGTTGTCTTATTTTTTACGGGGCCTTTTTACAGATTTTCCGGCATTTTTTACTGCGCTCTTTTTGGGAGCAGCTGTTTCTTTTATAATGCGATAGGTCTGAGGGACAGAGAGGTTAAACTTTTTTGCTATCTTCTCAACAGAAGCACCCTTTGTTTTCATCTGAAGTATCTTCTGGTTTCTTTCAGGGTTTGCTGCTCTCCTTGACTCTATACCATATTGTATCCTGAGATGGTGGATAGCCTGTCTCGTAATGCCGAATTCTTCACCGATACGGGCATCAGTTTTGAATTTTTTCTGTAACCTGATAAGCTGTTGTTTTGTAACTCTTGGCATTCTTTTCTCCTTTGAGATCATTCTTTTTCCACCGCCGACAAGTTTCGAGTCTTCTCTTCAAAATAAACTGGCTTTGATCATATAGCAACTAAACAGGTTTTTTAACAACACTCCCCTACCTTGTGCATATTACACATTTAATATTTTATATACATATTGCGTATTTCTTTACAGTGATTACAACCGCCTATAAAAAAGGGCTCCCTGAGTGATCAGGAGAAGCTGTTTGTTAAATATCTCTTTCTTTAAAGCTCTCTCATTGAACTATTACCGTTCTTGTAACCACCTCTGTTGCACTGGAATTTACATGAACCGCTGTGTAGGTTATGGTATGTTCATACCCTACAGGTTGGTCTGTTGGCACCGGCCAGCCTGTTCTGGTTACCATCACTCCGTTGGGGTCTGCGGGATTGAGAAAGTAATCAACATATGGATCAGGCAGGATCCATGGCGGATCAACTTCGACATACTCTTGTCCCCTGGTCACGTATCTTACCGTATCACCGTTCAGAGTGATGAAATTTTCCGGTAACGGACCGGTACTCTCTTCTACTGTCACTGTGCGGTATGCTGCAGCAGGATTACCCGCCATATCACTTACCGTGTATTCAACGGTATAGTTCATCGGAACATTTATGTTTACTGGATTGTGCACCTGCACACGATCGGTGATATCGCCGTCAACATCATCTATAGCGGTGTAACCGGGTTCTACATATGCCTGCCCCTGCATGATAGTCAGGGGATTATCGCCGTGAAGGGTTATCTCCGGAGGAGTATTGTCACCGCCTGTGTCGGGTGGCTGAATGACAAATGTACGGTCCCGGGTAGTGGTCAGCCCTGCATCGTTGGTTACACTATAGGTGCGGGTGTACGTTCCTGGAACGGTCTGATTGTTAATTGGTACTGGTGAATCAGTTGTGGTGATTCTGTCTGAAATGATAGCATGTGCATTGTTGGGATCATAGGCAACTGCACCGGGATCGTGGTAGTTACCCTGGCGAAAATAGAGCGTAGCACCCTCATTGAGTGTCAGAATCGGTGGCTGATCTTCGACTATACTAATAACATTCACTGTACGGGTAACGGTGTCTGCCAGACCGGGTTTCGTTTCTACTGTATAGGTTATTGTATATGTGCCTACTTGCAGGATGTTAACATTGGTGGCGTCAACTCTTACGTTAGAACTGATATCAATACCCTCTCCTCCACGTGCACGTGCTTCAAAAAGGGTGTTTTCAAGTTTATTGAGCATGTTTACATCATTTATGTTGATGTCGACCTCTTCTCCACCCAGTACCCTTTGGCCCAAGTGGTTTTCGTAAAAGAGGAAGATCACCGGAGGGATGGTGTCGTTGATAGCGGTAAGTTCATCTCTTCCGCCTGTTATACTGAAAGTATCCAAAATTGAGGCTTCGGAAGAACCTGCTGTTGCAGAAATTGTAACTACATAATCGCTATCATTGTAAGCCGAATCAGCGATCACGAGACTAACATTCATATCTGAGAAATCAATACTCATTTCTCCTGTGGGCAATGTTGTTCTTTCTATTCTTATCAAAGAAGTAGGGACCGCATTACCTTCATCATCAGTAATAGTGAAAACAATACTTTCAATTTCAACATTTGCTTCAATTGAACCCTCAAGAGGATTGATAGTGCCAGCCTCTAATGTGCCAATATTTGTAAGATTGAGAATTACATTGTCCTCCTCCAAAACTGTCCACTTAGCATATAATGTCATATTATCATTGACAGTATCAGTGCTGAAATCCCATAATGAGTCCAGTTCAAGATCACTGTACCAGCCATTAAATATGAAACCAGAACGGGTCGGGTCTGATGGTTCTGTAACAAGACCACCGGTGGTGATCTGCTGTGAGGAAACGGTGCTACCGCTGTTGGAATTAAAAGTCACGGTGAAAACATCTGGTTCGTCTTCAATCCACTTCGCATATAATGTCATAGCACCACTTACCACATCTGTTTGAAAATTCCAGGACATTGTAAGTTGCTGATCCAAATACCAGCCATCAAATAGATAACCAACCCTTACAGGTGGTGTCGGTTGTGTAACATGGCCACCTGTATTCACCTGTTGTGAAGAAACAATACTGCCACCATTGGAATTAAATGAAACAGTATGAGCAACTGTTTCATTACCATTATTTCCAGTATCCGTAGGAGAATCAACACAACCTGCAATTATCATAAATAATATCACTAAAAACGGCAGCAATGCATGTTTCATGAAAGACTCCCCTATTTTAAAGTAATGATTTAAAATCAAGAATATTCGATATCGGCGGAAACTAAGAAGCTATGATTATACATA
>SKJJ01000225.1 GCA_007115975.1 Chitinispirillum sp.
CTGTCGCACATAACAGAAAGTTGTTTTATCTCCGGGGTACATCCCGACAGCACCATACATATGAAATAATAGTCACTGGTTTTACAAAACGGGAGGTTGTCTCTTGGAAAGTCAGTGCTGATATCAGGTGTTTTTAAAAAAAGTTGAGGCATTGTCATGATCAATCCATTTTAAAAGGGTAGCTTTCTATTTGTGAACAGTCCTAATTCGCTTTTGCCGGATTGTATTGACATCCAATTATCTGTATCTCAAATTCTGTGTTTATACCTTTAATTGAATGATTCGTGTAAGCTTTGTTTATAGGTGATAATGTTACTTCAAGCTCCCCAAACAAAGTACCCTCTTTTTCTATCTTTTGAACAGAAAACTTACGTATTGTGTATCCATCATCATAATAGTCTTTTATACTTTTATGATAGAATAAGACTATATGTGAAACAGTATCTGTTATATTGAAATCTGATCGCAAGAGAATCCAGTCATTTTCTTTAAATATGGGAGTAAGCGCCCCACTTTTCACCTGTACTGCAAAAACTGTCTCCGGGTAGACACCTTCCTCAACTGGATACCACCCTTCCTTTTTAACTTTTACCTTATTGTCAACAAATAGGTTTTTTGCCTGCTTCACGGTATATGCAGGTACATATTTAACATATTTGTCACGTTCAGGGACAACCTTTTGCAGATTTCCATCCAGAACCTTTTTAGAAAGTATTTCTTCAGACTCTTCAACGAGCCATTCCCAGGTTTTGTCAGATGCAGTTCCTTCTATCAAACTTTCCATTATCAGCACACCTTTATACCCTTTGATTACTTCGTCTCCCTGAAGATTATCTAGCTTTTTTAGAAGAGCATTTTTCATAGTATTTGAAAATGCCTCTCCTTTTGTTTCGATAACAAAAATCTTGTCTTTATACAACATAAGAAAATCAGGAAAGTATTTATGGCTACCGTACTCAAAGAACACATTGCGCTCATTACGAACCCAAAAAGGTACCAGGCCACGGCCCAGCCCAGAGGTGGTAGAATCTATAAAGTCAGCAAGTACTTTTTCTGTATAGGAGTCGAACTTCACATAATCAAAAATCGAGTTATTATATCCTATGAATCGATAGCCTTCCTTGATTAGCTCAACAAATTTATCACGTGCTTTCACTGTAGTAAGTGTATTATTCGATATTTGGTCCTCAGAAATGATAATTTGATGATCCTTAAAGCACTCTTTCAGTGGCCATGAGTCTTCTGCAAAGATATCTTTAAACTGAAGCGTGTAGTAGTTCTTTTCTATATAGCTGCGGTAGAAATAGGTAAAAGTATCACGAAATTTATTACGAGCAAGTTTTTCATCAGCATCATCATTGTGGTAAAACTTAAGCCCAATTTCATTGAACTTTCGCATATAAGCATAAAATGATTCTTTTGTTCTTTTGGTATCGGGAAGACAGAGGAGCGTTTTTAACGCTTTAGAGTAAATAACATCAAAATCTTTGTTTTCCAGTAATAATGTGGTGGGAGTGCCCCCCGCTTTCTGTATTTCTTTGTGGAATTCTTTCTGGTCCGAAAAAATATCAACTTCAACAAAAAATGAAGTGGGGAGATATTTTATATAACGATGGGTATCATCATTTTCACCAGTAAAACAGTTATTTTCAAGATAGTCGAACACCACTTTTTCAGTATCATTAACAAGATCAGAAAGGACAACACCCTCTTTCGCCTTGAAGTCAGCCTTGATACGGGGCAGGTATTTCCCTTCAAGAAGGTCTGATTTAGCTTTGTTAATGAGCTGTTTTTTAGGTTTCTCAGAAGAGAGGTACTTGTCTATAAGGCCGAATTCTTTCTGAATAGAAAGGATGACCTCTTCAAAATTTGCACCCTTGTCACTAACAATGTGGAGCTTTTCAGCCTGTTGGAGGAGAACGTCCTTGGAGTCATCAAACTCACGGCGGTTTTTATTAAGACGAACACCCCGCCCAATAATCTGTTTTACTGATGTTTTAAATTCGGTGTCAGTATCATTGATAACAGCCATGCTGTAGATGTTGGGTAGATCAATACCTTCATCTAACTTCTGCATGTAAACAACTATTTCAATGTGATTTTTGCGGATTGTATTGAATAGTTTTTTCTCCTCCTGCGTCGATTTGCCGTGATAGAAGAGCGTGTTTCGGCACACGGAAAGGATGTCACCACGGAGCCTATTTATGTCGCTCTGGTAATCAGTAACATACAAATCTTTAATTAGGTTGGTGATTTCAAGGTCCTGTTGTGATGCTTTTTGAAGAATAGTTTCAATATTGTTAATATCACTTGAAAGTCCTTCGCGGATATACATAACAACCTTTTCCGTAAAAGCAGTGTCATTTTTGACTTTAACAAATGAAATAGGCTTCAATCCCTTGCAGGAATGGTCAAGGAGAAGAGCTTTCTTTTTAACCAGGTGAATGAGAACTAAGGTGACAAGTTTCAATTTTTCTGCATCAGAGAAGGTGTCTTTACTGCGTGTTTTTTTGTCTTCGTTATCAAGGGCAACTGCCCGGACAAGTTTTCCATGGCCATCTTCAAGGAATTTTTTGATGTCATATTTATATATAATAGACTGATTTGCTTTTTCCTGGTTTCGTGATTGTTCAATGGCAGTTGCAGTAAACTCGAGAACCAGTTCCGGAGCAAAACCTGAGATGATGGTTTTTGCCTTGCGGCTCTGAGCGTGGTGCGCCTCATCAGTGATAATCGCCAGTTTCTTTTTCTTCAAAAAATCCTGAATTGATACAGTATTTCCAACATCATCTTTCCAAACAGATGATTCCCATCGTTTTTTAGAATTGGTAGCATTAGCTCCGAATTTATCTATGTTGAAAATGAAAAAGTTCACATCTTTTTTTTCATCATAAAACATTGAAGGTGTCTGATAATCATCACCGGTGATAAGGTTGAAATCAAAGTCACTTGCCTCGGACCAAATAGTTTCGAAGGAATCACTGCGGAAATTTCGGATTGTCTTCTGATAGATATCCAGAGATGACGGAGTTATAATAAGAAAGTTGTTGATACCGTATTTTTTGTATAGATAGTAGCAGGAAGCTCCCATGAGCATTGTTTTACCAGAACCGGTTGCCATTTCAAAGCCCATAAAGGGGATCTTCGCTGCACCCTTTGAGGTTGATTCAAGAAGACCTTTTTTTTTGGGGTTGGAATTGGAAAGACTCAACAAATAATCAAGCACATAAAGTGCTTCCATCTGATAATATCTCATACGGTGGTGGCACACAGAAGAAGCTATCTGGTCAAAAAGGGCTAGGTCTTTTTGAAAAATGCTTATAACCTGCTGTGGTGCTTCGTATTGTGAGCGGACACCCTCAATTACTTTAGTAAGCTCTTTTTTATGCTGCTCATAATAAGTAGGCATGTCAGCGCTCCAGCTCAGCAAAGATTGCGTGAGGAACCTTGATAATCTCTACATCCTCCGGCTTTGAATCGTAGGCAAGCTCCACACCACGATTGGTAAAAAATGTGATAGATTGCGGGGATTTATGGGTATGTATCGCAGCTATAAGATCAAGGATAGCATCATTATCAAGCGGTTCGTTATTGTCATCGGGGGAGGCAAGGGAAACAATGCCCGCCATTGCAATATTATTCACCTCATAAAAACCAACCTTAGGAGGATCGGAAAGCAGAGATCCGGGTAACTGAACCGATTCATCAAGGATAAAGTCGTAGGTTGCAAGAAGTGATTTTTCAATAAAATCTCTGCCGAGTGCCCAGTTGAAATCACCATGTCCATCTGAGTCAACTTTTATAATCGATTCACCGAGATGGTAGTATTTGAAGGCGCCTCCGCCTTTCCACGAGCAGAGAGAAGTTACACCCCCGGAATCTTTACCTGATATTACAGCAACTAACCTTGGAATAATGTGTGTATATGCATGTTTGCCAATTTCTATGCCTATCCATCTTCTGTTCATTTTATGAGCTACAGAAAAAGTTGTTCCAGAGCCTCCAAATGTATCGAGCACTAAATCACCTTCAGAAGTCATCATATTTAATATTCTTGCAATAAGAAATTCTGGTTTTTTGCCGTTTCTAAACTCAACTCCCCCTTCATTAAATAATTTCCCTGTATTCATGTCTGTCCACAAA
>SKJJ01000002.1 GCA_007115975.1 Chitinispirillum sp.
AAAAGCGGAGTCCTCGCAGCGTTATAAACGTGGCACCGAGTGAAGCGAGCATGGAGGAGAACCGGTGCCGTCCTCGGCAGGCGCCCAAATTCATACTCTTAATTGCATTTCAGAAGTCTATTCCCGCCACTCTCCTTTACCCTCTCTTATAACCACCGGTTCTTCATCAGTAAGGTCTATAATCGTTGAGGCAGTGGGATTATCAAGCGGGCCGGCATCAAGCATAACATCAACAGAATTTGCAATGGCAGCTTTAACCTCATAAGGATCACCTCTGAGCTCGCCCTGAAGATTCAAGGAGGTGTTTGCAAGAGGTTCACCAAGTGAAAGAACCAGTTCCTGAACAACTCTGCAGGCAGGCATTCTTATACCCACGGTTCTTCGTTTTGGGGAGATTTTTTTGGGAACCAGGTTAGTTGCGTGTAAAATAAAGGTGTAGGGCCCGGGCAGGTACCGCTTCATTAGGCGGTAGTGATTATTGCTTAGCCGCACATAGTTGCTGATCTGAGAGAAATCTGAACAGATAAATGAAAAGAGACGGGCGGATTTATCTTTTGGTATAAGCTGGGTGATTTTTTCGATTGCTTTTTGGTTACTTACAGATGCCCCGATTCCATAAACGGTATCTGTTGGGTAGACCGCTATTGCGCTTCTCTCTTTTAAAATAAGAGCTGCCGATTCGATAAACCTTTTTTGAGGGTTAAGCGGATGGATACTGTGGGTGATCAATGCTTGGTGGTTATTCATCTTTAGTCCTGGATGTTGTATATTTGACTTGGCCCGATAGAAAAAATAATATTTATAAGCTGAGGGAAATCAAATTTTTAACCTGTGCTTCTTAAATTAGTCCGGAGTCCTTTCACTTTCAGGAGATAGTATGAATGATAATGAAGCTGCATCATCATTGGAAATGTTGCTTAGAGACAGTTCCGCAAATCCGGTTTTGGAACTTGAGGGTAGGATAATTGATGTTGATGTCAAGAAGTTTCAGCGTAAACTGGACCAGCTTTACGGAAAAAAGAAGACACCTACAATAATCCTGGATGTAAGTCGTGTTAATTTTATAGACAGTCACGGGTTGGGTACTATTGTCTATTATCACACTCTGATGCAAAAAGAGGGGCGTGAACTGATTATCCTTAATGAAAATACCAACGAAAACTCATATCTTAACAGGCTTTTTGATTTAACAAACCTAAATAAAGTTCTCACTATTGTAACGGCAGAACCCTGAGAGGGGCTCTGCTGTTTTTCCTTAGTGGAGGTGCGTGGACGTTAACTAAAGTGCAATGATTTTTTGTATTCTGCTCACCCTGAGCCAAGATTCGCCGGAGTCGAAAGTTTCCTGCACTAAATCAAAAGGGAACAGGAACCCGTCGACCAGGAGCTCAGGCTGAGCGGATGAGACAAGCCTCAACTTAACACCTGTGCCCTGAGCCCCCCCCGGCACATAGACGTCAGCTTAAGGTTTACAATGCACCAACAAACTTCCGCTCACAGTGCCTCTGCTATACGATTCATGGCACTTTCAACATTCTCCCTTGAATTGAAAGCACTCAGCCGCACATAACCCTCACCACACGTTCCAAATCCTGCGCCGGGTGTGCAAACAACTCCCGCCTTGTTTAAAAGAAGGTCGAAAAAGGTCCAGGAGTCACTCTTGCTGTTGATCCAGATATAGGGGGCATTGGTTCCGCCTGTACAGGTGAATCCAAGGCTGGTCATCTTTTCCTTGATTATAGAAGCATTGTTCATATAATAATCCACAAGTTCTTTAACCTGACGGCGTCCCTCCTGGGAATAGACCGCTTCGGCAGCACGCTGAACAGGGTAGGAGACACCGTTGAATTTTGTGCTCTGACGGCGATTCCAAAGTGCATGAAGAGAGTGGGCGGCTCCGGTTGAATCATAAACCATACACGTTTTGGGCACAACCGTTATAGCACAGCGGGTTCCTGTGAAACCGGCCAGTTTTGAGAAGCTTCTGAATTCAACTGCAACCTCATGCGCACCCTCAATTTCATAGATACTGTGAGGGATCTCTTTATCAGTTATAAATGCCTCATACGCTGCATCATAAAGTATCAGTGCCTTATGCTCACGTGCATAATCAACCCAAAGCTTAAGCTGCTCTTTTGTTGCAACCGTACCGGTAGGATTGTTTGGAAAGCAAAGATATATAAGATCAACCGGCTTTGATGGCAGAGCCGGAACAAAATCATTTGCTTGATTGCATTCCAGATATTCAAGTCCCTGATATCGGCCTTCTGCATTATCACCGGTTCTTCCGGCCATAACGTTGGTATCGACATACACCGGGTAGACGGGATCAGGAACAGCGACTGTTATATCGTTAGCAAAAAGCTCCTGAAAATTCCCGGTATCACATTTTGACCCATCACTCACAAAAATCTCATCGGCATCAATATTCACGGATCCGTAATCGGAATCAGCGATTTTTTCTCTTAAAAAGTCATAACCCTTTTCCGGCCCATACCCCCTGAATGTTTTATCTGAACCCAGCTCATCGACGGCCTTATGGAAGGCTTCTATACAGGCCTTTGGGAGTGCACGGGTGACATCACCAATGCCCAGTTTGATTATGGACTTTTCCGGATTTTGCTCTTGAAAAGATGAGACTCTTTTAGCTATTTCAGAGAAAAGGTAGGATGATTTCAGTTTGAGGAAATTTTCGTTAACTTTGATCATAGATACTCCTAAAGATTTGTTTGGATTTTATAAATAAACTAAGAGATGATACTTAATGTGGGCTGAAAAATCAAGGATAAATGGGTTTGGGGTGGGAAATATGGTTATATGGGGTTAGTTTTTTTAATGTTAGTCATAGAGATAAGATTCTCGTTTTTTGATTTGGGCCCATCAGAGCGGACGCTGACCGGTTCTCCTCCATGCTCGCTTCGCTCGGTACCGTTTGTATCGCTGCACGTCCTACGTAGCAGACTACTGCGGAGTACGGGCGCATAGGAATGCTCCGCTTTTTTGATGTACTGGCGAGGCGCCACATTCCGTCCCCCTTGCGCATTTAGTCCCAAAATTCTTACGAGAATACAAACATTTTATCGGATTGAGATTTTGAGAAGGACTATTCAGATGTCAATAGCGGCCCAGACCCTAGAATATACACATCCAAAGTCTCCTGCCACAGAAGTTTTGGGGTCCCCCCGAACGAGAGCTTGGCACATTAGACTAAGCCAATAGGGGGGTACCTGTCGGCAGTACAAAAATCCTCTACTTTTTTCAGGTAAGATCCAATATCGATAAGCCTGTCAAACGGCACAATCTTGTCCAGACAATTTTGCGTGTAAACCGTAAGTATGAGCAAAAAGAGAAGGCCCTCATAATAGATTGCATCGGAATCAAAAAGCAGATGAGCCTGGCTCTGGCGCAGTACTCCAAGGCCGACATTGCAAATATTGAGGAGATCAAGCAATCGATTGTGGTAGTACGTGACCATCTTGATTTGATGCGTGCAATTTTTCACAAATTCGATTCACGCCCGTATTTCACTGGTAAACCAATGGATCAACTTCACTGCCTAAACATGGCAGCAGAATATATCCAGATTACCGACGCGATTGAGAAACGGTTCATGTTTCTGGCGAAACGCATGAAAGCCGCTTATGACATCTGTGTTGGCTCCGATTACTTCGCCCAACATCAAGTGTTTTTTCTGCATTAAAGATGCAGAAAAAACCTGTTGAACGAAGCGCTCATCAAAGTAACTGCTGCTATATTATTTATAGGAAAAAGTATTCAGGGCTTAACTTCAGATTTCGTGGCCCTCTGCTATGAGACAGACACCAATCCCTTAAAGATACATACTGTATGACGATTCTTATCAAGCATTACTCCCCCCACAGAGCTCAAAACCTTCTTTTTTTGACATGGCAAACCTACAGGCATCCACAAATGCTCAATTGATATCGGTACTGACACACACCTTTACCGCACATTCAGCTCCTATGTTACCATGGCATTACTCCTGCCCGGAGGCATGATAAATACCAGTTTCAACAAACCGCTGTCACAGCTTTGACATACCAGCGG
>SKJJ01000078.1 GCA_007115975.1 Chitinispirillum sp.
CTTGGAGGGGCATTTCCACAGGAGCCCTTGTTTAAAACGGTACCACATATGCTTGCTCAAAGATGGGATGACAGAGATTATCCCAAGGAAGAGATCATTCAATACATGGAGGACTTAAAACAATGGGCATGGGATACCTTCAATATTGAACTTGATTTTGATGAGGAAACTTTTTACATAAGCGCATTTTTAGGAGATATTTACCCTGATTTTCACAGGGATGGCCTTATTTGGTGGTGATGGGATACGCAATGGCAGCGTTTAAACTGGTGTTTTTGTTGTTTACAGGTGTTTTCGCCTGGAATATTGAAGAGCGATATGAAAAAATCGACCCGGAAATAATAAAACTTGCGGAACTTCATCCGGGTGAGGTTGTAATCAGAAAACGGGATTACCTTGTAAATATTGGGATGGTAAAAGCATCCGAATGGGACGACTCATCTCTTTTAAATGATTTTTCTGACTACATCCGTTATATCACAACATTCGCTATACTCCGCAATGACAGAAGTGTGCTAAGAGAAACAAGGCAACCAAGAATCAGGAAGCCAATACAGGACCCTGTTCTATTTGCCATATTGTTAGCAGCCATGCGCCACCATATTGAGGATGCTGAAAGAATTGTAAAGCAACATGGGAGAAGAGACCATATCTATGCCTTCTCGAATCAGATAAAATCTCATATCTATGAAAGGTCTCCACAAGGGTTCAAATTCTTGCGCGATATGGATTTATTTGCTTTGTGCAGCCTCACTCAAACAGAGAAGGATTCTCTTTTAATGATTCTTCCTGAAAATATGCCTTACATGTATAAAATCAGAGCATTGGCAGGTGATACGGCAGCGGAAAAGGGTTTGATCAACCTTTTCAACGCTTCCGATGAGTACTACTTTAAGGCTCAGATGGGGATTTATTTGGCAAACCTCGGGACAGAAAACGCCCTTAAAACCCTGGTTACTGGTCTTGCCTGTTCTCTTTTTACAGTGGGCTATTCTTCCAAAACGTCGATACGAGTACCAATACTGCTTGCTCTGGGAAGGGCATTTCCACAGGAACAATTGTTTGGAACCTTGCCCTACGTATTAAGCCAGGGGCATGAACGAGGAGCTGGATATTCACATGAAGATCTGCTGCAATACATGAAGGATTTAAAAAACTGGGCGGGGGAAACACTTACTATTGAACTCGATCTTAAGAGTGAAAATTTTTACCTGAACCCGTATTGGGGTGATATTTATCCTGACTACAGAGATAGGCTAACTCCTCGGGAGTAGATGTATGAATGACGAGTATTATAAAGTTGCACTGGTCTTTAATGAGGAAACTTTTTCACAAAGTGTAGGAGATACTCACCCTGATTTTCACAGGGACGGGCTGGTGGTAGAGCAGTATTGCGCTGTGATGGGCAGATCTAAATTATATTCTCGTCTATCAAAAAACGCTACTACTCCCTAAAACCAGGAGTCTCAAAATAATAATCATCAGGAGCTAATATATGACAAAAATCTTCCCTATGTTTACTCTCTGTGTGGTATTTATCTTTTGCAGCAGTCCCGACATACTGGATCCTGTTGATACGGATAATAACATCTGGCTAATCGATATCAGCCCTGCCATAGATAAAGTATTAAGGACAGATGATACAATCAGGGTCAAATTCGGGTACAGTTTTTCTCCTGAAGAGGTCCAAACAGTTGATACAGTTTTCACCACCTACATGATAGTCAAACCGGATGATCCACCACTTAATCACCCCATGTTTTTCCATGAACTGGGTACTACCCATACCTCAAACAGATGGTCTGATACGGTTGAGTTGTCATATGCTGTCACTCAGGTTTTAGATGTTAATCCGCAGCTTGTACCGCTCACTTTCAGTTTTCGCATGATTACTGGTGTCGGGTGCAATGCCCTTCAAAAATCAAGCGAAATATGTATTGGTACTTACCATTCAAGGTATTACTACCAGTATGGCTCCGGAATCGATACTGCCCGGTAGTTATTAACCATAACTGTTGCAAGGGCAGAAGCATTGGGATTTCCGCAGGGGAAAAGTTGCAGTAAGGAAAGGATACGCAAAAAACAAAAAGTAATGCCCCGGCATCAACCGAGGCTTCACAATCAATCAGGCTGCGTCAAGAATTTTCAACACCTCCTGGGCATCGGTGACTGGTGATTTACAGGAGTGATCAGTGCATACGAAGGCGGTGGTCTTGCCATCCAGTGCAGTGTAATCCCTGAGAAAATCCGCAAACTCAACGATTTCCGGTGAGTCAATTTCAGTTGGTTTGAAAACGGTGATCGTGAATGGCAAAAACCTATGATTGATGTTGTCAATCATTTTCAGGGTATCTTCTGCATTTGTTTTACCGGCGATGATGACCTCCTGACCCCGCTGCAGTAAAAAGTTCATAATAAGGCATGAGTAAAGAGACGGAGCCCGCACCATCTCTCCGGAGAACACCTCACGGATTTTTTTGACCCTGTCATCGTACTCCGGTTTTGCAGTGATTCTTCCAAGAACAAGCTGGTTTTGAAACGCTATTGAATTACCCGAGGGGTAGGCGTCATCATAGCTCTCCTTTCTCCTTAAAAGCAGCTCTTCCCCATAGTCTGCACTGGTGAAAAATCCCCCCTGCTGTTCATCCCAGAAATGTTCGACCATATAGTTGTTGAGGCTGAGAGCATGGCCAAAGTAAGCGGCATCAAAGTCTGCTTCGTAAATTTCCAGAAGGCCCCAGATCATGAATGCATAATCATCGGCATATCCGGGGATTGCAGCTTCCCCGTCTCTGAATCGGTGCAGGATAAGGTGGTCGGCCTGATGCATAGTATCGAGCACAAAGTGAGCAGCCTTTTTTGCAGCGATCAGATAGGAGCTGTCATCAAAGACTCTTGATGCCTTAGCCAGAGCTGCAATCATAAGACCGTTCCAGTCAGCAAGGATTTTGTCATCCTTTGCCGGCCTTGTCCTTTGTAAACGAACGGTGTACATCTTCTCCCTGATCTTTTCGAGCCGCTGCTGTATCTGTGGCTGGGAAACTCCAAACTCCTTGGCCAGATGATTATCGGAGACAGTTTTAAAGAGGATATTCATTCCCCTGTGTTCTTGGGTTAGATCCTCTTCGACATTACCCCTCTCCTTGATCCCGTATGCCCTAAAAGCGATATCTTTGTCTTTGTCGTCAAGTATATCGGATGATTCCCGTGCTGACCAGGTGTAAAATTTCCCCTCCTTACCCTCACTGTCTGAGTCCTCAGCACAGTAGAACCCTCCCTGAGGATCGGTGAGATCCCTGAGCACATAGGAGATTATCTCCCGGGCGGTATCTTTGTACAGCTCATTTCCCGTTGCCTGATAAGCCTCGGTGTAGGCGATAGTGAGCATGGCCTGATCGTAGAGCATCTTTTCAAAATGGGGTTTTCGCCACGACTCATCGGTGGAGTAGCGGTGAAATCCATAGCCGATGTGATCATATATCCCTCCATTGCGCATACTCTTAAGAGAGTTTTCCACCATTGTGAGCGCATGGGGATCATTTTTTTTCTTCCAGTACCTCAGAAGAAAAAGAAGGATATGGGGTGAAGGGAATTTGGGGGCGTCTCCGAACCCGCCGTTTTTTCCATCATACTGCTCTCTGTACTGGGCATACGCCTCCTCGATCACACTTTCATCATCGAAGGATTCTTCCCCTGCAGAAGCGAACATTTGCAGTGAATTGGCAAACTGGACAGCCGATCCAATAAGATCATCACTGCGCTCATTCCAGATATTCTCAATTTGAGGGATTAAATCGAGCAGTCCCACAAAATTGCCCGTGGTCTCCCTCGGGATATAGGTAGCTGCGAAAAACGGCAGTTTGTCGGGTGTTAAAATTACGGTCAGCGGCCACCCGCCGCTTCCTGTAATTACCTGACACGCGTACATATAGATGTCATCAATATCGGGTCGCTCCTCACGGTCGACCTTGATGGCGATGAAGGTGTCATTTATAAGTTGAGCCACTTGGGGATCACTGAATGAATCTTTCTCCATTACGTGGCACCAGTGACAAGTTGAATATCCTATGGAAAGAAATATCGGCTTGTTCTCAAGTTGAGCCCTGGTGAACGCCTCTTCTCCCCAGGGGAACCAGTCTACCGGATTATGTGCATGCTGTAGAAGATAGGGGCTCTTCTCATAGGCCAACCGATTGGGCCTGCCCTTTTCCCCTGCGTTTTTTCTGTTATGATTAAAAAAACTCATAATTTCCTCCTTACTGACTTTCGTCACGAATAGTCGGTCTAAAAGAGGGCTCGTGATTTTTACCTCTGTAAAATTGCGGGGGAGGTGGGGGGGATATTGCGGAGGAGGGGGAGTGAAAGGGAGGGGATGGAATTTCACCGCAAAGTAGATGCACTGAACGAAGTCGAAGTGGCGTATAGGGGCATGGGAAAGTGGAAAAAATGAGTTTCCCGCAGTACAAATCCCTGAATGACATAGCAGACTAGCTGGTATTAGCACGGAAGACTCGATCAGATTCTAAAGGCTAAGTGGGAGAAAGGAGTTGTCCACGGAAAGCACGGAAGACACTGAAACAGGAAAACAGAATGTGTCCTCTTTCTTAGCTTCCGTGCCTTTTCGTGCTTTCCGTGGCCAGAAGATCATATCCTGTTTTTTTGTGGCAAAGCAGGGAAGACTCGATCAGATTCTAAAGGCTAAGTGGGAGAAAGGAGTTGTCCACATAAAGCACAGAAGACACTGAAACAGGAAAACAGAATGTGTCCACTTTCTTAGGTTCCGTGCCTTTTCGTGGACAGAGATCTTATCCCATGTTTTTTCTCAACTTCCGTACCTGCCATGGATAGCATATTTCACCAAATATGCGGTAAACCGCACGTACGGTGGTGTGGGAGGGATCGGTAACCAGTCCGCTCTCCACCCTATCCAAAAAAACACCTTTTCATCCCCCTCTTGCGCGTGTTAATCTCACTTGCCTTAGCTTATACCCACTTTTTTCATAAACTATAGCACAGCACACAATTTTCTAAAATCTCTTTACCATTTAGTATATACTTTATACAGTCGAACTTACCCTTAAACAGGAAAAAATGATGCGCCTCAAAAACCTTTTCTCTTCCCCGATAGCTCTTCTGCCCATTATTTTGATATTCTGCACATCAAAACAGACTTTTCACCCCAGTTCTATACTCCCTGCTACATCAAATGATTCCAACAATGTAGTGATAGAGATTCGTGAAGCAGAGGGGCATGATGAGTATGTCTCAACTCCCCTTGCAACAACATCAACGCTAAGCAGGGAGGCCGCCGATTCACTTCTTAACAGACTTCAACCCTTAACCGTGGATGAACCAGCGATTGAGTTTACCCGAAGAGACAAATCCAAGCCACTCCCGCGAACAGGTGTCAGTGTTGAGAGTGAATTCCCTTCCGGTGTAGATCTTGCACCACCGCAGGCGTATGACATTGATACCAATGAGCCACTTAAGGTTATGAGGATGGCTCCGCAAGGAGAGGTTGAACACGCACCCCATGTTAGTATCACCTATAACAGACCCATGGTGAGAATTACCTCTCACGATGATCCTTCACAAAAAGTACCCGTCACCCTTACACCGCAACCCAAGGGTTCATGGAGATGGATGGGTACCCGGACCCTTATTTTTCAAGCAGAATCGGGAGCGCTTCCCCAGGCAACCGACTATGAACTGATCGTCGATAAAAATGCAACGTGTACAGACGGAAAAAATATAGGTGGTGAGCGCCGATTCTCCTTTTCCACCCCTGCGGTGAAAGTCAGCAGTCACTACCCCACCGGAACAGGGATAAGGACAGACGCACCCATCTTTATTGCTTTTAACCAGAGGGTTCACTCTGAGAGTATCGCTTCATTTATCACGGTGAAAGCAGAGAACGAAGAGATTCAATTCCGTACCGGAAAACTTCAGGAGCTTCCCGACCATTTTGAGCTGCTACAATCGAAGGCAGAACAAGCGGGAAAAGATCGCTGGATACTGCTCTTTCCTGACCATAGGTTTCCCGCCTCTTCAACCGTACACGTGTCACTTGCCAAGAGAGCCCCATCCCTGGAAGGTCCTGGAAAAACCACGGCAGAGCAGAGCTTTACATTCAAAACTTTCGAGCCGCTGATTATCAGCAGCCGTTCCTGTTCCGACAATTCAAATAACATCTGTAACCCTGAACAAATATGGCATTTCAGCACCAATAACAGAATTGATTCTGAATATTTCGACTCTTCCATGGTTACAATTACTCCTGCTGTTGAAGGGCTGCACCTATACTCTTCAGAAAGAGGTATCACCATTAAGGGGCACAAAAAGCCGGCCACACAATTTGAAATTGAATTTTCACGTGAAATACGGGATCTGTTTGGGCAGCACCTCAGCGGCCAAAACCGTTTTACACTTTATGTCGGAAACAGTATACCACGCTTGGATCATAACTATTCAAACATCTCTTTAGTCGACCCTGTAGCGGACCCTTCAGTACAGATCAGCACCGTAAATTACTCTTCTGTGGCAGTACATCTCTGGCGGGTACAACCCAAAGATTGGCCGCAGTATTCAACTAATTACTGGCGCTACGCACATGGACACCGCTCCAATGACAGCGCGTGGCTAAAAGAGATACCGGGAACACTCATATTGACCGATACCATTGCACTGCAGGGGAAACTCAACAGTCGTATCGTTTCTGAAATTTGCCTTAAAGAGTATCTCTCTGAAGGTAAAGGGCACCTGATAGTACGGATCTCTGCTGCTGATCATATGCAAGGAACAGAGAAAAAATTTCTTGGAGATTACCGGCCCGCCTTGTTGACATGGCTGCAGGGTACCAATATCGGCATTGACACCTGGAAGGATCCCTCCAGTATTCTGGCACTGGCTACATCGCTCGATAAGGCGGCACCTCTTTCCGGAGTATCGCTCTATTCTGATACACACTTTCTGGGGACCACAGGCACCGATGGCTCTTTGGCATTCGACTTGGACAACAGGGAAAGTTCGTTACTTTTGGCAGTGTTCCATAATGACACGGCTTTTATCCCCTTCAATATCAAGGGAGACCACCGCCCTGACCGTGCACTTTTTCACGTTTTCGATGACCGTGCATTCTACCGCCCGGACGAAAAAGTTCAGATCAAGGGCTGGGTACGAAAACTGTCTTATTACCCCGGGGCAGACATTGCGTTTTTTGATTCTGATTTACCACTCAGCTATACTGTAATTGATTCCAGACGTAACCCTATTACCAAAGGGCAAACAATGCTGTCACCGCTTGGTGGGTTTGATTTGAGCTTTCACATCCCCTCGACATCAAATCTGGGAAGGGCAACGGTTCGTTTCAAGCTTGGTACATTTCAATTCCAGCACTCATTTGAAATTCAGGAATTCAGGACTCCTGAGTTTGAGGTGAATATTAACCTGCAAGAAGGTCCGTTTTTCTCCGGTGAAAAGTTTCGTACTGATGTTAATTGTTCCTACTATGCAGGTGGGGGGCTTTCGGCTGCTCCAGTAAACTGGAAACTGGTCACCGAACAAGCATTCTTTACTCCACCCAATCGACAGCAGTACTCCTTTGGAGAGCAACTGCCCTGGTTTTGGAACTGGATGAGTATTCCCAGTAAAGCCGAAACGGTTATTCGTAAAGAATTTGATGGTACAACAGATTTTCTCGGGAACCATGCAATAACCGCTCTTGTTAACTCTGGAGAACTTTTTCAACCTCTTTCACTCACTATCCAAACATCAGTAACTGATGTAAACAGGCAGCAGTGGACATCAAAGCAGAGTGCGCTGATTCATCCGTCACGGTATTATGTAGGACTTAAAACCGAACGCTATAACTATGAACCCGGGAAGGAGATCCCCGTTGAGTGGATAGTAACGGATGTGGATGGAGAAATTGTCTCAGGTGTATCCATTAATTTTTTGGCTCAGCGTACCGAGACAAGGTTTAAGGGTGGTTTTTTGAAAGATACGGTAGTTGAATCTCATGAGGCCCGTTTGCAATCGGGCAACAATCCCTCAAACTGGAAGTTTACTCCCCAAAGAGGAGGAAACTGGAAAATTACAGCGGTGCTTCAGGATGAACATGGAGGACACAATTTAACTGCAATCAATCGATGGGTACGAGATAACAGAATTCAACGACAAAACAGAGTAGAGACCCAAAAGGCAATGATCTTTCCGGACCAGGACACCTATAATCCCGGGGATACCGCAACACTTTTTATTCAACTTCCTTTTGCACCCGCAGAAGGGTACCTGCTCCTCAACCGCATGGGTATTGTTGAGAAACGCCGCATATCCCTTACCGAAACACACAAAGAGATCGCTATCCCCATCAGGGAAAGTTTCGTGCCCAATCTTTATGTTCAGGTAAATGTGTCGGGCATTGTGCCCCGGACAGACGGCGATGGCCAGACTGATAGTGTACCTTCAAAACAGCCCGCCATTGCCGCAGGGACAATAAACCTTCCCATATCCACTGTAAACCGAACTCTGGCAATAACAGCAACACCTGATAAAAGTGCCCTGGCTCCAGGTGAGAGCACAAATGTGGATATCCAGGTGAATGACAGCAGGGGAAGACCGGTGCCCGATGCTGAAGTTGCGGTTATAATAGTGGACGAAGCAATTCTCTCTTTGTCAAATTACCTGATGAAAGACCCATTGGAGATGTTCTACAACACCAGACCATCACTTGTAAACAACTCGCATAACCGCCCCTATGTAGTGCTCTCAAAAAGAACTATGGTACAACCTGATCAGCACGAAAAGCAGGCCGCAGATCCCTCTCTCTTTGGATATGGCGGATTTGCTAATGATTCTGAAGTACTCATGGGCAGTGCAATGATGGAGAGTGAGGCACCCAGGGCTCTGGCACAGAGAAGAGGTGTATTGGGTATAGCGGCAGATGCACCACCTTCTGCAGAAGACCAATCCTCCATAGCAGTCCGCACCAATTTTAACCCCCTTGCAGCGTTTCACCCTGCCGGCTCTACCGATAAAAATGGTCAGCTTACCGTCTCTTTCAAATTGCCTGATAATCTTACCCGATACCGTATTATGGTAGTAGCAGCAGACGGTGCTAAAAACTTCGGCATAACCGAAAATAACATCACTGCCCGTTTACCGCTAATGGTTCGCCCAAGCCCGCCCAGATTTCTTAACTTTGGCGACTCTTTGGAGCTGCCGGTTGTTTTGCAGAATCAGACAGACCACAACATGGCAGTCGCTATCGTTTCACGGGCTCATAATGTAACTCTTAAATCCCAGGGTTACAAGGTAACTGTACCTGCCAACGACCGAGTGGAGGTACGTTTTCCTGCATCGACCATAACTGCCGGGACAGCACGTTTTCAGGTAGCCGCAGCATCCGGAAATTTTACTGATGCAGCCCATTTTTCTATTCCTGTGTGGACTCCCGCGACAACGGAAAGTTTTGCCACCTATGGCACCGTAGATCATGGAGCTGTTTCTCATCTGGTAAAACGGCCCCATGATGTATGGCCGCAATTTGGGGGCGTGCAGGTCTCAACCTCTTCCACTGCTCTACAGGCACTCACCGATGCGTTTATCTATCTTTACAATTACAGATTCACCTCTTCTGAACAGCTTGCCTCCAAAATTATCTCTGTCGCAGCTCTGAGCGATGTGCTTAACACTTTTCAAGTTCCGGAAATTCCCTCTGTTCAAGAGATACAACAACAGATGGATTCGGATATCAGGGAGTTGCAGACGCGACAAAACAGAGATGGCGGATTCGGGTTCTGGAGTTCCAGTCAACGGTCAATGCCTTTTTCATCACTCCACGTAATTCATGCCCTCACCCGCGCACAGCAAAAGGGGTATACTGTTCCTCTGGAGGTTAGTCAACGGGCAAAATCCTATCTTGTCAATATCAAACAACTGATCCCACACTCCTATTCCAGCCGCGCTCGCCATACAATTATCGCCTATTCACTCTATGTGCGTTCGCTTGGAGGTGATTTCGACCAAACCCAGGCCCGAAGCCTATTGAGTGAATCAAACCCTGATGATTGGAGTTTGGAATCCCTTGGCTGGCTTTTGTACACTCTTTCCCGTTCACCAGATACACCTGAAGTAAATAAAGTGCTCTTGCATCTGCACAACAGTGTACATGAAACGGCAAGTACCGCTCAGTTTAATCAAAGTATATCTGAGGAGGATGGGCATCTTGTATTCCACTCCTCACGCAGAGCGGATGCGGTCATTCTTGAAGCATTAATGCAGGTGCAGTCTGACTCTGAGCTTATAGCTAAACTTGTACGCGGACTGCTTGGCCACCGTAAAGCCGGCCGGTGGAGTAATACACAGGAGAATGGGTTTGTTCTGCTTGCACTCGACACCTACTTTAACAAGTACGAATCACCTGCACCCGATTTCCTGGCCAGAGTATGGCTTGGTCCCCAGTATGCAGGCGACCACTCTTTCAAAGGACGCACCACCGAAACTCATCGGATCAATATCCCCATGCACACCCTTGCGGATGAGGACTCGGTACAAAACCTGCTACTGCAAAAACAAGGCAGGGGAAGAATGTATTACCGCATAGGAATGGACTACGCTCCAAAAAGTCTGCGACTCGATGCCGCTGACCATGGTTTCCATGTGCAGCGCCATTACGAGGGGTGGGATAGCAAACAAGATGTGGTGCAAAGGAAAGACGGTGTGTGGGAGATCAGAGCAGGTGCACGGGTAAAGGTAACAGTAATGATGGTGGCACCTGGACGAAGGTATCATGTGGCACTGATCGATGCGCTGCCAGCAGGTCTTGAAGTGCTTAATCCGGCGCTTGCGGTAACGGCGGAACTTCCTGAAGAGTCGACCCTCAACCGTTTCTGGTGGTGGTCACGTCCCTGGTATGAGCATCAAAACATACGCGATGAGCGGGTTGAAGCTTTCTCCACTCTGGTACATGGCGGGGTATATGAATATGTCTACTACGCTCGGGCTACAACGTTGGGTAGTTTTGTTGTTCCTCCGGCAAAGGTTGAGGAGATGTATGCTCCGGAAACTTTTGGAAGGTCAGCGAGTGATCAGGTAATGGTGATCCCCAACACCCCGTTGCCATAAGGAGTATCTCCCACTATAAAGAATACCCCGGGCGCCGAACGTTATCGGCGCTCAGAAACGATACCTTGAGTTTCATTGGGGTTAATTTTACCTGAGTGGAATGATACATTGGTAGAAAAATATCACCCCTGAGACGTTTCGTGCGTTAAGTTCGTATTCACATCTTTTTTCAGAGGGGAGGGTGTGAACGGGAGAACAAAACGGGCAAGGGCGCGTAGGGCACACCGTGGAGGAGCACAAAAATGAGCATCAGGGGGATAGTTCACCTTCCCCCCGGAGATCTGATAAAAAACTGTTGTTTTCTCCATTTTACCAAACTAATTTTTCATATATATTCATCTCTATTTTTGTTCCCATTCCCTTACAATCTCAGAAACAGACAGTCAAAAAAACATTAACCAGACGGGGCTACTGCTATGCTTGCCAAACTCCGTTCCATGGCCGTTTTGGGAATTGATGCATTTGAAGTGGGGATAGAAGCCGATATTTCGGATATGCTCCCCAGTTTCACCATTGTCGGACTTCCCGATGGAGCAATCAAGGAATCCCGGGAGAGAGTTTTATCTGCGGTAAAAAACTGTGGATTTGAATTTCCCACCCGAAAAGTGACTATCAACATGGCCCCCGCAGATGTTCGCAAAGAGGGGTCTGCATTTGATCTGCCCATTGCCGTTGGGCTGCTTATGGCTTCAAGACAGATACGCCTGGAGAATGTTGAGGAGTATATGCTTGTAGGAGAACTCTCGCTTGACGGGTCGGTTAAAAAAGTAAAGGGGATGCTCTCGATGGCAATCTTTGCAAAAAACCTAAACGTTAAGGGGATGATCGTTCCAAAAGAGAATGCCCGGGAAGCTGCAGTTGCAAACGGTGTAAAGATTTATCCGGTGGAAAACCTCTCCGAAGCGCTCGATTTTCTTCAGGGCTCAGCAGAGATAGACCCATTTACAATTGATATTAACGACATCTTCAACCAGGCACGCAATTACGGGGTGGATTTCAGAGATGTCAAGGGGCAAGAGCATATTAAGCGGGCACTTCTTGTTGCAGCTGCGGGAGGTCACAACATCCTGATGGTTGGTCCGCCCGGTTCGGGCAAAACCATGCTTGCAAGGCGGCTGCCCACTATTTTGCCCGACCTCTCTATAGATGAAGCGCTGGAGACTACAAAAATCCACTCTGTGGCAGGACTTCTGAGCAGATCCACTCCACTTCTGGCGATTCGCCCCTACCGCTCACCTCATCATACTATAAGCGATGCCGGGCTTACCGGTGGTGGCTCATACCCGCGCCCTGGGGAAGTAAGCCTTAGTCATCACGGTGTTCTTTTTCTGGATGAACTGCCGGAATTCAACAAAAATGTACTTGAGAACCTTCGCCAACCGCTTGAGGACGGCAAAGTCACCATCTCAAGAGCTGCCATGTCGCTCTCTTATCCGGCCCGTTTCATGCTTGCGGTGGCGCTGAATCCTTGCCCGTGCGGCTACTTTACCGATAGTCACCACAAATGCACCTGTTCGCCTGTCCAGATCCAACGGTACATGTCAAAAATTTCCGGCCCTCTTCTTGACCGAATCGACATACACGCCGAAGTGCCTGCTCTTACCTATGAAGAGCTCTCAGAAAAAAAATATGGTCAGAACTCAGCCGATCTTCGCAAGCAGGTGGATTTCGCCAGATCCATTCAGACTGAGCGGTTCTGCAGGGATAAAAATATCTTCTGCAATGCTCACATGGAATCACGCCATATCCGAAAGTACTGTAACCTGGATGAGAGCAGTCTGACCATGCTGAAAAACGCTATAGAAAAACTGGGTTTTTCTGCCCGCGCCTACGACCGGATACTCAAGGTTTCACGAACAGCAGCAGATCTTGACAATTCCGAGCAGATTAGATCACACCATCTGGCAGAGGCTATACAATACAGAAGTCTTGACCGAAAACTGTGGATGGGAGAGGCGGTCAGGATGTAAGGTTATTATTGTTTACCATACATAGGAAAAGGGGTTCTCAGGACTCAAGTCTGTTTCCATGTACGATGTAACCAGTTCTATCGTTTTCTGTGGAATTGTAACAACCTTGTGTGAATTTCAGAACCGGTGCTCAGCCTTTTTCTGTGCCTGTTTATGGCTGTAGCCTATTTGTACTTTGTTGGGGGTTATATAACGGAAAACCATTGAAGATTTTGCGAACGCCGACTGATTTGGAATTCACTGCCCGTATTGACCATTGTATTGCTGCCCCGCAATTATCATCCTGCCAGTAATGCACTTTCAAACCGCAATTTTTTAACTAAGTTACAGTCCTTTGGTATAGCGGCTTCCTTATTGTCAATATTTTTCAATTCTGCATTCGCCCGAGGCCAAACATTCCGCAATTGGATTTTCTGCATTGATGCCATCCATTTTGTATTTAACCTCTGTTTCGCTTTTAGATCTATTATGTGCAGCCATTCCCAGTTTGATTCTCACTTCCGCTGATACATTTTCTGCATTAGATAGAGTTTTGTAATACATTGCTATAGTTTTTGATTTTTCCAAATCATGCTTACAAACCATTTTTTCACCATTTGGCATCTCTTCAACATAGCTAAAGGTTCTGGCATCAATTTTTTTAAAAATGTCTTTGCAATGTATCGCCCGTAAATGAATGGATAAATTTTGAGTTGTAGTCTCTTCCTTCTCTCATTGCGACTGAAAGAAACAACACATCTTCATCAATTGACAAAACTTGTTGAGCGCAGACAAGTTGAAGCAGTGCAGCTGTTAGAATCATTCCCACTTTTAGGATCACCATTTTAAAATCCCCTTTCCTTTGTTTACATTTAAAACAGATTGTATGTGTCGAATCAAAACCAAACGATACATTGACAAAACGCGTCATCATTTTAGTACCTGTATACCGTACATTACAGGTGTTACATTTAAAAAACCAACAAGTATTCAGATTTGTAAAAAGGCCATAAAGTCAAGATAAGTTCGACAGAAAGGAATACAAGAAAAGTGCTTTCTAAATTTCAAACGAACCCCTTACTGCCGGAGTTAAGAGGGTTTTAATGTATCCAATCTTCTGGTAACAGCAGGCGGGCCAGTATTCGGGGAACCTTGCGATCCACAGTTAAACCAGAATGGCCCAACTTTGTATAAAAGTCAAGCATCACTCCACTCAC